>JBGOUJ010000161.1:0-12839 GCA_041477005.1 Terriglobia bacterium | reverse complement strand
GCCGACTCGTTCTACCGCGGCTCGCTCGCCCACCTCACCGCCGATTTCTATGAGAAACAGGGCGGCCTGATCCGCTATGACGACCTGGCTTCTTTCCGGGCCGAGCAAGCAGAGCCCATCAGCACCGACTACAAGGGCTATCAGGTCTTCGAGGCCGCTCCGAATTCCCAGGGCGTCGTCCTGCTGATGGCGCTGAACATGGTCGAGGGCTTGGACCTGCGCCGGCTTGGCCACAATTCCGCCGAGTACCTGCACGTGATTACCGAGGCGCTGAAGCTGGCCTTCGCCGACCGCGACCACTACATCACCGATCCGCGCTTCAAGGACATTCCGACCCGGGAGCTGCTGTCGAAACAATATGCAGCCGCCCGGCGCACTCTGATCCGCATGGACCGGGCCATCCGCGGCGTCGCCCCGCCGGGCGATCCCCGCACCGGCCGGGCGCTCCTGGGCGGCCACGCGATCTCCTACGAAGACGGCCCGCAGCCGGTCCCGGCTGGTGTGACCGGCGAGGGAAGTCAGGGCGAGACCTCTTCGTTTTCCATCGCCGACCGCTTCGGGAACGTCGTTTCGGTCACCCACAGCGTGAATGCCACTTTCGGCAGCGGCATGGTCGTCGAGGGCGGCGGCTACGTGCTCAACGACCGTATGCCTTATTTCTACCTGGACACGGACCACCCCAACGTCCTGGTCCCCGGCAAGCGGACGCTCCACACCATCAACCCCGCCCTGGCCATGAAGGACGGCAAGCCGTTCCTGGCCTTCAACACCCCCGGCGGCGACAACCAGCCCCAGGCGATGCTCCAGGCGTTCCTGAGCGTGGTCGAGTTCGGGATGAACGTGCAGCAGGCGGCCGAAGCGCCGACCGTCACGACCGCGAGCTTCTACCCCACGATGTTCCCCCACAAGCCCGGCGACACTCTGACCGTGCCCAAGGTGCTGGCCGACCGCTCCGGCGCGGCGCTGGCCGCCAAGGGGCACCGCCTGCACGTCGTCGCTCTCCAGTTGCCTTACCGGCAGCAGCCTTCCGGCGCCGGAGCGGTGAAGATGATCCTGATCGATCCGAAGACCGGCCTGATGTACGGTGGCGTCAGCCCCGCTAAAGATGACTATGTGATGGGCTGGTAGAGTGGAGATATGCCCGGCTTTTTTCATCCGCCTGCTAGGTCCAACATGAGAACAACTCTGCTTCTGATTGTTTTTTCGGCAGCTTCCCTGCACGCTCAGCAAACTCTGCGGTGCACGCCGTCCACGATCACCTGGGGCTACTACGGCGCTGACGTCAAGCCCGTTCTGCGGGTGGCTTCGGGGGCCACCGTGCGCATCGACACTGTAGGCGGCATTCCGGAAATGCTGGAGAGTTTGGGCGTCGCGGCCAGCGATCCCAGTCTCCGCGAGCTGAAGGAAATCTACGCCCAGGTGAAGGATCATGGGCCGGGGCCGCACCAGCTCACCGGGCCGGTGTACGTGGAGGGCGCAGCCCCGGGAGACGTGCTTCAGGTCGACATCCTGGAGACTCATCTTCGCTCCGCCTACGGCTGGATGCTGTTCCAACCGGGATTCGGCATGCTGGCGGACGAGTATCCCTACATGCGCACCAAGCTGGTGCCGCTCAATAAGCAGGCCGGGGTGGCGGAGTTTGGTCCCGGTATTCGGGTTCCGCTGCGGCCGTTTTTTGGCAGCATGGGCGTGGCGCCGCCCATGGGCCGCGCCGATAGCGCCCCGCCCGGAGCCCACACCGGCAACATGGATAACAAAGAATTGATCGCCGGAACGACGCTTTACATGCCGGTGCACGCGCCCGGGGCGCTTTTCTCGGTCGGCGACGGCCACGCCGGCCAGGGAGATGGAGAAGTGAACCTGACCGCCATCGAGGCTCCCCTAACCGGGGTGTTTCGCTTTACTGTTCGCAAAGACATGAAGCTGCACTGGCCTCGCGCCGAGACGCCGACGCATATCATCACCATGGGCTTCCACGAGACGCTGGACGAAGCGGCCCGGCGGGCGACCAGAGAGATGATCGACTATCTGGTGACTGCGCGCGGGCTATCTCGTGATGATGCCTATATGCTTTGCAGCGCGGCGGTCGATTTGCAGGTCACCCAGGTGGTTGATGGAGTGAAGGGCGTACACGCCATGCTGCCCAAGACGATTTTCACGAGTGCGCGGCGATAGCGCTTGGGTCTACTTGTTCCAATGACTTGCCGGCGTTACGCAGCCATCCAGCCGCCATCAATGGTGAGGATCGAACCTGTCACAAATTCGGCCTCATCCGAGCTCAAATAGAGCACCATGTGGGCGATCTCCTCGGGCTTGCCCATTCGGCCGATGGGCTGCCGGGCATGCAGCTCGGCGCGGACCTTGTCCTTTTCGTGCTTGTGAAATTTTTCGAGGTATCCTTCGACAAACGGCGTATGCACCGTACCCGGGCAGACGCAGTTGACGCGCAGCCGACCGGCGTAATCGAGGGCCATCTGGCGCGTCAGCGCCACTACCGCCCCCTTGGTCGCGCAGTAGGCGAAGCGCCGCTTGACACCGCCGAGCCCCGCCACCGACCCCATGTTGACGATCGAGCCGCGAGGCGAAGCGAGCAGCAGGGGCAGGGCGTACTTGCTGCAAAGAAACATCCCGTCGACGTTGACGCGGAAGAGCCGCTGCCAGTCCTCCATCGTGGTCTCTTCCACGCTTCCCACCAGCCCAATGCCGGCGTTGTTGACCAGGATGTCCAGCGCCGGCAGACCCGCAAAGAGCGCCCGGACCGCATCCTCACTGGTCACATCGAGCGCTGTGGTCGTCACCGCCGGTCCCAGCACGCGGCGATTGTCCAGTCGAAAGGGAGCAGACATAACAGGGCAGGATATCAGAACACCTGCTAGAATGCCGCTGTGACCACCCGGCGAGAGTTTCTGGGCGCCCTCGGGGCGGCCGCCCTGCTCCCACAGACGGGATCCGTCCAGCAGCGGTTCGAGCGGCTGATGAACGACATTCTCATCGTCGACACCCACATCGATACGCCCTGGTATATCGTCGATGAGGGTTACGACATGGGTGTCGCGCACGAATACAACGAAGCCGACATCCCGCGCTTGAAGCGGGGCCACGTGGGCGCCGTTTTCTTCGGTGTGCCCGCCCAGCCGCAGGAGCATCCGCCGCAGCTCTGGGTGGCGCGCGCCTTCGACCTGATCGACGCCGTGCACGAATCCGCGCGGCGCTATCCCAACGACATGCAGGTCGCCTACACCGCCGGCGACATCACTCGCCTGCATGGCCAGGGCAAGATCGCGGCGCTCCTCAGCATCGAGGGCGGCCACATGATCCAGGACGACCTGCGCATCCTGCGCGACTTCTACCGGCTCGGCGTCCGCTACATGACCCTGACCCACTTCCGGACCAACAACTGGGCCGACTCCAGCGCCGACCGCGCCGTCCACAACGGCCTGTCGGCTTTCGGCCGCGATGTGGTCGCGGAGATGAACCGGCTGGGCATGATGGTCGATATCTCGCACGTCTCGGACAAGACCTTCTACGACGCGCTCGAAGTGAGCCGTGCGCCCTTGATCGCATCCCACTCCTCGGCCCGCGCGCTGTGCGATATCCCGCGCAACATGAGCGACGCCATGCTGCGGGCGCTGGCCGCCAAGGGCGGGGTCTGCTTCATCAATTGCAGCGTCGCGTATCTCGACACCAAGGCCTACCAGATCTTCTCGGGCTACCAGGAGCAGCGGAACCGTGAGATCGCCGACCTGCTCATCCAGCAAGCCGGCAATCCCAAGCGCTGGGAGCTGAAGCGGGCCATCCAGCAGCGGTTTCGCAGCAGGCTGCCTCCGGTGGACGTCAAGGCCGTGCTCCGGCACATCGATCATGTGGCAAAATTGGCGGGGCCGGATTCCGTCGGCCTGGGCTCCGACTTCGACGGCATTTCGGGCATGGCGCCGCAGGGGCTGGAGGACGTTTCCAAGTTCCCCGCCCTGGTTCGCGGCTTGCTCGATATGGGATACTCGGACGCGGACACTCGCAAGATCATGGGCGAGAACCTGCTGCGCGTGATGCGGCAGAACGAGGAGGCAGCGAAGAAGCTATCATGATTTCCCGACGGGCATTTTTAACGCAGACCGCCGCCGGCGCCTTGGTCAAAACCGCCGCGGGCGCTTGGCCGCCGATTGCTACAGGGGCCCTTGCGTCGGCGGCGCAGGCGCCCTCCGGGCCCCGCAAGAAGGTCGCCGCACTCTCCACCGTCTATCACGTCCGATCCCACAGCGACAACTTCATCACCCGTTTCCTGGAAGGCTATTGGATCAACGACACCTACTATCCGCCGCCCTGCGATGTCGTCTCGCTCTACGTCGCCCAGGTCCCTGCGAACGACATCAGCCGCCGGCTCGCGGCCGCTTACGGCGTCAAGATCTATCCGACCATCGCCGACGCCCTCACGCTGGGAACCGGCAAGCTCGCCGTCGATGCCGTGTTGCAGGTGGCCGAGCACGGCGATTACCCGGACAACGAGAAATACCAGAAGCTTTATCCGCGTCACGAATTCTTCCAGCAGATCATCGAGGTCTTTGACAAATCCGGCCGGGCCGTTCCGGTCTTCACCGACAAGCACCTTTCCTACGACTGGAACAAGGCCAAGTGGATGTACGACCAGTCGGTCCGGCTGAAATTCCCGATGATGGCCGGCTCCTCCTGCTCGGTAACCTTCCGCCGGCCCGAGCTCGACTTCCCACTGGACGCCCCGTTCGAGGAGGCGCTGTCGGTCGGCGGCGGCTGGGTCGAGGACGGCGGAATCTTCCACAACCTGGAAGTGCTGCAGTGCTTCGCCGAGCGGCGCAAGGGCGGCGAAACCGGCGTTCGCGCCGTGCATCACCTGGAGGGCGAGGCGGTGTGGAAAGCGGCCCAAGAAGGCCGGTGGCCGCGCCCGTTGCTCGACGCCGCGCTCTCCCACGCTGAAAAGTTAGGGCGTCGGGGGCGCACCAGCCGGCCCGAGGACGTTCGCAACGCGGTGCTGTGCCGAATCGAATATAACGACGGTTTCGCCGGCCATGCTCTCATGCTGCCCGGGATGGTCAACGAATATCTGTTTGCGGCGCGCGTGGGTGGCAAGGAACATTCCACGCTCTGTTACGTGCCGACACAGAATTCGAACAACTTCAGCCCGCTTGTCGACTCGATCGCCCGCATGTATCTCACCGGCCGTCACGACTATCCGGTCGAGCGCACGCTTCTCACCACCGGTGCGCTCTCGTTTTTGATGGAATCGCGATACCAAGGCCATAAGCGCCTCGAAACCCCGCAGCTCAAGATCGTTTACCGCGCCCCGGCTCAATCCTATTACGCACACGGAAGGGGGTCGTAGTGGCCCAAAGCAACTCACTCGAAGACATATTGGAGAGCGGCGCCCAGGTGGAGAAGGTCCTGTCGGATCTCAAGTTTACCGAGGGACCTGTGTTCAGCCGCCTCGGCTACCTGTTGTTCAGCGACATCCCGGCCGACCGCATCATGAAGTATACGCCGGGCGAGCCCGTCCAGACGTTTCGTGAAAATTCCAACGGCGCCAACGGTCTCACCTTCGACCACCAGGGCCGGCTGCTCGCCTGCGAGGGAACCGCCAGCCGCGTGACCCGCACCGAAAAAGACGGCTCGATCACCGTGCTGGCCGACAAGTTCGAGGGCAAAGCGCTGAACGCGCCGAACGACATCGTCTATTGCATCGACGGCAACATTTATTTCACGGACCTACGCGGCCGCAACGCGACCGCGGTCGCCGGAAAGACCGATTTTTCCGCCGTCTATCAGATCACGCGCAAGGGCGAGGTACGGCTGGCCACTCGCGAGCCCGCCGGCCCCAACGGCGTGGCGCTTTCCGCCAACCAGCAGGTCCTCTCCGTCGCCGACTCGCGGGTCGGCAACGTGCGCACTTATGACCTCGGGCCTGACGGGTCGCTTTCGAACGGCCGTATCGTCGGCGAGGCTCCCGGCGCGGACGGGCTCAAGACCGACGAGAACAGCAATATCTATGTGGCGGGAACCGGAGGCGTGCAGGTTTTCAACTCCGCCGGGCGACGATTGGGAACCATCGCAACACTGGAGCAGCCCAGCAACGTAGGGTGGGGAGATAATTACCGCACGCTTTACATCACGGCGCGAACGTCCCTATATAAGATCCGCCTGAAGGCCAACGGCACGAGAACGTTCTGACGTCCAGGTTCTATCTGGTTCGAAAACCGACCCTGGTGACGATCACGCCCAACTCGCGCAAGTCCCGGTTGCTGGGAAGGAGCGCCTTGTCGAGGGTGAACTCCACCTTCACGGTTTCGCCGGTCAATAACTTCGCGGGGACGTCGCTCGAGTAGACGAACTCCCCGGCGTGAGTGTACGCCTGAGGATGCAAAGCTACTCCGTCGACAGCGGCCGACAGAGAAATCGACTGCAGCTTGGAAATCACCGCATCGGGCGCCGTGAATGCCAACTGCAGGAGCGCGCCCCTCTGGGCGGCGCCGTCCGGAGGATGCAGCAGAACCGAGAACTTGCGCTTGGTCCAGCGCCAGGCATCGTATTCCACTCCATACCATCCCTCGACCAGTTGAGCGGCGGCGCGGGGATCCGCCACATCCAGCATGTAGCCCACAGGAAGCCCGTAGGCGCCGGTAATGTCCTGCAGCGCGCCGCCGGCAATTTTGTAGATCACCACCTGACCGCGTTCCAGTCCTTGAGCCGTCGCCGGAGCCGAGAAGACGTAGCCGTCCACCTTGCCCAACTCCGGATGCGGCTCGATCCGGGATTCCGAGCCGGGAACCAGGTAAACGTCCGGCGTGTCGAACAGGAGGAAGGGCCGGTGAAAGAAGGCGGTCCAGAACAGGCTGCTGTCCATTCCGGAGAGGAGGATCACCTTGTTCGGGTGGAGCTGGTGGGCTCGGACGACCCCCAGCACCATCGTCTTGGCCCCCCGGCTCAGGTCGTACCAGTATTTTGTTCCCACGCTGGCCACGGGCAGCGACGCTGCGAAGTATGCCGCTGCCGCGGCAACGGCGACCGTTTTCCACGCCCAGCCGGCCTGCCAGGCGCAGGCCAGGCCCCAGCCTCCCAGCATCGCCAGACCGATCGTGGGGATGGTGAGATAGTATTCGATAACGTGGTTGCGCAGGAGCAGAACCGGCGCAATGGTGATCCCGAACCACAAAAGAAAGAACAGCGGCAGCCAGTCCCCGCGCCACGTCCGCCGCAAGGCGAAGCCCGCAACCGCCGCTGTCAGCCCGGCGGTTCCCAGAATCACCGTCCACGAGGGCAGGAGAACCACCATGCTCAACTGGCTCGGCCCCAACGCCCATTGCCAATAGGTCCAAAGGGTGCGGAGAACGGAGAAGTCGAAAACCTTGGCGTACACTCCGCTGCTCGGCTTGGGCACAGCGATGGTATGGAGGACCGCGAAAGCCACCGAGGGAACGAACAGGGGGAGCGTCCGCCGGAAATAGGGTCGAGCGCACAAGAGCGTGTAGCAGGCGGCCAGCGCGGGATAGACCACGTTAATCTCCAGGGCGCCGAAGCCCAGTAGAAATACCGCCCATTGGCAGACGTTATAACGGGACCGGCCCGTCTCGATAAAGCGCAATAGAAAATGAAACGCCAGGAGCAGGAAGAAACTGCACTGCACGTGGGCGTAAATCGCCGTCCACGACATGACCCAATACATCCCGCTACTGGCGATCCAGAGAATGGGGGCCCAGAATCCGGCCACCGCCGAGCCCGTAACGCGCCGCGTCAGGGATGCGATCAAGATCAGGTTGGCAAACTGCGTCAGGAAAACCCAGGCGCGAAACGGCAGCGCCCGGAGCCCGAACAGCGCATAGAACGCCATGAAGGGGACCCTCTCGCTCCAGGGGCGAATGGTGCCCTGGGCGATGGGAGCAAACAGGGCCTTCCAGAAGTCATGCCAGCCGTGAACCTGCGAGTCGAGGCGCAGCAGGGAAAAGTCATCCAGCAGGAACCAGGACTTGAGGCCCTGCCGGTAGAGGACGAGGCAGAAAAGAAGCGGCGCAATCCAGTAGGCGGCTGTTCGAACACGCTTCATTGCAGTCGGGACTCAGCGTTCGTGAGGATCCAAAGGATCTGCCGGCGGGTCAGCGATCCATCGCCCGTCTCTCGCTCGCGCCACCGTGACGTGTTGCTCCTCTAACGCGACGTGCTGCTCCTCTAACGCCCCGAAGGGACGCGCCCCACGGCACGAGGGACTTCCGATCTTAGGTCTTTACCGTATATTCGCGCAGGAACTCCGGCGATAGATCCACGCCCAGACCGGGCGCCTCGGGCACGCGCCATTCGCTCAGGCTATGTTTCCAGCCTCCGACAAAGATGTCATTATACTGCCCGGTCTCTTTACTCCCTTCTTCCATGATGAGAAAGTTTGGAATGGAAGCGGCCACATGCATGCTGGCCGCGGTGCAGACCGGACCATTCGGATTGTGTGGGGCGATGACGACGTAGTTCGCGTCGGCCATGCCGGCTATCTTCTTCATGGCCGTGATGCCGCCCGTGCGGGACACATCCGGCTGCAGGATCCGCGCCGCCCCTTTCACCAGCACCTCGCGGAAGTTCCAGTGGGACTGCAGCCCTTCGCCGGTGGCGATGGGGATGTTGGTCGAGCGCTGGATGGCGGCCATCGCATCGACGTCTTCCGGCGGCACCGGCTCTTCCAGAAAGAAGGGATCGAACGGCTCCAGCATTTTGGTGATTCGTCCGGCCGAGGCGATGTTCCACTTGCCGTGCGCCTCGACGCAAATATCGAAATTGGGCCCGCCTTCGCGAATGCCGCGAATCATCTCGCGCACTTCATTCAGTATCGGCGTGGAGAGCTGGCGGTCGGGCCCCGGATAAGGGCCGAACGGATCGTATTTGCCGGCTGTCGCCCCGTCGGCAATTAATTCCTTGGTGCGGCGCGCATAGGCTTCCCCGGTGCGCGGTATGTCGCCCCATCGGTAGCTGGTGTAGATCCGCAGCCGGTCGTGAACCTTGCCGCCCAGCAGCTTGTATACGGGAACACCCAGTTTCTTGCCCACAATGTCCCAAAAGGCGATATCGATGGCGCTGATGGCCGCAAACAATGTTCCGCCGAGAGTATTTTCCTCGACGATATACATCCGCCGCCAGAGCTTCTCCATATCCCAGGCGCTCTCGCCCAGGACCAGCTTGCCGCACTCCCGGATTTGCGCCACCACCGCGGCGACCGTGGGCGGCGTCGTGCCCTCGCCCCAACCGTGGATGCCCTCCGCCGTCTCCACACGCGCGCACACCACGTCCCGGCGACTTCCGATGCGCAGCACATAGGGCTCCACGCGGGTAACCTTCAACGAGCCAGAGCCACTCCCCGCCTGGCTGAACACCCGCGGCGCCGCAAACAGGGCCGGCGCAAGAGCCAAGAACCGGCGACGGCTCATCATAGGGGTACTTACACACTTATGGGGAGGAGGGACAAACGTTTCCCGTCTGTCCCCCAACCAAAGTCGGAGCTATTTGCCCTCAGCCTTGGCTTTCTGCCTGCGTCGCGCCGCCCAGAACGCTTTCATTCTTTCCGATTGCGCTTTTCGGGCCGACGCCGACATTCCTCGTCGTCGATGCCTCGCAGCCGGCCTTCCGGGTGGCCTCCCCGGTTTGCCGGGGGGCCTTCCACGCCGTTTAGGCTCGGATTGCAGGGCTTCAATGGCACGATTCAACTTGTCTCTTTCTGCAATCAGTAACTGCAATACGGTATTGTCCATGGTAAAACATCCTAGCACATGACTCACTAGTTGCAGCAGATAAATCTTAATCGCCATCCGCAGGCTATCACAACCTGTGGGAGAATACACGTTTTCGCGCAAAGGAGGAAGGATGGAACATCGCACGTTGGCGGGAACCGACTTGAAGGTTTCCCGCGTTTGCATGGGCGCCATGACATTCGGCTCGCAGGTGGACGAAGCTGGCGCCCAAGAGATGGTCGATCGCTGTATCGAGCGGGGCGTGAATTTCTTCGACACGGCCAACGCCTATAACAAAGGCCGCTCCGAAGAAATTCTCGGCGCCGTTTTGGGGCCACGGCGGCGGCAGGTCATAGTGGCGAGCAAGGTGTTCAACAAGATGGGCGACGGCCCCGACGACAGCGGCCTGTCGCCCGCGGCCATCCAAAAAGCCATCGATGCCAGCCTGTCACGGCTGAAAACCGATTATGTGGATATTTACTATCTTCACCAGCCCGACTCTAAGACCCCCCTCGAAGAGACGATGGAGGCCATGAATCAACTGGTCCAGCGGGGCAAAGTCCGCTATCCTGCCACCTCGAATTACGCCTCCTGGCAAATCGGACGCCTGCTGTGGATTTGCGAGAAAAACGGCTGGCGCCCTCCGCTGATTTCACAGCCCATGTATAACCTGCTGGCGCGCGGCATCGAGCAGGAGTATCTGCCGTTCACCCGGGAATTCAAAGTCGGCTCTATCGTCTATAACCCGCTCGCCGGCGGCTTGCTCACCGGCAAGCAGCGCCCCGAAACCGGTCCGATCGCCGGCACGCGCTTCGATGCCAACCAGATGTATCTGGATCGCTACTGGCACGAAGACAACTTCCGGGCGGTGGACGAGCTGAAGAAAATCGCCGAAAGCTGCGGGCGGACGCTGGTCGATCTGTCCCTGACCTGGGTTCTGCAGCAACCCGGGGTGGACGGCGTCCTGCTCGGCGCTTCCCGAATGGAGCAGCTCGAACAGAATCTCCAGGCCGTGGGGGGCAAGCCGCTCGGCCCGGGCGTGCTCGATGCTTGCGACGCTGTGTGGAAGCGCCTGCGCGGCGTCACGCCAAAATATAACAGGTGAGTGGTGAGCGCCATCCTGATGGAGCGCGACGTCCCGGCGGTGATGCGGGATGGAACCGTTCTGCGGGCCGACGTCTACCGGCCGGCGGCCGAGGGCCGCTATCCGGTGCTGCTGGAGCGCATTCCCTACAGCAAGGCGATGCTGCCGCTCGCCGCGTACTGCCTCGATCCTCTTGCTGCCGCTGCGGCCGGCTACGCCGTTATCATCCAGGACGTTCGGGGCCGCTTCGCCTCCGACGGCGGGCCGTTTTACATCTTTCGCGACGAATTCAACGACGGCTACGACTCGGTGGAATGGGCGGCCTCGCTGCCCTATTCCGACGGCAGGGTGGGCATGTTCGGCGCCTCTTATATGGGCATGACCCAGTGGCAGGCGGCCGTGATGCAGCCCCCTCACCTGCAGGCCATTTTTCCCTGCACCTCGGCCGGCAGCGCTTTCTTCCGTCGGGGCGGCGCCGTCGATTGGGGGTTGCTGGTCTATTGGTTCCTCAGCAGCCTGGGACTCTCGGGCGTGCTGCGGGCCAAGCAAGGCCGGCCCGAGGCCCGCCAGGAGTTTCTCGCCTTGGTCGAAAACATAGATCGCATGGATGAGGTTTACCGCTTCCTGCCCCTCCGCGATCTTCCCGTGATGAAGCTCGGCGCCTCCGATCAGGCCGAAAGTTTCGCCCCTTTCTTCCGCGACGTTCTCGACCACGACACGTTCGACGATTTCCACCGGCAGCTCTCGGTCCTCCACCGCCACGCACAGGTGCAAGTTCCGGCGTTCGTTCTCGCCGGCTGGTACGACGTGCTGCTCGGCACGGATCTGAACCACTTTACCCGCACCCGCCGGGAAGCGGCCACGGAGACGGCGCGGCGATCTACGCGCCTCCTGGTCGGCCCCTGGGCCCACGCGGCCTTTCCTCATGTTGTCGGCGAGCGCCACTTCGGGCTGGGCTCCTCGGGGCTGTTCCTCAATCTGGAAACCGATCTGACCTCGCTACACATCCGCTGGTTCGATCGCTGGCTGAAGGGGATCCGCAACGGTGTGGACGAGGAGCCGCCGGTCAGGCTGTTCGTGATGGGGAAAAACGTTTGGCGGGATGAGAACGAGTGGCCGCTCGCCCGCACTCGTTACACGCCCTGGTACATCCACAGCGGAGGTCTCGCCAATTCGCTGCGCGGCAACGGGACCCTTTCGCCCGAGCCGCCCGCGGCCGCCTCACCGCCCGACGAGTTCGTCTACGATCCCGCCGATCCCGTGCCCACGCGAGGCGGCAACCTTCTGATGTCTCCCGATTACTTCCGGGGCCCACTCGAACAGACGGCCACCGAGGAGCGGCCCGACGTGCTGGTCTACACGAGCGCCGCGCTAAACGAGGATCTGGAGGTAACCGGACCGTTGATTGTGAAGCTCTATGCCGCATCGAGCGCCCCCGACACCGATTTCACCGCCAAGCTGGTCGAGGTGCTTCCCGACGGCCGCGCCTACAACATCGCCGACGGCATCCTTCGCGCCCGCTACCGCCGCGGGGCCGAAGAGCCGCCGTCGTTGATCGAGCCGGGACGCGTCTACGAGTACACGATCGACCTCTGGGCAACGAGCATGGTGTTCCAGCGGGGCCATCGCTTGCGTGTCGAGGTCTCGAGTAGCAATTTCCCTCGCTTCGACCGCAACCTCAACACGGGCGAGCTCGGCCGGGACAGCGACCGCATGGCCCCCGCCCGCCAGACGATATTCCACGACATACAGTATCCGTCGCACATCGTTCTGCCGGTAGTTCGGTAATAGCCATCAGCCGTCAGCTATCAGCTATCAGCCATCAGCTATTAGCCATCAGCCATCGGCCGTCAGCAACCGGCTTGGTGACAACTGATGGCTGACGCTGAGAGCTTCAGCTTTCAGCAACCCGGATTGCTGTGGCTGACTGCTCACGGCTGACAACTGACGACTGATGGCTGGGGGCTTATGGCTGAGAGCTTGGCCCTTGGCTTTTGGCTTCGGCGATCAACTACCACCTCTCGGCT
>JBGOUJ010000160.1:0-12840 GCA_041477005.1 Terriglobia bacterium | reverse complement strand
GACTCTCAAGTCCCGCCGCATCCGTGCTACCGAACTCAATTAGCCTACATGACCAGCCGGAAGGTGCTCTCCGCCGCTCGGCCCCACATCGTGGCCGTGCTGCCCATGATGGAGATGGCTGTCACCGTTGTGGCCATCAGGCGTTCCCGGCAAGTGACCATGGGTCGTGTGCGCAGGCGCGCCTTGCTGGACCCCTACCCCCGTAGTGTTTACCGAGGTGAAAGTCAGGCCTCCGCCGAACATCCACATTAAATCCAGAAACAACGAAAGAAATGTCATGTTTCCAGCCTCATCCCACAGAATTGAATTGGCCCAAACCGACACCACCCGCTCCGGTCGCGGGAGAAACTCGGAGCAGTGAATTTGAACTTACCGTACCAGGACGGGAAAGTCAAGTGTAAAGTGAGATCCCCATTACTTTGCAAATCCAGGCCCAAACTGGCCAAACAAGCGGGAGCGTTAGCAGGGGAACCGTGGAAAGGGGCCCCCTTGGGACCGACTGCGTGGGGTGGAGGCTCCTATGCCCCAACCCGTAGCGGCGCAACCTGCTAAACTGGATACCGGCGTGGCAGACGGAAACGACTTAGCGCGTCTGTTCGATCAGCCGGAGGAGAGCATCGACCTCGGCCGGGCGGCCCTGCTGCTGGCGCGAGCCGAATACCCCGAGATGGACGTCCAGGCCGAGGTGGGGCGGCTGGATGTGCTGGCTGCCCAGGCGGCCCCCTACCTTTCCCCGGGACCGGACGCCGCCGGCCGGCTCGGCGGTCTACGCGCTTTCCTTGCAGAGGTTTGCGGCTTCCGGGGCAATGAGCAGGACTACTACGACCCCAAGAACAGCTTTCTCAACCGCGTGCTCGATAGCCGCACCGGCATCCCGATCACCCTTTCGGTGGTGTACATGGAGATTGGGCGCCGGCTGGGGCTGCCGCTCAAGGGCGTGGGCCTGCCGGGCCATTTTCTGGTGAAGTATCAGGATCCGGGCAACGTCCTTTTTCTGGATCCGTTCAACGGCGGCCGAACGGTCACCTCCGCGGAGTGCCGTGAGATGGTGACGCAGATGTACCAGGGCCGGATCCCGTTCCAGGAGGAGTTCCTGGCCGGAGTCAGCAAGAAATACATCGTGCTGCGCATGCTGAACAACTTGCGCGGCATTTATCTGCAGAACGCCCAATTGCGCAAGGCACTGGCCGTGGTCGAAATGATCCTGGCCATCAGCCCGGCCTCCGGTGAGGACCTCAAGCAGCGCGGCGTGATCCATTACCGGCTCCAAAACTACAAGCAGGCCCGCCAGGACCTGGAGACCTACCTTTTCCTCAACCCCGGCGCCACGGACTCCGAAGCCGTGAAGGAAACTCTTCACGATCTGCAGCGGGTCTCCGCCATGCTGAACTGAGGATCCCGTAAATTGAGCCTCCCCCTCCGAGTGCTGGTCGTCTTCGGGACCCGGCCGGAGGCCATCAAGCTCTGCCCGCTGGTGAAACGGCTCGAGCGGGAGCCGGAATCGTTCCAGGTGCGGGTCTGCGTCACGGCCCAGCACCGCTCGATGCTCGATCAGGTCCTCGCGGCGTTTCGCGTGGAGCCGCAGCACGATCTGAATCTCATGCTGCCGGACCAGACGCTGTCCCAGTTGGCCTCGCGGGCCATCGCCGCGCTCGGGCCGATGATCGAGCGGGAGCGCCCGGACGTGGTCGTCGTGCAGGGCGATACCACCACCACGTTCTGCGCCGCCCTGGCGGGTTTCTACGCTCGCACCCGCGTGGCTCACGTGGAGGCGGGGCTTCGCACGGGCGATAAATATCAGCCATATCCGGAAGAGATCAACCGCCTGCTGACCACCCGCCTGAGCGACCTGCACTTTGCGGCAACCGAAGAGGCGGCCTCCCACCTGCGGGCCGAGGGCGTGCCGCCCGAATCGATCTTCGTCACCGGCAACACCGTGATTGACGCCGTGCTGTTCATTCGGGAGGGTCTCGAGGCCGGCCGGCTCCCGCGGACCGACTGGCCGTTTCTCGATCCGCGCCGCAAGATGATCCTGGTCACCGCCCACCGCCGCGAGAGCTTCGGCGAGGGGTTCGAGCGGATCTGCCGGGCGCTGGCGGCGCTGGCGGAAAGGCCGGATGTCGAGATCGTTTACCCCGTGCACCAGAATCCGAACGTGCAGGAGCCGGTACGCCGGCTCCTCTCCGGCCGGGCCAACATCCATCTGCTCGACCCGCTCGACTATGTGCCGTTCGTAGACTTGATGACCCGGGCCCGGCTGATCCTGAGCGACTCCGGCGGGGTGCAGGAAGAGGCTCCGTCGCTCGGCAAGCCGGTGCTGGTGATGCGGGAAAAAACGGAGCGTCCCGAAGCCGTTCGGGCCGGCACAGTTCGGCTGGTCGGAACCGACGTGGATCGAATCCTGCACGAGACCGCTGAGCTGCTGGACAACGCCGACCACTACCGCCGCATGTCCCGCCGCCACAACCCCTACGGCGACGGCCACGCCTGCGACCGGATTGCCGGGATCTTGGCGCGGACACTCCCGGAGTTGCGGTAGTGGAGTTGCGGCGGAGGCGGAGCCGAACCTAAAACGCAGAATGGCCAAGCTCGCGAGACGGTCACGCCGGCGGGATGTCCGCGAGGAAATGGCGCCGCGACCGGGGAGCGGGACGCTCAGTGGGGCCGGCCTGCGCGTCGAGGCTGATTGAGCGCTCAGGCGCGCGGGTGGGCCCGGTCGTAGATCGCCATCAAATCCTGCAGGGAGAGCTGGGTGTACTTCTGTGTAGTGGAGAGGCTGGCGTGGCCCAGCAGCTCCTGGATGGCGCGGAGGTCGGCGCCGTCGCTGAGTAGGTGAGTAGCGTAGGCGTGGCGGAAGGAATGCGGGTGGAGTGACGGGTCGCCGGAGAAGAGCACGGCGTAGCGCTTCACGATTCGCTCGACGCTGCGGGCGGTGAGGCGGCCGCCGCGGCTGTTCAGAAGCAGGGCGGGGGAGTCGAAGCCGGCGCGGGCCTCGAGGTAGCGCTCCAGCGATTCGGCGGCTTTGGCGCCGAAAGGCACCTGGCGTTCCTTGCGTCCCTTGCCGCGAACGCGCAGCCATCGCTCGCCCCCGTCAATGTCCTCCAGGTTCAGCCCGACCAGCTCTGCCACCCGTAGGCCGCAGCTATACAACAGCTCGAAGATGACCCGGTCGCGGGCGGGCCCTTCCCGGCCGGCCGCGTCCACCAGGCCGTTCGCCTGCTCGGGTGTGGGAACCGACGGCAGGGTGTGGGGCGTCTTCGGCGTCGAGACCAGCTTGGCCGGATTCGCCGCGATCACGCCTTCGCGCGCCAGAAAGCGAAAGAACGCTCGCAGCGATGCCAGCTTTCGAGCCACGGAGCGGCTCTTGTTCCCGCGGCTGTAAAGGAACCCCAGAAATTCCCGAAGGTGGAGACGATCGATAGCCGCCGGCGCCGGAGGACTCTCACCGGGCGGAGAAAGATAATCCAAAAACTGCTTTAAGTCCGAAGCGTAGTTCCGGATGGTGTGCGGCGAAGCGTTGGCCAGAGCCAAGGAGTGGAGGTAGGCTTCGATTTGGCGTTCCAGCTCAGCCGGCGCAGACGGCTTCGCATTCGGCACAATATCTCTCCAGAGCCTCGAGCGCTCGCCGGCATTGCAACTCGCGCCGGGCGGCTTTATCGTGGGCCAGCCGCTGGCGGTCGCTCTCCGGTAAGCCGGGCAGCAGGTCGAAGGTGATGTTGGCGGGCTGGTAGTGGCGGGGATCGGCCGCCGAAATGTAATGGGCGAGCGAGCCGAGGGCCGTTTCCCGCGGCGGCGCGATAGGCGCTCGCCCTTCGGCCAGGCGAACCGCGTTGCGGCCAGCCATCAGACCGGTGGCTATAGACTCCACGTAGCCCTCCACGCCCGATATCTGTCCGGCAAAGAAAATGTGTGGGTGCGAGCGCAGGCTCAGCGCCGGCTCGAGCAGGGCGGGGGCGTTGATGTACGTGTTGCGGTGGATCTGACCGAAGCGGGTGAATTCGGCGTTCTCGAGGCCGGGGATCAGCCGCAAGACCCGTTTCTGCTCGCCATATTTCAGGTGATTCTGGAAACCCACCAGGTTGAAGCTGTCGGCCCGCAGGTTCTCCTGCCGGAGCTGCACGACCGCATAAGGGATCCGTCCGGTACGCGGATCGACCAGTCCCACCGGCTTCATGGGGCCGAAGCGAAGCGTATCGCGGCCGCGGCGGGCCAGCTCTTCGATGGGCAGGCAAGCCTCGAAGAACGGGGTCTCGTCGATCCCATGGGAATCGACGGGCTGCGCGGCCAGCAGCGCCTCGTAGAAGCGCCCGTACTGCTCGCGAGTGAACGGGCAGTTCAGGTAGTCGGCGGTGCCGTCGAGGGATTTGCCGTATCGCGAAGCGCGGTAGACGATGGAGCAGTCGATGCTATCGGCCTCTACGATCGGGCTGATGCTGTCGTAAAAGAAGAGGCGCTCGCTGCCGGTGAGCCGGACGATCGCCGCGGCCAAGGCGTCACTGGTAAGCGGCCCGGTGGCGATGATGACAATGCGGTCGCCGGGAATCTCCCTCACTTCTTCCCGCCGAACCTCGATGGCCGGCTCCGCTTCGACGGCTCGGGTCACTTCGGAGGCGAAGATTTCTCGATCCACTGTGAGGGCATGGCCGCCGGGGACGCGCGCCGGCGCCGCCGCCGCGATCAGCAGAGACCCCAGCCGGCGCAGCTCCTCTTTCAGCAGCCAGGGCGCCGTCCCCGGCTGGTCGCTCTTGAGCGAGTTGCTGCACACCAACTCCGCGAGCCGGGCGGAGCGGTGCGCCGGCGTCGGGGTGAGGGGCCGCATTTCCCGCAGGACCACCTGGTGGCCGGAGCGGGCGATCTGCCAAGCCGCCTCCGACCCCGCCAGCCCGCCGCCGATGACGTGGATGGGCGCCATGAATCCCGTTCCCACTTATTATAGGGCCGGCGGCCCTGTTGGGGCCGCCGAATGTGGCCCGGAGGCCGAAAATCGGGCCTTTCGCAATTTTTTTCTTTACATTCCGCTCCTGGTTCCTTACTATGTTTTAGCGATCTTGGTGTCGTTGAGAACGCTTGAAACGGCTCTTCAAGGCGTAGTGCAGGACAGCACAAGGAGGAATATGGCAGCAGGAAGAATGACACAAACGCAATTGGTACGCGCGCTCGCTGAAGCTTGCGAAACCAACAACAAAACGGCCCGCAAGTTCCTGGACGAGTTAACGGCCACGGCAATCCGGGAGACCAAGAAGTCCGGCGTGTTCGTTTTGCCGGGCGTCGGAAGACTGGTTCGGGTGGACCGCAAGGCGCGCATGGGACGCAACCCCGCCACCGGTGAGGCAATCAAAATCCCCGCCAAGAAAGTGGTGAAGTTCCGCGTCGCCAAGGCGGCGAAAGACTCCATCGTGCCTCCGAAGAAGAAGTAGCGACCGGAGGAAAGGCCAGAAAAAGCGAACCCCGTGCTTCCCTGCTACCGGGAAGACACGGGGTTTTGTTTTGAACTGCTGGGAACCTGTCAAAATCGAACCGGCGCGCGCCAGCGTGCGGGGGCGCCGCAGAAGCCTACGCCTGCGGTTTCTTTTCCTCGACTTTACCCGGCTCTTCGCCCTTCAGTGCGTTCTTGAACTGCCGGATCCCCTCGCCCAGCCCCTTGCCGATCTCCGGGATCTTACGGCCGCCGAACAAAAGAACAGCGATTACCAGGATGACCAGTAGTTCCTGCATGCCGATCTGTGGCATATGGCCTCCAGGCTCCATTGTAGGTGGTGCCGGGGTGGGAGTCAAGCGGCGATCAAGCCACCGAAGGGCGGCGAAAGGCCGCTACTGGCGGTTTCTTTGTTGACGATTGACGACTGCACCCGGAGGTTGAAACAATCATTGATCGTCGGTGCAGCCATCTTCCCTTTGCAGGAGCCTATCGGTGACCCGAACCCAAACCGGACTCTTCCTAACAACTCTGGTCCTTGCCGGGCTGGCGCTGGCATCGCTGACCGCCGCGCCGGCTCCGGGCGAGCGGCCGTTGCCGCGCTTGATCCTGGTTATCTCCGTCGACCAAATGCGGTTTGATTACCTGACCCGCTTCGCGCCGATTTATAAGGGCGGCTTCAAAACCCTGCTCGACCGCGGCGCGGTGTTCACGAATGCCATGTACCGGCACTCCAACTGCGAAACCGGACCCGGGCACTCGGTGATCCTTTCCGGGCGGCACGCCTCTCACTCCGGGATCGTGGCCAATAACTGGTACGACCCGCTGCTGAGGAAGCAGATGAACGTAGTGGACGATCCGGCCCAGCGCACCGTGGGCGGCAAAGGCCACGCTTCCTCGCCGGCCAACTTCATCGGCTTCAACCTCCCCGACAAGATCAAGCAGCAGTGGCCCGACTCGCACGCAGTCGGGGTTTCGATGAAGGACCGGTCCGCCATCCTGCCGGCCGGGCATCGCGCCGACGCGGCCTACTGGTTTGAGAACGAATGCGGCTGCTTCATCACCAGCACTTATTACATGAAACAGGCCCCCGCGTGGCTGACGGCATTCAACAGCAAGAAGCTGCCCGATGGTTACGTCAAAGCCCCCTGGACCAAGCTCCACCCGGACGAATCTCTTTACCTGAAATATTCGAGCGAGGATAACTTCCCCGGAGAGTGGGACCTGAAGGACACCACTTTCCCCCATGCCCACCGGAGCCAGCCACCCCAGCCGGCTTATTACGAGAATCTCCGCCGCACGCCGTTTGCCGACGAATTGGTCCTTGAGGCGGCCCTGGAGATCCTCACGGCCCACGATCTGGGGACGCACTCTTCGCCGGACGTGCTGACCGTGGGTTTCTCGGCCGGCGACGTGATCGGCCACACCTACGGGCCCTACAGCCAGGAGGAGATGGACCAATATCTGCGCCTCGATCTCTTGATGGACAAGCTTTTCAAAGCGGTCGACGCCCGGACCGGGATGGCGAATACGCTGGTGGTCCTGGCGGCCGACCATGGCGTCATGCCATTGGTCGAGTGGTTGCAGCGCCAGGGACTTCCGGCGCACCGGGTCAGTCTGAAGTCGGTGATGGACACGGTGCAGAAGGCTTTTAAGGAGCGCTTTCCGAATGCGCCCAACCTGATCGCCGATTCCGAGGGCCTCAATCTGACTCTCGATCTGGAAGCAATGCGGCGAGCGGGCTTGAAGCGTAGCGACGTGGAACAGACGGCAGCCAAGGCGCTGCTGTCAACCGGCGCCGTGGCCGCGGTCTACACGCACGCCGACATGCTTTCCGAAAAGCCGAGCTCCGATCCCTACATCCGGCTGTTCCGGAATTCCTTCTTCGAGCCGCGCAGCCCCCATTTGATGACCCGGCTGAAAGAGTATTACTACGTCTCCAACAACGCGGGCGGAACGGGCCACGGAACCGTGTATGACTACGACCGTCACATTCCGATCGTCTGGATGGGGACGGGAATCAAGGCCGGGCGGTACGAGGCGGCTGCGGGACCGGAGGACATAGCGCCGACGCTGGCCAAACTGCTGGGAATCGATTATCCGATGGAGCCGGATTCCCGGCTGCTGACCGAGGTGCTCCCGTAGGACAAGCCCGCGGCTGTCCGGCGATTAGCGGATTTCTCTCGAGTAAATCCGCGAATCCGGCCCGTCCCCCGGCAGAAAGAAGAACCGCCCGCCGAAGACGGCCATTCCTTCCTGGGTGTAGCAAGTCCCGTCCCACGCAGCGAACCGCTGGACGACGGCCAGGGAGGCAGGGTCGAGCTGATCGACGAAGCAGGCGGCGTTATTGGTTGCCAGCAAAGCGCCGCCAGCGTACAGCAGGCCCTGGACCCACTTCATGTCCTGGACCGCCAGGCGCTCGCGAAAGTCGACGGCGCCGAGCAGCTTGCCGTCCAAGGCCCAGCGGTAGATTTTGCGCGCGTCCCAGTTGGCGCCCAGGATAGCGGTCTTGCCGTCGCTCGCGACCGCGCCGATGTGATCGGGCACGGCAAAGCTGCGGCGCTCGGCGAGAGTCATGGCGTCCAGCTCCAGGATGCGGGCGCTCGATTGCGGCCGGTACTCGGCAATCGGGACCCACAGGCTGTCGCCGACGACCTGCAAGCCGCCTGCGTGGTACAGCGCACCCTGGGTGATGTTGCGCTCGGCGACCGTCTGAAGCGTCCGCCGGTCGACGCGCCAGACCCAGCCGGTTTTGGTGCGGCGATCGACGGCGGAAATCCAGAACCATTTTTCATTAACGTCGAGACCTTGCACGTGATCGTGGCCGTGGCGTAACGGCCAAGCCTCGCTCCTGAACCGGACCGTCAGGCGGCCTTTGGAAAACAGCTCGCGCAGCTCGGCCTCGGAGAGATCCTGAGACGGGAGGCCCGCAGCGATGAGTTGGAGAGCATCGGTGGCGGGCGCGATGAGCTGAAAGCGGGCGACGCCGGCGGCGTCAGTTTGTCCGACGCCGCCCGAGCGGGCGCCGCAATCGCGGGTGCGCAGGGTTTGGCTGACGGACACCCCGACCGCGGGAGAGCCATCCGGCTTCACCACCTGCAGGGCGTAGTCGCGCCTGGGTAGCTCCCAGGCTCGCCGTATCACCTCCCGAGGCGAGGATCCGATCCGCAGATCGCTCGCGGCCCAGTAGGCCGGACCCGCCGGGCCGCCCCCTTCGAGCTCGTAGTGCGGCGCGTTCAGGTTCAGGTCGACCAGCGGGGCCGTCACCTCGATCGTTCCAGAGGCGTCGGTGCGGAACGCGCCGAGATCGAGGCCCTGGTGCACGCCGCAGTGGTTTTCCGCGGATACGTAAATCGAAACGAGGACCTCGCGGCCCGCGGCCGGGCGGCCGTCCTCAAATTGAAGCGTGAGGCGGCGCTTGGCGAGGGACGGCAGAACGAGGACTGTTTCGCCGGAGGGCACGGAATGCGACTGGCCCAAGGCGTTGAGGGCGGCGGCGAATCCGGTGAACAGGGAAGCAGCGTTCAGGTCGGCGGTGCGGCGCCACAGGCCGCCGGGAAGCGACAGGACGATCACATAGCTTCCCGGATGGGCCGGGCGCCGGATCTCCGCTTCCAGGCGCTGTTTGCTGAGCCGGATCCGTGCCTGGCCATTCTCGATGTCGGCGAGCTTGAAAGATCCGAGCCCTCCCCAAACGTAGTGATAGAGCCACACGGAACCCGCCGCCAGGGGCGCCGACCCTTCACCAATGGCGAAACGATAACGGAGGTCGATATCCTGCTGCGCCAGGGCGGTCGCTGCAAAAAGGAAGCTGAGGAGGAAGGCTCGCATCGCTCAGTACTAATATCACCTGCGGGAAGGCGTCCGGCGGCCAAGCTCGCGGATGAAAAATGCACAGCCGCCGCCCGGGGTGCTGTCGCACCTGCAGGTCTTCCTATACTACCCCGGCGGACAGCGGGCCGGAAGCCTCCGCCGGGTGCGCGAGGGGAATGTGGACGGTTGGCGAACCTCGGCCCAAATCGCACGAGGGGGAGCGTGTTGACTGCACTCCGGCAGTTTCAAAGCTCTGCGGCGATCCGTCACCCGTTTCGCCACGGCGTGCCTCCGCTTGCCGAAGCGCCTCGCGCGCGCCGGTGCGCAGTGGTTGGGCTTGTGAGGGCTGTCAGACTTGGTAAGTCGAAGTGAGGTGTAGTCGGGAACGTTGCGGCGGCCAGCGTGCGGGTTTCTAAGAAGGCCAAGCGCAAGGAACCGCCCCGCGGTCCTTAATCGTGCTCCGCCGGGCGTGTCCCCTCGTCGCGGCATGCGGAGCGGCAACGCGTGGGCGCTTCCGGCTGTGCTGAAGCGCGTCAAGGTCGAGGCAGGCCCGGTGTTAGGCCGCCCGGCCGGACGGCCTAACACGGTGGAGGCGAATTGAGGAATGGCACTGAAGTCCTTAAATTGTCTGCTTCATATTCTAGATTGCGATGTCGATCTGGTGGTTCGGCCGAAGACTTCAGCACAACAGGCCGCCTAACGAATGGCATGCACCCGACCGCCGCCAGAGACGCGGCGGCGGGTGATGCCTGAGTCGCTAACCTGGAGTCGGGGCTACGTGCAGAGGTGGTTGTGACGTCTACTGAAAAAGAGCGGCTGGCTTTCATCAGTTATCGCCGGCAAGACAGCGCTGGAGCTGCGCGGTGGCTCTATAGCGCCTTGCAGCGAACCTATGGCCCAGAAACCGTCTTCATGGATGTCGAAGCTATCAGAGCGTCTGATGACTGGGCGCAACGAATCCAGAGCGCTCTCAGCAACGCGACGCTGCTGCTGGCTGTCATAGGTCCTCATTGGTTACGAATCGCAGACGAGTATGGCCGGCGGCGCTTGGACAGAGATGATGATTGGGTTCGAAGCGAGATCAAGCACGCACTGGATCACAGAGTCTCTGTGATACCGGTCCTGTTATCCAAGACACCGTTGCCCGAGAGAGCTGCGCTGCCCGAACCCATCCAGTCGTTAGTCGAGCGGCAGGCATTCGACTTAAGGGACGACCGTTGGGAGCAAGACATAAGTGCACTGTTGTCGACAGTTGAATCCCTGGGTTTCCGAAGGCGCTCTGCAAGGCGGTCCAATACCCCAGGCCGCGTGTCACTCTGGTTGAGCTTACTCCTGAACAAATTAACAAGGCGCTACGCCAGCCGTCGGATTGGGAGCTCGTGACTTCGGAGATCCCTGGCAAGGAGCCGCTCAAGCGGACCGAGCTTAAACGCGCATACGAGTTCAGATCGTTCGAGGAGGCGATTGATTTCATGAGCGCTGCTGCGCGGCATGTGTCTTCAATTCAGCACCACCCGCGCTGGGAGAACATCTGGCGAACGGTCACGGTGTGGCTGTCAACGTGGGACATCGGCCATCGTCCGTCGCTGCTCGACGCGGAACTAGCGAATCATCTCGACGACTTATTCGGCCAGTACAGTCAGGCACGAACGCCCCTGAGTGGGTCGACACCAAGATTGGGGGCCTAACGAAGCGCTGTAGGCGGCGGCCAAAAGCGGGCCGCGCCCGAGTTGTTGGGCGGACGGGCGGGGGCGATGAACAGGCTCCGAAGGTCCATGGCACCGCAGAGGCGCGGAGCGCGCAGAGAGGAAAACCGAATGCCTTCCTCTGCGCTCTCCGCGCCTCGGCGGTGGATGCAGCGGGGCTTGAGCGTCGCGGTAGGATATAGCTTGACGAAGTTAGTGGCATCGTCCGTCGTTTGACCGCGAGCAGCGCCTGGGTCCCATTTCCGAGAGCGTATGGTGGCCCCAGCCGTCTCCCGAGCTGGGCCGGCAGATCAAGGGCTGGTCTAAGCGGGCGCTGCAACCGAGGAGCCGGGCTCGGGATGCTTTATGTGCTCTTTTGCTGGACGCTCGTCCGGTTGATCGTCGCCTTCATCGAAATGTTCTTCCTGGTCCGAGAGGGCAATAGACACCGTTAGACCGCTTGATCGGCTCCGTTTTGCGTGGCGGAATACGACCCCCGGCGTCATTGACAAGACGCCTTGCGCTATGACCATAATAATAGTCATCAATGGCCGGCCGGCAACCATTCGCCTTGGTCTACGACTCAGAAGTCAGAACGCACCTGCGGGCGATCGAGCCCAAGTATCGCGGCCTGATCCAGACGACCATCGAGGAGCAGTTGCGGTTGAAGCCGGACAAAGAAACGCGGAACCGAAAGCCACTGCAGCGACCGGTGGCGTTCGAAGCGACGTGGGAGCTCCGGTTTGGTCCAGAGAACCGCTTCCGGGTGTTCTATGCGGTGAGCCATGAACGTCAGGAAGTGCAAATCCTGGCCATCGGGACCAAACAGCGGAGCCGGCTCATGATCGGACGAGAGGAGATCAAGCTATGAAGATCACTTCGGTGGCGGATATCAAGGCACATTTCAGCGCCTACCTGAGGTCAGCCGCGCACGGCCCGGTTGTTGTCACTCGGAGCGGAAAACCGGTGGGGGTGTTGCTGGCGATTGACGATGAACAAGAGTTGGAACGCCTGGTGCTGGCCTACTCGCCGCGGCTACGAACGCTTCTGGATGCCGCGCGGCAACGGATTCGAGCAGGGGCCGGTATTCGCCACGAGGATTTATGGCAAGAGTTGGAAAGTGGCAACGAGAGCAAGCGGCGGAACGGTCCGCACACGAAAACGGCCTAACCCGGCGCGGCAAGGCGACGGCCAAAACCGTGCCTGAGCGCCCAATTCGTTAGCGCCCAATTCGTAAGGCCAACGAGGCGCTGCGTGCTTTAGCCGGAATCATCCAGAAAACATCGGCCCCGCCGGACGACGTCTCGCCGGAGTGCCTAGTAACGTGTCGTAATGTCCTGCGGCGAGCGCGCGTCGTTAAAGCAAAAGCAAGCCCAGTCCTAATTTTTGGCTACCTTCGGCCAGACGACACCCTGATCTTTTTTCGTGACCGGCGCCAGGCCCCTGTAAAGGAACTTCTGCACCCGCTGCCCCCGGTAGGTCTCCGTCGTGAAGATGTTGCCCTTCGAATCGGTGGCAATGCTGTGCACGGCGTAAAATTGCCCCGGCTGCCTGCCGCCATCACCGAAACTCGTCAGGATTTCGAGCGTGTCGCGCTGCAGGATGTGAATCTTCATGTTCGAGCCGTCGGCGACATACAGGAACTTCTGCTGCGCATCCTTGGACAGGGCGACATCGAACGTCGACCCGTCGCCCAGCGTATTCCTCTCGATCACCACTTCTTTTACGAAAGTGCCGTCTGTCTTAAACGCCTGGATCCGGTCGTTGATGCGGTCGCAGACGTACAGCAGGCCGTCATTGGCGAGTGCAACGCCGTGCACTGGCGTGCGGAACTGCTGGGCCAGCGGATCATTCGGATTGTACGGCGGGAGCTGGGTATCGTCGGGCTTGTGGCCGTAGGCGCCCCAGTGCCGCTTATACTTGCCG
>JBGOUJ010000159.1:0-12928 GCA_041477005.1 Terriglobia bacterium | reverse complement strand
GGCTTCCATATCCTCGCGCAGCATCTCCGTTCCGCGCTCGGACATGTTGGAGAAGAAGTGCTGCCGCAACTGCTCGCTGGTGCCCTTGAGGGCCACGGTGAGGGACTTCTTGTCTACTCGCGAGAGGATCTCGCGCATGCCGACCGCATCGATCAGCAGCAGATCTTCGAAGACGAACATCAAGTTGCGAATGGACTCGCCCAGGGACGGGTCCTGCGTTTCGACCTGCGCCAGAATCTCCCGGCTGGCGTTCGAATCGAGGCGATTGAACAGCTCCGCGACCGCCCGCACGCCGCCATAAGACTCGCGGCTGAATTCCCCCAGGGCTTTGAGCTTCTGGTCGACGATGGTAGCGATCTTGGAGACGATCTCGGGCGAGATCTGGTCGAGGTTGGCCATGCGCATGCTGACGTCGCTGCGCGTCTCGGGCGGCAGGGCCATCAGCATGGCGGCCGCCGAGCTGGAGTTCAAGTGGGAGAGCACCAGGGCGATCGTCTGGGGATGCTCGTTCTGGATGAACTTGGCCACCTGCTGCGGATCGGCCTTCTGCAACGAATCGAAACTGGCGACCTCCGAGCCCAGCGACTTAACCAGGCGGTCGATGATGCGGCGGGCGTTTTCGGGTCCGAAGGCGGCGTTCAGAACGCGCTTGGCGTAATCCACACCGCCCTTCATCATGTACTCGTGGGCCAGCGTCATCTGGTGGAACTCTTCCATGACCCCTTCGGCCTGCTCGGAGGTGACCGTGGAGAGCTTGGAGATCTCCTTGCCGAGGGCCTCGACTTCGTCCTCCTCCAGGAGCTTAAACACCTCGGCGCCGACTTGATCCCCCAGCGCCACCAGGGTGATGGCCGCTTTGCGCAGGTCGGGCATGACGACGGTGGACCGGGGCGCGTTGGCGATCATCGCTCGTCCTCATGAATCCAACTACGCAGCAACTGGACGGTCGAGGAGGCGTCTTTTTTGGCGTTGTCGGCCAAAAGTTTCTTGAGCAACATGGCTTTATTGCTGGTGACCTGGGGCATAGTCAGCTCGAGCAGGGCGGCTTCATCGGCGTGTTGTTGGGCGATCTGGCGGTCGGCCAGTTGTTTTTCTATCTCTTGTGCCTGGCTGGCCACCACCGCTGACGCGGCGGCAACCACCTTCTTCATGTTCGCGGTTTTGCGGAGCCCCAGCACCAAGGCCGCAGCCAATACCAGGAACCCTACAACCGCCCCTATCACCGTATATCGGTGCTGGCGCAGCCACTCTTTAGTAAACACCTGCCGCCAATCCACACCCGGCGCCGGCCGCAGCGCCGGCGGCCCGGTCTCCCGCAGATCGATCGCCGGGGGCGCCTCAAACGGGAGGTTCTCGATGGTCAGCACGTCGCCCCGCGATTCCACGATCCCGGCCGAGGCCGTCACCAGGTCGCGAATGGTTTTCATCTCCTGGGGCGTGCGCGGCGCGGCGGCCCGCTTGCCCGCCGCGTCCGTGACCGTCTTGTGATCCACGAGCACCGCGACCGAAAGCCGCTTGACGGCCCCCTTTTCGAGCTTCAGGCGGGTGACGGTTTTGCTCGCCTGATAGGTAGAGCTTTCCTGCTTGCGCGTGAGCGCGCTGCCGGAATACCCGGTCCGCCCCGCTCCGCGCGGGACGTTGGATGGCGTCCCCGGCGTTCCCCCCGCCCAGGCCGGCTGCGACTGCTCCTCGGTCTTCTGCGAAGTCAGCACCACCGGGTTGGGATCCACAAGTTCCTCGGTCTGCTCCCCGCCGTTCAGCTCGACCTCGGCCGAAACGCTCGCTCGCGCCTTGTTCGGCCCGAGGTAGGGATCGAGCGTGTGCAGGATCTTCTGCGCGGTCTCCTTCTCGACCTTTTGCTGCAGCTCGAGCTCTTCGCCGGTCGATTCCTTGCCCGCCGGCCGTGGCCGGGAAAGCAGATTCCCCTCCACGTCGATGACCGAGACCAGGTCCGGCGCCAGGCCCTCGACCGCACTCGATACCAGGTAGGCGACCCCGCGCACCTGTTCCGGCTCCAGGCGCTGGCGCCGCTTGAGCTTCACCACCACGCTCGCCTTGGCCGGCTGCTGGTAATCGAGAAAGACCGATTCCTTGGGCAAACTGATGTGGACCCGCGCCTGCTCGACCTGGCTCAAAGACAGCACCGAGCGCTCCAGCTCGCCTTCGAGCGCCCGGCGATAATTCACCTGTTCGGCAAACTCCGTGGCCCCAAACTTGGTCTGATCGAACAGCTCGAAGCCGATCCGGCCGTGACGCGGCAGCCCGCCGGCGGCCAGTTGCAGCCGCGTTTCGGCCAGTCGCTCGCTCGGGATGAGCACCGTGGTTCCCGTCTCGTTCAGCCGATATTCGATCGCCAGCTCCCGCAGCCGGGCGACCACCGCGCCGGCCTCCTCGTTGCTCATCTCGGTGTAGAGGGGCTTGAAATCTTTCTCTGCGTTCCAGCGCTCGAGACTCCACAAGCCGCCTCCCACCACGGCCGCGGCCACAACCACGCTGATCTTCTGCGAGAGGGAGAAACTCGCCCAGAGAACCTGCAGTTGTTGGAGGAATTTGGCCACGGGGTAAAGGCTGTGGACAGTGGGCAGTGGACATGGCGGCCGGGCAGCCGTGTTTGCGGCCTACTGCCCACTGCCTACTGCCCGCTGCCTTCTACACCTGGATCCTCATGATCTCCTGATAGGCCTCGACGACCTTGTTGCGCACCCCCGTAAACATCTGGAATGCCATCTCAGCGTTCTGGACGGCCAGCAGGGCCCGGTGCCAATCCTCGGTCTCGTCGGTGAGCAGGCTCCGGATCTCGGCGCCCGCGTCCTGCTCCAACTGGTTGACGTGTTCGATCGCCTGGCGCAAGGTGGCTCCAAAGCCCGCACCGGAGCCGCCGGTAGTCGCCGTCGCGCTTCCGGCGCTCGCCGCCATTGCTCCGGCTATTTGTCCAATCAGCGGGACGCTCATCGTTTTCTCCCGGCAGCGCTTCTCACCGCAGCGCCCTTTCTCGCGCCAAGGCTCCTCGAAAGGACTATCGAATCAGGTCGATCGAGCGGCGTAGCATGTCCTTGACCGCATTCATAGCAGCCAGGTTGGCCTGATAGGACCGTACCGCAGACGTCAGATCGACCATGTCCTCGACCGGATTAATATGCGGGAAAGCCACATATCCTTCCCCATCGGCGTCGGGATGGCCGGGCACGTAGCGCCGCTCCGGCTCCGAGTCATCGACCACGATGTCAGCTACCCGCACGCCGCTGAGCGGCTCGCCGAGCGTGCCGGCCATCGTGCCGGCCAGCATGGCCTGGAAGGGCGACGGTATCGGCTCGGAGGTGAACACGGCATCCCGGCGCCGGTAAGGCCCGCCATCGGGAGTGCGTGTGGTTTCCGAATTGGCCAGATTCTCGACCAGCAACTCGACGCGCGCGCGCTGCGCCTCCATGCCCGACGCACTGACTTCCCAAGCCGAAAACAGACTCATCCTCCGTCCGTCCGTCGCCTACTTCCCTTCCCGGATCCCGCTTTGAATGCCGCGCAGGTGGTGGGCCAGCAGCACCGACGCCAGGGTGAAGCGCAGGGTATTCTCGGCCAGGGCCTGCATCTCGTGGTCCAGGCTAACGTTGTTGCCGTCATTCTTGACGCCTTGACCCCAGGTCTCGCGCACCAGCACCGCCGGAAAGCCCGGTGGGCCGCTCGGCTGGGAGCCGCTCGACCGGGAGCCTCCAGCCGGCTGGAAGAAGAGAAAGTTCTGCATCTCGGCGCGGAAATCGATGTCGCGGGCGCGATAGCCGGGCGTGTCGGCGTTGGCGATGTTGCTGGCCGTCACGCGTTGGCGCGCGGCCAACACATCCATATAACGCTCGAGCAGGGCGCCGTTCGCTCCTAGCATGGTTCGGGGCCTGCTTTGAACCAGCAAGCCGGCTTCCACGCCGCGGCATGCCACAATGGTGCTGAAGAATACGGCCCGGGGGCGGCGGCCGGCCGCCGCGGCCGCCGGTGCTTTGTCGCTCCGGCAAACTTTTAGCGCTGGCGCAGGGCAGCCGGCCCCGGAAACCGGGCGCCGGAAGCGTGCAGCTTGGCCGACAGCGTCGTGCGCTTCAGCCGGAGCATGTCGGCGGCGCGCTTCTTGTTGCCCGCAGCCCGCTCCAAAGCCTGCTCGATCAGGCTACGCTCGATGCGGCTCAGGTAGGCTTCGAGGTCGAGCCCTCCCGGCGGTAGCAGGATCTCCGAATCGACCGAAGCCCCGTGAGCGCCCTCGCTCGGGGGCAGCGGAAAGTCGTCTGGTTCGAGCGCCTCCCGCTGGCCGCTCAAAACCACAGCTTTCTCCAGGGCATTCTCCAATTGCCGGACGTTGCCGGGCCAGTCGTATTCCATCAGCCGCGCGAGCGTTGCCGGCGGGACCTGCTTGCGGGCCAGCCCTTCCTCCCGACTCAGCTTCTCGATCAGATGCTCCACCAGCGGCGGCAGATCCTCGATATGCTCGGCCAGCGCCGGCATCACGATGGGCACTACATTCAAGCGATAGTAAAGGTCCTCGCGAAACTGGCCCCGGCGAACCAGGGCCGCCAGATCGCAATTGGTGGCGGCCAGGACGCGCACATCCACCGCCACGGTTTCTGAGCTGCCCACCCGCTCGAACTCGCGCTCCTGCACGGCCCGCAACACCTTGGCCTGCAAGTCGAACGACATGTCGCCGATTTCATCCAGAAACAGCGTCGAGCCGTGGGCCTGCTCGAAGCGGCCCACCCGAGCGTTTACCGCCCCGGTGAAAGCTCCCTTGACGTGACCAAAGAACTCCGATTCGAGCAGGCTCTCCGGGATCGCCCCGCAGTTGACGGCCACGATCGGCACGCCGGCCCGCGGGCTGAGCGCGTGAATGAGCCGCGCCGCCAGCTCCTTGCCCGTGCCGGTTGGACCGGTGATCAGCACCGTCGAGCGCTTCGGCGCGATCAGCCGGATCGTCTCGATTACATTGCGGATGGCGAGGCTGCGCCCGACGAGCACCGCCTCCGGCAAGGCCGCCTGCCGGCTATCCTGCTCCGGCTCGGGTTGTGCAGTCTGCCAGCCAGTCATGAGATTCCTGTTGCCGACCGCTTCGTCAACCACCCGGCCACAGTAGCCATCGATTCGACCGGACTAATTCGACCGGGCCGGGTCCGGTTTTTGTCGCGGCTCCATCTCGGCGGCCGAGCGGCTCAGCACCACGATATCGACGCGGCGATTGTGGGCTCGGCCTTCCGACGTGTCGTTACCGGCCACGGGGTGATAATCGGCGTAACCGGCAACGGCCATGCGCTCGGCCGGGATGCCGAGTTTCCCCGCCAGCAGTTCCAGCACCGCGGTGGCCCGCGCGACAGAAAGCTCCCAGTTCGAAGGGAACTGGGCGGTCTCGATCGGAACATTGTCGGTATGGCCTTCCAGGCGCACCGGCAACTGGGGCAACTTTCTAAGCGAGCCCGCCACCCGGGCCAGAATGGGTACGGCCTCAGGGTTGACGGCATCGCGGCCCGGCGGAAACACCGCGCTCTCGCGCAGGCTCAGCACCAGGCCGCGGGGCTGGAGCGAGAGCACCACCTTGCCCTGCCGGATCTCACCGGCCAGCTCCCGCTCGAGGCTCGCTTTGGCCGGCGCCAATTCCCGGCGGGAGATCGCCTCCAGGGCTTGCTCACGGTCCGGGTTGGGCACCTCGACGCTGCTGCCCTTTCCCTGGTCCATCTGGATGCCCAGTTGATCGACCTTGCCATCCTTCATATAGGCCTCGAACGAGGCAGCAATACCGGCCACCTTTTTCTTGTCGACCCGCGAGGAAGCGAACATGACGACGAAAAAGGCAAACATCAAGGTGATGAAATCGGCGTAGGATACAAGCCAACGCTCGTGGTTCTCAGGAGTGGGGCTTGGTTTTCTCTTCATGCTCAGCTTGCCTTCGCAACGGGTTCGGCGTCGGCGGCAACCGAGGCGCTGCCCGCGGCCAGCTTGGGCGGGGTAGCGGAGGGCCGCTCGTCCAAATAAGCTTCGAGCTTGCCCAGAATCAACTTCGGATTCAGGCCTTCGGCAATGCCGATGACGCCTTCGAGCGTCAGCTCGGCGATCCGCATTTGCGAATGGCACTTGGCCTTGATCTTGGCCGCCGCCGGGAGCAGCAGCAGGTTCGCCAGCCCCACGCCGTAGATGGTGGCCACAAACGCCACCGCGATCCCTTTTCCGACCTCCTCAATGTTCTCCAGATGCTTCATCACTTGAATCAAACCCAGCACCGCGCCGATGATGCCGATGGTCGGCGAATAGCCGCCGGCGGATTCGAGAACCTTGGCCTCGGCGAGCCGCCGGCCCTCTTCGAGCGAAATCTCCAGCTCCATCATGCGGCGGATCTCCTGCGGCTCGGTGCCGTCCACGGCCAGCGTCAGGGCCTTACGCAGAAACGGGTCGGGGGTTGCCATGGCCTCCTTTTCGAGCGACACGATGCCGTTCTTGCGGGCCTTGGTGGCGAAATCGATGATCTGGCGGATGGACCCCTGTGGGTCGGTCTCCACCTGCACGAAGACGCGCAGAAACTCCCGGCAGGCCGCCAGGAAGACGCGAAACGGCTGGCCTACCATGGTGGCGCCGAAGGTGCCGCCGAGCACGATCATGGCGGCCGTGGGCTGGGCGATTTCCCGCAGCTTGCCGCCTTCGAGCACCAGCCCGCCGCAAACGCCTCCCACTGCCAGCAGCAACCCGAACAGCGTGCCTTTATCAACGGTTCGTTTCACAGCTCGGTCGGCTCCTCGGCGGCTCTCAGAATGGGCTTTTCCCGGATCTCTCGCTGGTAATCCAGGATCTCTCTCATGACCTGTTCCAGGCTTTCGAGCACCGTCATCTTCTGCCCGTTCACCAGCGAGATCACCGTGTCCGGGGTGGCCTCCAGGTACTCGATCAGCTCGGCGTTAACAACGATCGGCTGATGGTTCAGCCGGGTCAGTCGGATCATAGCGAAACTTTCTCATTACTGCCTATCGGCCAAAAGCAGCCGAAGGAACGAGGGACGGCAGGATATTTCAATAACTTTCTATAGCCCGCGCGGCGTGGCCGATAAGAGGCGGTGTGAAGGGGCCCCGATGAACCAGGAACAGCTTCACCGTTTGTCCTGCCGGGCAGCGCAGGATCTGCTACAGGGCCTGGAGTGCGGCAATTTCGAGCGAGTCGAGGGCAAGCTGGCCCAGATCCGCCATTACCTGACGCTGGCCGAGATGGTGCCGGCCGCATCGTTGCGCGGCGCGGCGCTCCATCAGCGAGAGCAAATGGAGCTGCTGGCCGGCATCACCGAACGGTTGAGCCGGGCGCTGGGCGGAATCCGAAGCAAGATCAACCAGGAGCTGGCGGGGCTGGGGGCCAACCGAAACCTGCTAACTCACTTGCTGGCATCTGCTTCGCCGCCTCCTCGATCCGCAGCAGGCGGTTATACTTCGCCAGCCTCTCCGACCTTGTGACGGACCCCACCTTGATGTGGCCGGCGCCGGAAGCGACGGCCAGATCGGCCAGAAACGAATCCTCGGTTTCGCCGGATCGCGCCGAGACCACCGCTTCATATCCCGCTTCCAGCGCCCGGTCTATGACCTCAAATGTTTCGGTCAGCGTGCCGATCTGGTTCATCTTCACAAGCACCGCGTTGGCGGCGCCTTCGCGAACGCCTCGCTCGAGTCGAGCGAGGTTGGTGGCAAACAGGTCGTCACCGATCAGGCGGCAGCGGCTGCCGAGTTGGCGGGTGATCGCGCGCCATCCTTCCCAGTCGTCTTCGGCGAGCGGATCCTCGATCGAAACCACGGGATAGCGCTCGATCCAGCCAGCCAGCAGCTCGGCCATGCCGGATGCCGTAAGATCGCGGCCCTCGCTCTGAAGCCGGTAGGCGCCGTTGCGGTAGAAATGCGAGGCGGCAACGTCGATGGCGATCGCGACCTGGCGGCCGGGCTCGTAGCCGGCGGCGGCGATGGCGCGGGCGAGCAGGTCGAGGGCGGCGCGGTTCGATTCGAGCGTCGGGCCGTATCCGCCCTCGTCGGCAACGCCGAGCGAGCGGCAGCCGGAGGCTCGGAGCAGATCGCCGGTCGCCCGGTGAATCCGCACAGCGGCTTCGAGTGCCGCGGCGAGGCTCGGAAAGCCGTGCGGCACCACGAGAAAATCCTGGAATTCGATGTTCCGGCCGGCGTGCAGGCCGCCCGAAACGATATTGATCATAGGTAGTGGGATCCGCGCCGGCCGGTTGCCGGCGAGATATTTCCACAGCGGGACGCCCGAGGCGCGGGCGGCGGCCCGGGCCACGGCCATCGAGACGCCGAGGACGGCATTGGCGCCCAGCCGGCCCTTGTGGGGCGTGCCATCGAGATCGATCAAGCGGCGGTCGATCCGCGCCTGCTCGCGAGCATCAAAGCCGGCCAGGGCCGCTTTGATTTCGGTGTTGACGTGGCCGACGGCGCGAAGCACACTACGGCCCCCGTACAAGCCGCCGGGCCCATCGCGCAGCTCGACGGCCTCGTGGGACCCGGTCGAGGCGCCGGACGGCACCATCGCGCTCGCGGTTACGCCGCCCTCGAGGCTCGCCTCGACCTCGATCGTGGGGTCGCCTCGGGAATCGAGGACCTGGCGCGCCCGGAGGTTCTCAATGCGAAAGGTCATAAAACCAAAGAAGGCAAAAGGCAAATTGCAAAAGGCAAAAATCAAGGAAGGGGGCATTTCTTTTAAAAAGAGGTCGCGGACGGAAGTCCGCGCACCTTGATTTTTGCCTTTTGCCTTTTGCGATTTGCCTTCTGCCTTGGTGTGATTTCATTTCATCTAAACGGATCTGCGTTTTCTTGCACCCAGGCATAACACGTCTCCAGCCGCCCGGGGCGCTCCTGGATGATGCGAACGGCCGTGCGCCGCACGGCCTCTTTGACGGCGCCCCCGGTGATGTACTCGGCGGGGGACTTGCCGTCGATCCGGGCTAGCAGCAGGCAGCCCAGATGCCGCGTGGTGGCCGCTTCGAAAAACCCCAGCGCCGGCGGCGGCAGAAGGCCTTCCACCCACGTGTAGAACACCCGCGCGAGATCCAAAAGGGCCGGCGCATCGCCGGGCCGGTGAAAACATTTCAGGAGAAAATGATTGATGCAGAAGGCGGCGTCGAAGGTCGGGTCGCCGTAGTGCACCACTTCAAAGTCGATGGCCGTTACCCGGGCCGGGCTGCCCGCCCCGGCTGGGCCGGCCGGGCCGACCAGGAAATTCTTGGGACTCCAATCGCCGTGGACGAGCGATACGCGCCGGCCGGCTGACTCCGCGATCAGCTCCTCAACGCACTCCCGGACCTCCGGGCGCCGCCGGGCTACCGCGCGATAGTAAGGATCGATGCGGAGCTGATCGAAAGCCGTCTGATCGCCGTAGCGCGCCTCGAACTCAGCGCTCTCCCAGCTCTGGCGGATCGAGAGACCCAGCAGCACGCCGACGGTCACCGCCACAGCCGGATCGATCGACCCGGCCAGCAACTGCGCCTTCCAGCTCTCGGCGCCCGGCTCGGCCGCGGCCATGGCGAAAAGGTAGGCCGCTTCATCCGCCCACAGCACCTCCGGGACCGCACCGGCGGGAAGAAACCGAGCCGCTTCCCGGAGAATGGAGATCTCCCGGAAAATACGGGAGCGGTCGGCTCGCCAATCGTCCTCCACGCGCAGACGGCCGAGCGACTGCTTGAGGACGAAGCGCGCGCCGTTGCCTTCGACCAGCAAGACGCGGTTCGAGACCCCGCCGCCCAGTTCGCGGACCTCCAGCCGGTCCGCCTGGGGCACGCCGCGAGCGGCCAGGTAAGCCCGGCAGTTATCGACGCTCAGGTCCATCCGTACGGGAGGCGCCGGGGCTGGGCGGCGCCGGCGTCTCGCGCAGCACCGGATAGAACTGGGTGAACACGTTGTCGGTCGCGCCGTGCTGGCGGTGGCAATCCCAGCAGGCCTCTTTGGGAAAGGCCCGGGCGCTCGGCGCGAGCGATTGCCCGGGGCGGGTGAAGTTGAAATAAGCCCAGCTTTCCGGGAAGCGGCTGCTGTCCTTCACGGCCGCCTCCACGCCCACGAAGCGGTCCTCAAACTGCCCCTGGCGGTTGATGGAGGCCTGGGAGCCGGCGCTCGCGACCTCCATTACGATCAGGGTCTTTTCCGGGAAGCGCCCGGTCTGTTTATACTCCTGATAGGCTCTAGGATGGAGATAGAGGTTGTGAAACCGCTGCTCGCGGGCACGGCCTTGCTCGTAGCTCATGCCGAGCGAAGCGCCGATGAAGATCCATTCCCGGTAGCCTTCCGGCCGGATCAGCTCGTTCTGGGGGGTAAAACGCGGCTCGTCGGCGCCGGGCGGTGAGGCCTCGAGCGCCACCCACGCCGCTAGACATAGGACCACCGCTACTGATAGCCATTGCCGCATCCGCGCCTCCGGGAGCAACTTTTCGGACTGGATGGTGTTCCAGCAACTATTGTAAGATAGATGGGGACCTTCTGACTATGCGACTTCATGTGTGGCTTCTCGGAGCTGCCGGCCTGCTCTATAGCGGGGCCGCTTCGGCCCAGACGTTGAGCAATGCCTCTCTTAGCGGGAAGTATTACTTCGTGCAACTGTTGGTGACGGCAACCGGCGGCACGGCGAGCAACGCCCAGAATCTCAGCGGCGCCATGACCTTCGACGGCAAGGGCGCCTACACCTATGCCGGGAAGGCGGGCACGGGACCGGGCGGGCAGAGCGCCTCGAGCGGCAGCGGCACCTACAGCGTTTCGAGCGCCGGCGTGATTACCATGAGCGACGCCATCAAGAGCACGCTGCAGATGCAGGCCCGGCTTAGCGCCGATGGCATCGTGGTGCTCGGAGCGAGCACGGAGGCCTCCGACAATACGAATGACGTTTTCGTGGCGATTAAAGCTCCGGCGACCACGCTGACCAACGTCGTGCTGAGCGGCGCCTATACCGGCGCTTCGATGCAGTTTCCCAACGGCGCTTCGTCCGCAATGAAGACGGCTGTCCTGTCGCTCACGCCGAGCGGCAACGGCCAATTCTCGCGGATCACGGTGGTGGGACAGTCGGCCGATCAAGGCGGCAAGACCGCCAGCCAGGATGCGACCAATGGGTCGAGTTACAGCATCAACGGAGACGGCACCGGCTCGGCCAACTTCGGCGGCGGCGCGAGCCTGTTTTCCGGCGTCCGCGAGATCTTCGTTTCTCAGGACGGCAGCTACATCATCGGCGATTCGACCGCCAACGGCGGCCGCGACATTTTCATCGCCACCAAGAACTTCTCCGCGTCAGCCAACCTGGCCAGCCTGAGCGACCGCTATTGGATCGTCGAGCTGACCGTGCAGGGAACCGACTTCAGCGACGCCGCCGGCGCGTTTTTTGCCTTCGGCGACGGCCGCGTGCTCCTTTCCGAGCGGGTGCACCTGCCCACCGGCCCGGTGGATTTCTCGGGGATCAACTCCTACTTGGTCAACTCGAACAGCACCGGTAATCTGTCGCCCCTCATCGAGCAGGGCGTGAACAACATGGCACTGGGGGTGTCGGCTACCGTCGGCGGCAAGGCTGTGCCCCAGACGTTGCTCGGCGCGCAGATCGTCGCCGTCAACGAGACAACCACATCGTACGGCCTCGCCTTCGCCGTGCGGGCGCCGGCGATCACTGGTTCGGGGGTGTTCATCGATCCTTCCCACGTGGTGAACGGCGCGACGTTTGCCCCGCTGCCTTATCCGCTCGGGCTGGGAGCCATCGCGTCGCTGTTCGGCTCGGGGCTGGCTTCGGGCACGTCGCAAGCCTCCACCATCCCGCTGCCGACCACGCTCGGCGGTGTGCAGGTGCAGGTCAACGGCACGCCCGTGCCGCTGTTCTACGTCTCGCCGACCCAGATCAATTTCCAAACCCCGTTCGGCCTTACCGGCAGCACGGTCACCATCCAGGTGGTCAACAACGGAGCGCAATCGAATACGGTAACGGCGCCGGTGGCCCGGACCAGCCCGGGCATCTTCCAGTACTCCGATTGCGGCTCGACCTGCGGCGTCAATCAGAGTGCCAACCGGGGGATCGTTTTGCACTCTGATTTCTCGCTCGTTACCTCGGCCAAGCCGGCCACGGCCGGTGAGACGGTGATCATCTATCTGACCGGCCTGGGCCCGCTGAACCCGGCGGTAGAAACCGGCGCGGCAAACCCAAGCGCGGCGCCGCTAGCAGTCAACACCGATCCGCTGCTCCAGATCCTGTTTGGAGGCGAAGTCGCTCCGCAGAGCAGCGTGCTCTTCGCCGGCGGCGCTCCGGCGTTTGTGGGCTTGAATCAGATCAACGTGACCATTCCGCTGACCGTGATCGGAGGCGGCTCGGTGCCGGTGGCCATCTCCACCACCAATGCGTTCAGCGACATCGTGGACATTCCCATGCAATAGGCTCCAAGCCGGGGCTGGAGGGCACCCAAAGATACTTCTAGTGGTATTACCCCGAAATCTCAATGTAGGAAATGGAGCTGAACCAGACGTTCTTCGATCGATGGAGGACACATTGAGGACCCGCCCGTAGCAGCGCAGGAGGCTAGGAGCCACCGCAGCTCACTGATTCTATTCGCGCGCGAGGCTTTGGCGGCCCACCGGCTTTCTTCGCCATCGCCTCCTCGTCGAACGACTCCACTGAAATCTTAACTCGTTGCCTGGTTCAGTCCTTTGGGTCCACTATGCTGAAACAGTTTAGATGATCCGGCCGGGATACAGAACCAATAATCTCAGGAAGCACGACAGAATCCGCATAGCCGACCCAATTCGTCCGCTCGACAATTGTTTTCGGTTCGTACGTTATGCCTTCCGCAAGCCGCCGCTCCTCCCGTTTCGCCGTCGCCAGCATCAGCGGCCCGAGCGACCATTCCGACAGCATAGACGCAAGTCCGAACTCCCGCCGCACCTCATCGCGCAACGCCCGAATCTGCCTTGCCACT
>JBGOUJ010000158.1:0-12979 GCA_041477005.1 Terriglobia bacterium | reverse complement strand
CGCGACCAATCCCGAGCCGTCCGCCTTGTGCAGCAGCACTTCCCGATAGCCGGGAACGGCCAGCGTCGCGCCGTCGGGCGAATAGGCGAGGGCCGTGATCACCGGTGGCAGGTGATAGACCGGTGGCTTGTCCGGCGCCACGGTCTCACGCGCTTCGGCGGGCGTGTCGTCGCTCGCGCCCGCGGCGATCCAGCGGCGGAACAGCTCGATCTGCTCGGCAGCGAGCGGAGGCTGGTTGAAAGGCATGCGCGGCGCCAGGTCGCCTTTCAGTTGTCCGAGCAGGCGGCTCTTCCCGGGAGCGCCCGGCTCGAAGACCGGACCCTTGCCGCCTCCAGCTTTCAGGCCTTCGTAGCTGGTCAACAGCAGCCCGCCCGATTTCACAGCGGGCTGGTGGCAGCCCTGGCACTGGCGCTGGAGGATCGGGCGGATGTCGCGAAAGTAGCTCACGGGGCTATCGGGCGCGGCTTGCGCGGCGATGGCCAGTCCCAGCAGTAGGAAAGATAGCCTTCTCATCGCTGACTGGGTGCATTATACACCTCCGCCGCCGCCGTCGTCGCCCCGGGGTGAGACTTACGCGCATCCCCGTACACCCCCTAATGCTCTCGCCATAGCCCGCCGATCCTAAACTGGTGTAGCAGGCGGTATGAAGGAGCTGCGCGAGCGGATCCATTGGAAACTGATCGAACGTTACGGAGCGCTAGTGCCGAATGCAGCCGAGCGGCTGAAGTTTGTCCGGCTCAGTGTCCGGGTGTTCGGTCAGGAGGACCCGTTCTTGCGCCCTGGGGGGTGGTGGTGGAAGCTGCGGTCGCGGGCGGTGGCGCTGGAGGCTCTCCGGCTGAGCTCGCGGCGCGCGGTGCGGGCACTGGGGTTTGGCGATCTCCTGTTGCTGTGTCTGTACTGCAATCGCAAGTCTTTCCCGAAATCGGTGGGTGCAGGGGCGGTATGCCTGCTGCTGGTATTGATTCCGGGAGCGGCCAGCCATGAAGGCCGCGGCGCTGGACGGCGGAGAACGCCAGGCATGACGCCCCGGCCGCCGGCCGGGCGCGCCGTGGCAGCCGCCGTTGTGGAAAAAGCTCCCCCGGCCCCGGCGGACGTGTGGCTGGTAGAGAGCAGCGGCGCCTCGGAACTCTACAGCAACGGCCTGCGGATACTGAACGATTTTGCGACCCACACCGGCCCCCGGATCTACCCGGTCTTTGCCGTCGGAGACGGCGCGGATCTGGAAGCGGTCGAGTGGAGACACGAGCCGGCGGGAATCGTCTATCACACGACGGAAAGCGAGGTGACGTCGCTCGAACCCGCCAACCGCGACCGGATCCGGCGCCGCGACCAGGGGCTGCTCGATTACGTCCGGCGGCAGAAGCTCTACAACTTTGTCATCGATCGCTTCGGCCGGGTCTACCGGATCGTGCCGGAGACCGAATTCGCCCACCATGCCGGCCACTCGGTCTGGGTCTCGGGCGGCGAAGCGTATCTGAACCTGAATCAGAGCTTCATCGGAGTGGCTTTCGAGGCGCAGACCGACCAGGCCAACCCGGCGGAGGGGCGGGCCACGGCCGTCCAGGTCTACAGCGCGCGGCTGCTGACCGAGATGCTGCGCCGCCGCAGCGGCGTGGCCGAAGCCAACTGCGTCAGCCACGACCTGGTGTCGGTGAACCCGGACCGGATGCTGATCGGCTATCACACCGACTGGGCGGGCGGCTTCCCGTACGAAGAGCTGGGGCTGAGTAATAAGTATACCGAAGAAATACCTAGCATCGTGAAGTTCGGGTTCGGCTACGATGCGGCGTTCGTCGAGGCATTGGGAGGCCGGCTGTGGCCGGGGATCCGGCTCTCGGAGGCGCGGATCGAGCGGCAGGCCGCTTTGCAGGGCCTTTCAGTAGAGACGTATCGCCGGCGGCTGCAACAACGCTACAAGCGGTGGTTCGTCCCGCTGCCCGGGGCAGCGCGGCGACGGCGCCCCTGAGGGAACCCGAGCCGGCAGGAGTTCGACCATGAAAAGGAGGAAGAGGAATATGCAATCAAGACAACCCGCGGCCATGGCCAAGGGTCTGGATATCGGAACGAGCCGCATCGTGCTGGCCGAGCCCAATGGAGCGGGCCTCTGCTACCGGGCGCAGCTCAATGCCTTCCTGTCGTTGCCCAACTCGAAGGTCACCGAAGCGATGCTCTACAAAGAGGGCATCCCGTTCAAGTTGGCGGGGTCGGACATCCTGGTGCTGGGCGACCAGGCCGACCGCTTCGCCCACATCTTTTGCGGCGACACGCGCCGGCCCATGCAGAACGGGCTGCTCAACCCGACCGAGCACCGCAGCCTGGAGGTGATCGAAGACACGGTCCAGCGGCTGTGCGGCGGCCCCAAGGATGGCGTCAGGCTCTGCTTCAGCGTTCCCAGCCCCGCGCCGGGCGGCGAAGGGGACCTGGCCTACCACGAAACCACGCTGGCTGAGATGCTCACGCGGCTGGGTTTTCAAGCCAAGTCCCTGAACGAAGGGCTGGCGGTGGTGTTTGCCGAGTTGGAGGCGACCAACTTCACCGGCATCGGCATCAGCTTCGGCGGCGGCATGTGCAACGTTTGCCTGGCTTACCTCGGCATGCCCGTCATCACCTTCAGCACCGCAAAGGCCGGCGATTACATCGACCGCAGCGCGGCGTGCGTGACCGGGCAGAAGCCGGTCGCCATCCGGCTGGTCAAGGAGGGGGCCTTCGCGCTGAATGGCCGCAGCAGCGCCAGCAACATCGAGCAGGCGCTCACCGTTTACTATGACGACATGATCCAGACCGTGCTGACCCGTCTGGAGGGCGCGCTCGCGGAATCGCGGAAGGTCCCCAAACTCGACCGGCCTATTCCGATCGTGGTCAGCGGGGGCAGCGCCAAGCTGGCCGGTTTCATGCCGCGCCTTGAAAAGGGCCTCCGGCGGCTTGATTTGCCCATTGGCATCGCAGAGATCCGGCTGGCCGCCGACCCACTGAACACCACGGCGAAGGGCGCGCTGATGGCGGCGATGCTGGAGGCTTAGCGCAGAGCCGCCGCCGGCCTTCTGAAAACAAACGCTCCCTCACGGTCGGGGCTCGGGTCTTGCGGGAGCCCGACGGTAAGGGAGCAAGGCTAAGGCAAGCTCTGCTACTGGGCCGACGGCGACGGCGCGGTGTTCCGCGCGCCAGCCGTCAGCGTGCCGTCCGGGGGGATGTTGCGCGGCACCAGCAGGTAGCCGATGACGGCCTTCTTCGTCACCTGCGTGACCACGAGCTCATGCGGCCGGTTGTCCAGCTTGCTGTAAAAGACCACCGGCTGCTGCGCCCCCTGGCTGCGCACCCACACGGTGCGGTGCTCGGGCAGCACCCACATCCAGCCATCGAACCGGCGATGGGAGATGTCGGTCCGGCTGACGTGCAGGGTAATCCCGGGGAGCAACTCGCGAGTGCTGTTCTTGGGAACCTCGAAGTCCACGCGCTGCCAGTCGACTTTCTGCGAAAGCGCATTCATCTCGTGTTCGCTGTGGTCGGCTCTCTGATCGAGGCGAGCGACCCGCTGGCCCACGTTGTTCAGATCGCGGCCGGTCTGCTGCTGCACCTGCGCGACCTGCTGCTGAACCTCCCGGCGCAGCCCGGCCATTTGCTCCTCGAGCCTGGCGGTGCGGACCCGCTCCGACTCCTGGCTGGATTCGATCTGATCCACGCGCGTCTGCATGGCGCCCTGCCGCTGGTTCATGGCCGTCTCCAGGCGCTGCTCGATCTGGGATGTCATCTCCTGCGTCTGCTTTCGAGCGAGCTGGAGATTGTGATTCACCCTCTTCTCGAGTGTCGACAGGCGCTCGGTCAGGCCGTCGCGGTCCGCCGTCCACGCGCGCAACTTTTCTTCGGTATCATCCATTCGCTTGCCCACAGCAGCGACCGACTCTTGCAGGCCGGGAAACTGGGCCATCAACTGGCGATGGTTTTCCATAAATGGATGACCGTATTTCGATACGCCGATGCCTCCGGCAACCAGCAATGCCAAGACGGCGCTCCATCCGGCTATCCTCCGCTTGCGACGCTTCGCTTCCAGTTCAGTGCGGTTTGATACCAACGGCGGCAGATCCTTCTTGCTGCTCTCGTCCTTGTTGTTCTCGTCGCTCATAAGATCCTCCCGAGAAAATCGCTTAAACAGTAGAGATCGCAATCGGGCTGCCAATCGGATCCCCTGTGTTCTGAACGCTTTTGGAAGCCGGGCAGGATGTAATTTCTTCGTGGTACTACGGCAGGATTGCCTATTTCGGACTCACTTTTCGCGGGTGATTCCCAGCGCCCGGATGCGCTTGTGCAGGTTGGTACGCTCCATACCGAGGGTGCGGGCGGCGGCCGAGACGTTCCAGTTGGCTTCTTCGAGCGCGCGGAGGACTTGCTCGCGTTCGGCCGACTCGCGGGCCTGCTGGATGCTGGACCGGGGGCCCGAGTCGCGCGCGACACGGATCTCGACCGGGATGCCCTCGGCCGTGAGACGCTCGCCGGCGGTCAGAATCGCCATGCGCTCGATGGCGTTCTTCAGCTCGCGAGCGTTGCCCGGCCAGGGGTATTTCTCGAGCACCGGATATACGCCGGCGTCGATGGCCTTCGGTTTGAAGTTGTTGCGCGCGAAGAACTCCTGGAGGAAATATTCGGCGAGCGGCCGGATGTCCGGGGGTCGCTCGCGCAGCGGCGGCACGCGGATCGGCACCACGCTCAGGCGGTAGTAGAGGTCCTCGCGGAACTTTCCTTGGGTGACCAGGCCGGCCAGATCGCGGTTGGTGGCGGCCAGCACCCGCACCGCGACGCGGATCGTCTGCTCGCCGCCGACGCGATGGAATTCGCCCTCCTGCAGCACGCGCAGCAGCTTGGCCTGGGAGGCGGCGTGCAGGTCGCCGACTTCATCGAGGAACAGCGTCCCGCCGTCGGCCAGCTCGAACTTGCCGCGGCGAGCGCCGGCGGCGCCTGTGAAGGCGCCCTTTTCGTGGCCGAACAGCTCGCTTTCGAGCAGCTCGGTGGGAATCGCCGCGCAATTCACTTTGACGAAAGGCCCCGAGGCAAAGGGGCTCATCTGGTGGATGTGTGCCGCCAGCAGCTCTTTCCCGGTGCCGGATTCGCCGATGAGCAGCACGCGGGCGTCGGAACGGGCGGCGAGCGAGGCCTGCTCGACGGCTCGCAGAAACACCGGGCTCGACCCGATCATCTGGGGGTTCGATCCGACCAGCTCGCGCAGGCGTTCGTTTTCCTGGCGCAGGGTCGCCTGCTCGAGGGCGTTCTTCAGGGCCAGCAGGACCTTGTCGCGGCTGAGCGGCTTCTCCAGGAAATCGAAAGCGCCGGCGCGGGTGGCTTCCACGGCGTCGGCAATGGTGGCGTGGCCGGAGATCATGAGCACCGGGGAGCGGCCGTCGCTCTGGCGAAGCCGGCGCAGCAGCTCGATGCCGCTGCCGTCCGGCAGGCGAACGTCGAACAGATAGGCATCGGCGCGGCGCGCTTCCGGCCTGGTGTGGAACTCAGCGATGGAGCGGCAGACCGAGATCGCGTAGCCCTCCCGCTCGAGAATCAGGCGGAGAGAACGGCCGATGTTTTCTTCATCGTCGACGATGGAGATTCGCTTTGACATGACGGTAACACCACCCGGAAGCCCGCGCCCCCCAGCTCGCCTTTGACGAGCAGGATATCACCGCCCGAGAGCAGGGCGCTCTTGCGGGCGATGGAGAGACCCAGCCCCATGCCGCGTTTCTTGAAGGTAATCGTCGGCTGGAACAGCGATTGCCGCGCTTGCTCATCCAGGCCCGGCCCGGAATCGTGTACTTCGATCGAGACCTGGCCGCTGCCGGCCGAAGTCGCCGCCAGGATTGTCCCGCCGGGGGCGCCCACGGGGCCGGCAGCTTCGGTGGCGTTGGAACGGCCAGCTTCGGCGGCGTCGGAACCGTCCGCTTCGGTGGCATTGGAACCGGTTGCTTCGGTGGCACGGGAACGGGCGGCTTCGGTTGCATTGGAACCGGCAGCTTCGATGGCGTCAGAACCGGCCGCTTCGGCGGCGTTTTCCAGCAGGTTCAGCAGGATGCCCTTCACCAGATCCTCGTCGGCCCAGGCCCGGGGAAGATTCTCGTCCAGGCGGAGGCGGTAGGTGATCTCGGGGTGCGCGGTTCTCAAGAACGCGATGCGCTCCTCGACCAGGGCGTTCACGTCGATGGGCGCCGGTTGGACGGGCGGCTCGGCGGCGAATTGCGAGAAGGCGCGCACGCGCCGCTCCAGGCTCTCCACTTCGTCGATGATGATCTGGGCGGCCTGCTCCAGAAACGCGCGGTCCCGGTCGCCGCGGGCCAGCATCTCTTCCATGGTCAGCCGGATCGGGGTCAGTGAGTTCTTGACCTCGTGGGCCATCTTGCGGGCCAGGGCCTGCCAACTGGCGAGCTGGGTCAGGTAGACCAACCGGTCGCGGCTCTGCTGGAGCTGGCCGGCCATGTCGTTGAACGCCTCGATGGCGCGGCCGATCTCGTCGGTGCGATGCGTTTCAACGCGCGCCGCCAGGTCGCCGGCGGCGAGCTTCGTCAGGCCGGCGGTCAGCCGCTGGATGGGGCGGCTCACGCGGCGGGCCAGAAACACCAGCACCGCTAGTGAGACCAGCCAGATCGCCGCTGCCAGCAGCACATAGGTATAAATGAAACCGCGACGCCAATCCCGCGCCTGCTCGGCTTCCACCAGATCCCGGGCGTGGCGGTATTGCTCGGACAGCCGGGTCATGCCGACGCCGCTGAACCCGCTCGAGTAGACCCACACCTCGTTCCCGCGGCGGACCAGATAGTCGAGCTGGTCGCCCTCGTCTCCCGATAGCACGAAGCGCTCGGGCTCGCCGCTCGACCAGAACTCCTGGACCGGTTCCGGCCAGCGCTCCCGGCCGGCTTCGAGATGGCGCACCGGCTCGATCCGGCCGGCGAGGGCGTCTTTCTTCAGAGAATCGCGGGCGCGCTGGTAGAACTCGCGGCCGGTTTTTTCGAGCGAGCGGGAGAGAATGTCGATCTCGCGGGTGGAGGCGCGTTGGAGGCTCTTTTCGAGCAGCGAGGTCGTGACCCACAGGGTCACCCCGAACGGCGCCGCGGTGGCGGCCAGGAAGACGAGAATGAGTCTGGTCTGAAGCCGAGTCACCCGGCGCCCGACCCCCTGCTTTTGGCCCTGTTCAGATCGGCCAGACGGAACGGCCCATCGTCAACCAGCCAGGCAGCTTGCGCGCTCCGGCTGGGACGGCTGAACAGTTCGATCAGGCGCGTCAGGCTGATCCCCGGCTCGGTCACGACCGCTGGCCGGTCGCGGGGATCTTCCGCGCGCAATTCCAATCTTAACCAAAAGGACTGGTCGGGGGCGAGGCCGGCGGTGGGCAGCGCCAGGTTGTCCAGGCACCAGGCCTCGGCGGCCGGCGCCGCGAGATGAGAGACCGCACGTGAGGGCTGGCTGAGCCGGGAGACCGAGAATTTCTCTTCCCACAGGTCGTAGCTCATCACGAACCGCTCGGCCGACCGCACCAGGATCTTCGAGATCAGCCCCACTCCGGCGGGCCGGTCGGCGCAGGCGGTGAGTTGAAAATCGAAGGCCATCGAGGCCCCGTTGTGGAGGCGATCGAGCGGCTTACCGCTCAGGAAATGAAGATGGGGCGCCGCGACCTGTAGGCGGTCGGTGTTCAGGCGGGGAACGATCCACTCCCCGGAGACGCCGGGGCGGACGGGTGCGGCGAAGACTGCCAGCAGCAGGCTTCTTCGACTGACGCGGGGTTGGGCCAGGCGCGCTTCTAGCGGCGTCAAAAGGTCGATCCCTCTGTAAAATACGCTCCTACCATGAAAGTCGGCGTCATGCGGCCCGATCGAACCGGGAAGGCCAGCCCGGCAAAGAAATGCTGCCAGCGCGCGCCGACCCCCACGGAATGCCGGATTTCAGCACGTTGGCCGTCGTTCCAAACCGATCCGGCATCGTAGAAAGCCACCAGGCTGGCCGGGCCCTCGCCGGTCGGGGCCTCCTCGCTGATGACGTGGCGATACTCCACCGTGCTGTGTACCACACGGTCGCCCCCGAGCGGCGCTATGTCGAATTTATTCCAGCCGCGCAACGTCGTGCTGTCGCCCAGCACGTAGCGCTCGAATAGCGGGGCGCGGCCGTTGAGCCGTCCGGCGGTGAACCGGGCCACGATCCCTTGCCGGGGGCCGCCGATCTTGTAGCCGAAGTCCAGGTCGTGGCGGGTGTAGGAGAAGTCGCTGTCGAAGGTCCTGGTGGCCGCGCGAAGATCGTAGCCGGCCTCCAGTTCGTGCCGGTTCCCCTGGGAATCGTCAAAGCGGCGGTGGTAACGCAAGGATGCGGTGGCGGCGTTGGCCGCTTCCGTCCGGACCGTGGGGAACTGCGTTTGAAAGAAGTGGAAGATTGTCCCCACGGTGAGTCGCAAGGGAGCGGCGAGGACAAAGGTCAGGGTGGGCTGGAAGCTCTTGCGGTTCCGATAGACTCCGGGAACATCGGGATTCGACTCCAGCGCCTTCAAGGTCGCTCCATTCCACTGGTTGTGATAGCTCTCGAACAGGAACCGGAGGCGGACCCGGTCGCTCCCGACCTTTCGGTTTTCAAATCCCGCCGCGATGCCGGTGTAGCGCTCCAGAAGCTCGTCCTGATCGCTCACCAAGCCGGTCAGGAGGCTGGTCTGGGGCGCAATATTGAAATCGCCGAACGCTTTGGCGCTCCACGCCTGCTTGCCGTGATAGACGAACTTGGAAAGATGAAAGTCGGTCTCGTCTTCGGAAGACACTTCGAAAATCACCTTCAGCCGCTCCGGCTGGTCGCCGCGGACTACTTTCTGCGAGACCGAGCGGGCGTGCAGATCCTTGCGGATGCGCCGGGCCAGTTGGTCCACAAGCTCCGAATCCAGCTTCTGGCCGATCAGCTTTTGCAAATCGCGCCGGATGTCGCGGCTCAGCCTGTGTTTGTCCACGCCCTTCAGTTGTACGTCTTCCACGGTGTAACGAGAGTTAATATTGAGTTCCGGCTTCGCCTCTGCTTGGGCATCGCCCGAGGGGGAGACCTCCAGCAACACCTTGACGGTGGCGGGCTGGTCGCCCGGGGCCACCTTGGGTGAAACGGAAGACTCGCCCAGCTCGTTTCCGACCCGGCGGGCCAAATCGTCGAGAGCCGGCTGGCTGAGCTTCTCACCCGTCAAGCGCTGGATGGCCTGGAGGAGATCCTGGCTGAGCTGGTAGTTCTGCGCGCCGATGATGGAGATGCTCTGGACCAAAGGGGGATTGTCGGCTCCGAGGGCAGGGCTTGCAACCAGCAGCAGCAGACAAAAGTATTTCATGGACGCCATACTATGCACGCCGATAGCCAGGTGTAAGCTATTGACATAAAGGAGATTAGCACATGGAGACCTGTGCAGGCAATTCACACGTGTGGCGGGGGATGGCCGGATGAAAGCTCGCGTCTGGATGGCGGTGATCGCGGTGGTGGTTGCAGCGGCGGTGGCGGCGCGACTGCAACACGGGCAGCGCGCACGGAAGAAGGCTTCCAAGGCGGCGGGGGAGATCGCTGTGAGTCCTGATTTCGACCTGCGCAGCCCCAATCTGCCGCTGGCCACCATTGCGGGCGAAGCGCCCGCCGCCCGCGTCAGCGAGGCGTCCATGACGGCCGACTGGCCCGCCGTTGCCGCCGCCGGCGACGGCTCGCTCTGGACCATTTACATCGAGTGGAACGGTCAGGACCGGGACCGCGTGCTGGTCCGGCGGCAAACGGCGCAGGGCCAGTGGCTGGACGCTATCGCCCTCGACGACGGGTCGGGGGACCACTACTCGCCGGCCATCGTAGCGCTGCCGGGCGGCGCGGCGCTGGCGGTGTGGTCCGGACAGATTGATGGCAATTTCGAACTGTTCGCAGCGACGATTTCGAGCGCCGGGAAGACGGAGCCGGCGGAGCGGCTGACTCGCGCGCCACAATCGGACTTCAACGCCCGGGCGGTCGCCGACGACAAAGGGGATGTGACCGTAGTGTGGCAGTCGTTCCGGAACGGCCAGAGCGATGTCTACGCACGGCGACGGAGCGGGCGACGATGGGGACCGGAGGTGCGCGTTTCGCCCGGCGCGGCCAACGACTGGGAGCCGGCCGTGGCCCTCGACTCGCAGGGAACCGCCTGGATCAGTTGGGATGGTTACGAGGCCGGCAACTACGACGTTTACCTGGCTTCCTTTGACGGTCGCCGCGCCTCGGCGCCGATTCCCATCACCAGCGATCCGGCGGCGCAATTCCATTCGTCGGTCGCGGTCGATCGGCAGGATCGAGTTTGGGTCGCCTGGGACGAGGCGGGAGAGAACTGGGGCAAGGATTTCTCTCTGGCTTCGAGCGCTCCTGGCAGCCGGGGCCTGCACTTCTCCCGGACGCTCAACCTGCGCGTGTGGGATGGCCGCCGGGTGCTGGCTCCGGCCGCCGACCTGAAAAAAGTGCTGACCGGCCGGATGGAGCGCTATGCGGAGCTGCCGCACCTCGCCTTCGACGGTTCGGGGGCGCTGTGGATGATCTTCCGCCACTGGACCTTCGCGCAGCCGAGCGAAATTTACCACTTTTATGCCACGCGGCTCGGCCCGGAGGGCTGGGCGGCGCCGGTGCGCCTGGCCGAAAGCTCCGGCCAGAACACGCAGCATGCCGGAATCGCCCTGGCGGGGGATGGCGGGCTGCGCGTAATCTATTCGAGCGACGGCCGATCGCCGGCCAATTTCCCGAAGGACCCAGCGCATGCGTTCCACTACAACGTCTACCTGGCTTCGCTTGCCAAGGCCGAGCCGGTGACGGCCGCCCTGGCGCCCGTTTCTGTGGGGACGCCCGGCAACCATTTCACCCCGCGACAGCGCGCGACCATGGAAGCCGGCGGCGCCGGCGGCAAGCGCTACACGCTGCTGCTGGGCGACTCCCACCGCCATACCGACATCCGCGGCCACAGCGGCGTGGACGGCTCGGTGCTCGATACCTATCGTTACGCCATGGACGCCGCCCAGCTCGACTGGCTGGGCGCCAGCGACCACAACGAGGTGGCCGGCGAAAGCTGGCCGGACGGGCTGCGCGATTACCAGTGGTGGACCGTTCAGAAAACCGTGGACCTGATGTCGCACCCGCCGGCCTTCCTGGGCGTATACAGCTACGAGCACTCCATGAATCGGCCCGCCGGCCACCGCAATATCCTGTTCTTGAAGCGCGGCGCGCCGCTGCGAGCGGTCGATCGCCGCCGTGGCCTGAAGGCGCCGGATAACCAGCCGCCCGCGCTGTGGGAGTGGATGGAGAAAAACGTCTTTACCCACCCCGGCCAAAAGGCGGTGATCGTGCCGCACACCTTCGGCGCCGGTCCGCTGGCCGACTGGAATTGGCCGAACGCGCGCTTCGATTGCCTGCTCGAGATCTATCAAGGCTGCCGGGGCAGCTATGAGGCCTGGCGCCTTCCGCCCAAGGAGAAGCGCGGCCCGACGCAGGTCGACGAGCCGGGCCACTTCGCCCAGGATGCCCTTGCCAAAGGCAACGTGTACGGCTTCATCTCCTCCAGCGACCACGGCTCGACCCACAACAGTTGGGCCGCCGTCTGGTGCGAGGCCATCAGCCGGGAGGCGCTGCTCGACGCCATGCTCGCCCGCCGCACTTACGCGGCGAGCGACGAGATCATCGTGAAGACCACCGCCGCCGGCCACATGCCCGGCGAGCAGTTCACCGCCCGGGTGAGCGACCCGCCCGAGATCGTCGCGGCGATCGAGGCCCCTGACACGATCCTGCGCATTGACGTGGTCAAAGACGGCCGGTACATCTACACGCAGTCGCCCGGCGCCCGGACCGCCACGCTCCGCTTCCGCGATGCCGACGTGAAGCCGGGCAAGACCTACTACTACGTCCGCGTCTTCCAGCGCGACCCCGAGAAGCCCGGCGGCGACCCGGAGATTGCCTGGGCTTCGCCGTTTTATGTGACTTACGAGTGATCTGGATGGTAGAACTTCTGGTATAATTTCTGGTGTAGCCAATGGTAGAAAACATCAAGACCGGAATCTCCCTGCGGCGGGAGCTATTCGAAAAGGGAGAAGCAGTCGCCAGCGAAATGCACGTCTCTCGCAGTCGCCTCTTCGCCCTCGCGTTGGAAGAGTTCATCCGCCGCCATGAGAACCGAAAACTGCTGCGGCGCCTCAACGCTGCCTATAGCGATGGGCCGGATGCCGCCGAGCGGGCCCTCCAGGGTCGCATGCGCCGGCAGCATCGCCGCCTCGTGGAGCGGGACCCGTGATCCGTCAAGGGGAAGTCTTCTGGGTCGATCTCGGCGGGCCTCGCGGCTCCGCGCCTGGCTATCGGCATCCCCACGTGGTGGTTCAGAATAACGTGTTCAATCAAAGCCCAATCAGCACCGTGGTCGTGTGTACGCTCACTTCCAACCTTCGGCGCGCCGCCGCGCCCGGCAATGTGCTCCTGCGCCGTGGGGAAGCCAATCTGCCGGAGCGGAGTGTGGTCAACGTTTCACAGATTTTCACGGTCGACAAAGCGCAGTTAGTGGAGAAGATCGGCGCGCTGTCAGCGGAGCGAGTGCGCTCCATACTGGGTGGAATGGTTTTGGTGCTGGAACCTCGTGAACCCTACTAGGAGCTCGCCCTATCGGTAGTAGCGCACGAGCCATTCGGCCGCCAGCGACGGCTTCGGTGAGCCTTCGACCTCGACCACGGCGTTCCAGATAACCTGCGCGCAGCCGGGGAGATCCTCGATCGATTGCAAGGTGAAGCGGGCGCGGATCCGGGAGCCGACGGGAACCGGGGCGGGGAAGCGGGCGCGGTTCAAGCCGTAGTTAATCCCCATCTTGAAGTTGCCTTGCACCTGGACGGCCTGGGAGGCCAACCGGCTCAGCAGGGAAAGGGTCAAGAAGCCGTGGGCGATCGTGCAGCCGAAGGGCGATTCCCGCTTGGCGCGCTCCGGATCCACGTGGATCCATTGGCGGTCGCCCGACGCGGCGGCG
>JBGOUJ010000157.1:0-13005 GCA_041477005.1 Terriglobia bacterium | reverse complement strand
TGGCCATCGACGATAAGACCTTCGCCGTCTCCGGCGCCGGCAGTCCGCCGCCGAAGCTTCCCGACTATCAGTTCCAGGGCGCGGGAGGCGCCCAGGATCCTCTGCAGCAGCCCGCGGTCGGCTTGAGCCTCTCCGAACCCTATCCGCTGCCGCTCAACGGGACTCTTACACTCACCGCCACCTCCGAGGAATTCGCGGCAGACCCCAGCGTGCAGTTCTCCACCGGCGGCCAGGCGGTCAGCTTTCTGATTCCGGCGAACAGCATCGAGGCCAGGTTCGCGAATGGCGCGACCACCGTCCGGCTGCAAACCGGTACGGTGGCTGAGTCCATCACCCTGACACCGTCGTTCTCCCTGGCGGGCGGCTACAGTCTCACGCCGGACGCGCCGCCGTCGCTGGCGCTGAGCGTACCGCGAGGCGCGCCGCGGATCCTGCAGATGCAGATCGTCGGCCAGAGCGCCAACAGCGTCACGCTCGCGATCACCGGCCTGGCCACCAGCCGGTCCGTCGGCCGGCTGACCTTCCAGCTCCAACCGGCGGCGGGCGCGGCATTGGCGAGCTCCCAAATCGTGCTCGACGTGCAGTCGGCTTTCGACCTTTGGTTTCAAAATGCGCAGTCGCAGAGCTTCGGAAGCCTCTTCAGCTTCTCCATTCCCTTGACGCTCAATGTGAACAGTCCCCAGGGCTCTCTGGCTAAGTATTTAAAATCGGTATCGGCCACGCTCGGCAATGCGGAGGGAACATCCAATGCCGCTACCGTCGGTTTGCAGTGACTTTCATCCATACGGGCCTCTTACCGCTGTTTCATAAGAGACGAATCACCATCTGAAAGGAGCAGTATCATGAACCTACCAGTGCGAAGGCTGTTGCCGTCGGCGCTGGTGGTGTTTCTCTTGCTGGCGGCTCCAACCGCCTACGCACTGACCAACACCATCACGGCCGCGGACTTCACCGGACCGGACTCGAACGTTGGTTACAACTCCAAGCTTTTCCCGTTCGCCACGGTGTCGTCCCTCAACGGCGACCATTTCAGCAAGAAAACCATCAATGGTTTTCAAAACGTTGGAGCCACTCCCTCCATTCAGGGCGAGTTCTCTCTGACGCAACTCACACCCCAGGGGATGGTCGTGACGTATTTTACGCCGCAGACCATTGCCTCCATCACGCTGGGGTTCCTGTACCCCAAGCAGGTGTTCAGCGACACCAACAACGAGGTGGCCGAGATCACTTTCAATGGGTCCACCACCTACAAACTGGAGGCCACCGGAAGCACCACGTTCCTTTGGAGCGGGGCCGGCTCGGCGGCCAACGTCGACCCGGCAACAGGCGGCAAAGCGGGCGAGTGGAAGATCACAAACCCGTTCATTGGGCCGGTAACATCCATCACCCTCACCCCATTCGACACCGGGGCGGGAATGGATTTCAGGAACAGCGACTTTGGCGTCGGTTCCATTGTGTCGGCTGTCCCGGAACCGGTTTCGATTCTGTTGCTTGGCTCCGCGATGGCCCTTGCCCTCGCCAGAAAGAAGGTGTGCCACAGCTAACACCCAATTGGAGGCTGCACCGCCGTACGCCGTGCAGCCTCCGTTTTCCGCGGTGTAGGGGAGACTACCTTGAGACATCTTATGGTCCCGGTCGCCTGTTTGCTCTGGCTGGCCGGCTGCGGCAAGGACACGCAAGCGCTCCGCAACGAGTATCTGGAGAAGGGGAACCGCCTGACCGAGGCGCGCAAGTACCGTGACGCCTCCCTCAATTACCGCAAGGCGCTCCAGTTCGATCCGAACTCCGGCGAGGCGTTCTATCGGTTGGGGCTTTCCGAGCTGAAACAAGACAGCCCGGCCGCCGCCTTCCCGGCGTTGTACCGCGCCACGCTGTTGCTGCCGAACGATGACCGGCCGAGGATCGAATTCGCCAATCTCTGCCTCTCGCGTTACCTCAGCGACAGCAGACGCCCGGCGGAACTGCGTGAGCACCTGGAGCGGATGGGCCGGCAACTGGCGGAGCGGAATCCGGAAAGCTACGATGCCTTGCGCCTCCAGGGGTATGTGGCGATGTTCGGGGGAAACAGCCGCGAGGCGCTGGTTCTGTTTGAGAAGGCCAACCGGCAGCGGCCCCACCAAGCCGAAGTCTCGCTTGCCATGGGCGAGTGCCTGCTCCGGGAGGGAAGAGCGGAGGAGTCCGAACGCCTGGCTCTGGAACTGATTCAGGAGCAGCCCCACTACGGCCCGATCTACGACTTTCTGTACACGCATTACCGGACGCGGCAGCGCGTGGCCGACGCCGAAAAAATTCTGGAAAAGAAGGCCGAGAACAATCCCGGCGAGCCGGCCTACCTGCTGGAAATCGCCGCCCATTATGCCGGCCTGCCGAACGACCTCCAGATGAACCGGGCGCTCCAAGCGCTGCTGGCGCAAAGCCGGCGCTTGCCGACCGCCCGGCTGCTGGTTGGGGATTTTTACGTCAAGCTGGGCCGGCTGCCCGACGCCACCGAACAGTACCGTAAGGGCGTTGAGGCGGGGGGCGCCGACAAGCTTACTTACCAAAAACGGCTGGTGGAAGCCCTGATGGCCGCCAGCAACACCGCGGAGGCTGACCGTGTGGTCCGCGAGACGCTCCGGGACCATCCGGAGGACGCCGACGTCCTGGCCAAGCGCGCCCTGGTCGCGCTCGGGAGCGGCAAACGCGAGCGCGTGGAGTGGGCCATCGGAGAGCTGAGCCAGCTCGCCGCAACGCAGCCGAACGACGCCAACCTCCCGTATCACCTCGGCCGCGGCTATCTGGCGCTGGGCCGTCTGGCCGAGGCTCGTACACAGTTTCTCGAGGCGCTCCGGCGGCGCAGCGATTCTATCCCGGTGCGTCTGGGCCTGGCCGAAGTCGCTCTGCGGGGCCAGCAGCACAAGGATGCGATCCAATACGCCGACCAGGTGCTCGCCGTGGAGCCTCGCCACTCGCGGGCCCGGCTGCTGCGCGCCAGCGGTCTGGTGGGTCTTGGCGATTACGAGACGGCGCGTAAAGAGCTCACACAGCTCCTGGCCGATCAGCCGGATTCGCCGGAGGCGCAACTGCAACTGGGGGCGATCTACATCGCCCAGAAGAAATATGCGCAGGCGGAAGAAGCATTTCGGGTCAGCAAGGAAAAGATCCGCGACGACCTCCGGCCCATTGAAGGGCTGGTCGAAACCTTCGCCTTCCAGAATCGGTTCGACAAAGCCTATGCGGTGTTGCAGGAGAATCTGGCGGGGGCTCCGAACTCCGTGCGATTGCGCCTGATGCTGGCGGAGACGGCGGCCCACGCCGGCAATTTCGACCTGGCGATCGAGCAACACCGGCAGATCCTGAAGCTAAACCCCCGATACAGCGACAGCTACTTCGACCTCGCGGAGATCGCCCTGCAGCGGGGTGATATTCCGTCCGCCATCCAGGACCTGGAGCAAGCGCGGTCCATCGCTCCGCGCGACGCAAAGGTGGTCGGCCTTCTCGCCTTCGCGCAAGAAAAGGCCGGCCACCTCGAAGATGCCAAAATCGCTTATCGGCAATGCCTGGGTCTCCAGGCCGAGAATCCCGCCATACAAAACAATCTGGCCTACCTCATTGCCGAGACCGGCGGGGACCTTGGCGAGGCGCAGCGCCTGGCGGAGCGGGCGTTGCGGGGCGCTCCGCAAAACGCGTCGTATGTCGATACTCTCGGCTGGGTGTACCTAAAGAGGAATATGACTGAGAGCGCCCTGAAAATCTTCCGCCAGCTTATAGCCAGCTACCCGGAAGAGCCAACCATCCGATACCACCTGGCCATGTCCCTTTTGCAGAGCGGCGATCGGGCGCAGGCGAAGGTGGAATTGAAGAGGGTGCTCGAGCGAAACCCTCCTGTTACATTCGAAGTCAAGATCCGGGAAGCGATCGCCCGGCTCTCTTGAGATCCGGAAAAGCCATACAGTCCTTTTCGCTCAGTACTAGGTTGTCATGGCAATAGCAACCGGCGCGACGCCGCCTGCATACTGTGCGTTATCGCTTGACGGTGGATAGGGCTGTTCACGTTCTCGCTTCCTGCAAAGTTACCTCATGACACTGGAACCCGATTATTTCCTCGCCACAACCGAAGTTGATCCCGCCGACTCGCATTGGTACGCCGTGCGAGTGCGGTCAAACTACGAAAGCATGACCAGCGCCCTGCTTCGCGGGAAGGGAATTGAAGAGTTCTACCCGACCTACAAGAGCTTGCGACAGTGGTCGGACCGGAGCAAGGAGATCCGGCGGCCGCTGTTTCCCGGTTACATCTTCTGCCGGATTGACCTGCCGCAGCGCGTCCCGGTCCTGTCCACAGCCGGTGTGGTGAACATCGTCGGCGTAGGCAGGACACCCGTTGCGATCTCCGACCCGGAGATCGAAGCGGTTCGCGCCATTGTCGATTCCGGCGTGGCGGCCACGCCGTGCCCGTACATCCAGGTGGGGCATCCCGTTTCGATCGTATGGGGGCCGCTGGCAGGGGTGGAGGGAATCGTCACGGAAGTGAAGAGTCAGTTGCGGTTGTTGGTGTCCGTTCAGCTTCTTCGCCGGTCGGTCGCCGCGGAGATTGACCGCGCGTGGATTCGCCCGGCTCCCGTAAGGCAGTGGGACATGCCTGTAAGCGCCTAGTGCCCGGACTCCACACGCGTTTCCCATGGGCTTTGCTTATCCAGCGGTCACGACACGAATGGAGGTGTTTCGAATGAGGCAGAAGAAACAAGGGATAACTTCACAACTGTCGGCGGCAGTACGGCCGATGGTGATGGCTTTGGCGGTGTCACTCGTCTGCCTGGCCCAGGGGCCGTCGCCGCAGCAGCCGGCGGCTCCGGCGGCGACGCCGCCGGCGGGGAGTTCCGGAGTGACCGACATGAACTTGAACGGCAGAGACCCGGCGTACGTGCTCGGTCCCAGCGACGTGGTGGTCATCCGCGCCGCCGAGGTGGAGGAGATCGGGGCCACGCAGTACGTGGTGGACAGCGACGGCGTCATCAGCCTGCCCACGCTGGGTAAGGTGAAGGCCGGCGGCCTGACCATTTCGCAACTGGAGTCCACGCTCGCCGAGCTGTTGAAGAAGTATGTTCGGGAACCCGAAGTGATCGTCGCCGTGGGGCGCATGCGCAGCGACCCCATCTTCTTCACGGGGGCGTTCAAGAACCCCGGGATCTACCCGTTGCAGGGGCGTCGAACACTGGTAGAGATGCTCTCCAGCATCGGCGGCCTGCAGCCCAACGCGCGCCGCCGCTTGAAGATCGCCAGAAGAAAGGAGCGGGGAAGGCTCCCGCTGCCCAACGCGGTGGACGACGCCGAAGGGCGGGTCAGCACCGCGGAAATCAGCCTCAACAGTCTCCAGCAGGCGTTCGACCCCGCCGAAGATGTCGAGTTGCGTCCCTACGACTCCATCACGGTCGCACGCTCGGAGATGGTTTACGTGGCCGGAGAGTTCGGCAAAGTGGGTGGCTTCGAGCTGGAAGAACGCGAATCGCTTTCCGTCACGCAGTTGATCGCCTTGGCGGGCGGCTTGAGCAAGGACGCGGCCCCGGACAAAGCGCGGGTTCTGCGCCCGGTTCTCGACACCTCTCGCCGCGCCGAGATCCCGGTCAACATCAAGGATATTCTCGCCGGCAAGGGCAGCGACTATCCGCTGCTGGCCAACGACATGCTGTATGTGCCCGCGAGCCGGCGCAAGGCGGCCCTCAGCCGCACACTGCAGATGACGGCGCCCCTGGTGCCCGCGCTCATTTTTCTGGGCATGCGCTAGCGGCTGAACCGAGAGGAGATGTCCCGATGTCCCATTTCAACCCCCCTTGCGATCTGGTCCCCCACCCCGACCGCCCGCTGGAAATCGTCGACTCGGCGCCGGCCTTTGGCGACCTGGCCGCCCCGGGCGGACTGTCAGAATACCTGCGCCTGTTACGGCGCAAGAAACTGGTGGTCACTGCATTTCTGTTATTCGGCCTGGCGGCGGGGTGCGTCGCGATTCTCCTCCAGGCCCCGCTCTACCGCGGCCGCACCACGCTGGAGATCCAGAGCCTCAACGAACGGTTCATGAACATGACGGAGGTGGACCCTGGAGCCGGCGCGGGCAATTACGCCGCGACGGATGCCAATCTCCAAACCCAGATCAAGATCCTGCAAAGCGACCTGGTGCGCAATCGCGCGCTGGAGAGGGTGGAGCGGGAGACCATTCCTATGGCGCCTGCCCAGGACGATCTCTTCGCCGTGCTGCGCAGCAGGTTGAAACTGGCGCCCCGGGAACCGGCGGAAGCCACACGCCTGGCCATCCGCAGGGCAGCCAGGAGTCTCGATGCGGGCGTCCTTCGCTCCACGCGGATCGTCGAGATTCGCTGCGAGTCCACCAGTCCCGAGGTCGCCGCCAACCTGGTGAATACGCTGGCCAACGAGTACATCACGCAGACGCTGGAAGCTCGCGTCAAGAGCACGGAGCGCACGCGGGAGTGGCTGACCAAGGAACTCGCCGCGCTCAAGGCCAAGCTCGAGCGGTCCGAGTCCGAGCTGCAGAACTACGTCCGGCAGGCGGGCCTGCTTTTCGTAGAGCAACAGAATACGCTCGCCGACGCGAAGCTGAAGCAGTTGCAGATGGAGTTGTCCACGATCCAGGCGGATCGCATCGCCAAGCAGGCGCGGTTCGAGATGGCGGTGAAGAGCCCTCCTGACGCGCTGCCGGACATCCTCGACGACTCGATCCTGCGGGCCTACCAGGGCAGTCTGACCGACCTCCGCCGCCAGTACGCCGAGCTGACCTCCACGCTGACCCCCGCTCACAAAAAGGTGCGGGAAGTGCAGGCGCAGATCACCGAAGTCGAGGCGGCGCAGCGGAAGGCGCGCGAGAGCATCCTCCAGCGCATCCGCAACGATTACGAGTCCGCGCAGCGCCGGGAGAGGCTTCTGGCTGCGGCCTACGGAGGACAATCCCATCAGGTGACGCAGCAGGCCGACCGCGAGCTGCAGTACAACATCCTGAAGCGCGAAGCCGAAATCAACCGGCAGATGTACAACACTACGCTGCAGCAGGTGAATCAGGCCCAGCTCGCCGCCGGTATCCCCAACACCAATGTCCGGGTCATCGATGTGGGAACTCCCCCGAGCCTGCCGGACAGCCCGATCCCGCTTCTCGATCTGGGCATCGGATTGGGGAGTGGCCTGCTGTTCGGGTGCGTCTTTGTGATCCTTCACGGACGCGCCGACCGCAGCGTGCGGCTGCCCGGTCACGCCACCAACCTGTTGAATGTGCAAGAGCTGGCTGTGATCCCCATGGCCAGGTTCAGTCCGGCGAAGCCGTGGCTCCTGCGCATGCGGTTGGGCATGGGGCGCCCCAAGCCGACCGCGGTTGAGCTGGCCACCTGGCACTCTAAGCCATCGCTGCTGGCGGAATCGTTCCGGGTCTGCTTGCCCGCGCTCCTCTACGGCGAAGTCGGTGGCCGGCCTGTGCGCGTGATCGTGGTCACCAGCCCGTCGCCAGGCGAAGGGAAAACGACCTGCGCCGCGAACCTGGCCATCGCCATGGCCGAGACCAACCGGCAGGTGCTGCTGGTGGACGGCGACTTTCGAAGCCCGCGGCTGCATCAGGTCTTCGGGGTGCCGCAGACCGCCGGCCTTTCCAACATCATCAGCAGCGATCAGCCGCTCGAGCACCTCACTCTCGGTTCGCTGGCCCAGCAGACGGACATACCGGGCCTTTTCGTGCTGACCAACGACTCGGCCGAGGTCAACCTCAGCCGCCTCCACTATTCGCCGCGCACCCGGCAGGTATTCGAGCGCTTGCGGCTGGAGTTTGACATGGTGATCATCGACACGCCGCCGATGCTGCAGTTCTTCGACGCGCGCGTCCTGGCACGGCTCTCCGATGGCGTGGTGCTGGTCGTTCGCTCGGGCTCCACCGACCGGGATAGCGTGATCGCCGCCGGCCGCCGACTCGGGCAGGACGGCGTCCCATTGCTCGGCACGATCCTCAACGACTGGGATCCGACGACGGCGGAACAGAAGAAATATCACTCCTACTACGGGCGGAAATACCAGGATGCCGGATAGCGGCGAGTCGCAGTGGGACTGGCCAGCGCTGGCCTGGTGCGGGGTTTGCTTCGGAGTCGGTTTCGGGCCGGTCCTCGCCGGGCTCGCCCTGCTTTGGTTCCAGGACGGCGATATGAGCCACGGCGCCGTCGCGCCGCTGGTGGCCGGCTGGATCGCCTGGCAGCGGCGAGACCGGCTGCGCCGGCTGGAGCCACGGCCCAGCGGCTGGGGCCTCGCGTTGATGACCCTGGCGATGATCGGAGTGGCCATCGGCCTCCCCAGCGGCTGGCATAGTTTTGCCCGCACCTCGCTGCTGCTCTCGCTCGCCGGCTTGATTTTGTATCTGCGGGGGGCAGCGACCTTGCGTCTGCTGGCCTTTCCTCTTCTGCTACTGAGTTTCATGGTCCCGCCGCCCACCTTTCTCTACGAGGAGATCACGCTGCCCTTGCAGTTGCTCGCCAGCCGCCTGGCCGAGTCGGCGCTGGAGTTTCTGGGATTTTCAGTCCTGCGAGACGGCAACATCCTGGAACTGGCGGGCCAGAAGCTGTCCGTCGCCGAAGCGTGCAGCGGTATCCGCTCCCTGTTCTCTCTCTGTTTCTTCGCACTGGTTTACGCGTACTTATTCGATGCGCGACCCTGGATGCGCGGGGTGCTGTTGGCGGCGGCTGTGCCCATCGCGATTCTGGCGAATGCCGCGCGGATCGTCTTTACGGGCGTGGTCGGGGAACACAACCCCGGCCTGGCGCACGGCGCACTGCACGGGATTTCCGGCTGGGCGGTCTTCTTGCTGGCGGTGCTTCTGATGGCAGCGCTGCACCAGGTGCTTTCCTGTTCCACCAGACACCAGCGTGTCGTCGTCACCGAGTAAAGGCGGTTTCCCGCGGGACCGGCGCACCTGGGTCGTTACCGGACTGTTCCTAGTCCAGTCGATCCTTGTCTACGCCGTTCCCTGGAAGGAAATCCCCGCCGAGATCGTCCCCTTACGCGAGTTCCCCCGCCAGCTCGCGAAGTGGCAGACTACCAGCGAAGGCCTGCTCGATCCGGAGGTGCTCGAACTGCTTCAGCCTGACGACTACCTTGCCCGTACATATGGCTCGGGAGGCGAGGAAGAGCCGCTCGGCCTGTTCATCGGCTATTTCAAATCGCAGCGGCTGGGCGCTCACCCGCACTCGCCGCGACGCTGCCTCCCAGGTTCCGGCTGGATTCCGTATTCCTTCCGCCAAGTCGTGCTCCCGGCGGCCGGCGGCGCCCCACCGATACCGGTGAACGAATACGTCTTAGAAAAGGGTTCCAGCCGCATTCTGGTTCTGTACTGGTATCAGAATAGCCGGCGTGCCGTATCCCGCGAGATCTGGGCAAAAGCCTACTTGTTGCCCGACCTGCTGCAATATCAACGCTCCGACACCACTCTGGTGCGCGTGATTCAGCCCTCCGCCAGCGGCTGGGCCGCCGCCGCCGACTTCTCCCGCCTGGTGTATTCCGCCCTCACCCAGCATTTCCAGCCTTTCCCTCCTGACGTCCCCTGACCACCGGCAAACGCCTCGGTGGAGAATCCCCATCCGGCACTCGTCCGCCCGGTCCGCGCGCTGCTGGCGACACCTGACACTCAACTCGGGGCGCATTGACCAACCCTATTCGCCGATCCTAAACTAAGGGCCCGTCATAGAATTACCATGCCAGCACGCCGAGTCCGCTTGCTCACGCGCGCGGCTCAGAAAGCCCTTCCGAGCCGCGACCGTCAGGGAGCGGTTGGCACTGTTATTTCTTGACAGGTCCTAAGGACCGAGCTGTACATCGCTGCGAGCAGCGGCGATTCAAAGATGGGCTCCGGCGCTGGAGTGGCCGACCGCATATAATGAGTCGTGCGGAGCTTCTGTGATCTGGCATGACTTGCGGGACCCGAGCGATCCGGAGTTGGACGTCTTGGCAGAGCGGTTTCATCTTCACCCGCTGCATGTTGAGGATTGTCGCCATGGGAAGCAGCGGGCCAAGGTTGAAGAAGGTGCAGATTATATCTTCGTTGTGCTAAAGCCGGTGCACGTCACTGATGCCGGCGAGGTGCAGATAACGGATCTCGACTTATTCCTGGGTCACGAGTACCTGATCACCGTTCAAGCGGGCAAGTGCCCCACTCTGCGGGCGTACATGGACCAGCTCCATGCCACTTCCAATCAGTCGCGCCCGGACCAGCTTTTTTACAAAATCATGGACGGCGCTGTCGATGCCTACTCGCCGGCCCTGGATTGGTTCAATGAGGCCATCGACGGCATTGAGGATACAGTTCTGGAGAAGCCGTCACCGGCGATGCTACAGCGCATTTTCGCGGCCAAGCGCGGCTTGATCGAACTGCGACGAGTTCTGAGTAACACGCGCGATGTTGCGGGTCACCTCCAGCGGCTGGAAACCGAATTGATACGGCGTGACCTTTGGCCGTTTTTGCGGGACGTGTACGATCACCTGGCGCGCAACCTGGACATGGTTGAAATGCAGCGCGATCTTCTGACCGGGGCGATGGACATCTACCTTTCAAGCGTCGCGAATCGTACGAACCAGGTAATGAAAGTGCTGACGGTGCTGGGAACTGTCGCGCTTCCGGCGGTTGTGATCTCCGGCTTTTACGGCATGAATACGAAGGGCCTGCCGGGGATCGACTCGCCCCATGGCACTGAAATAGCTGCTGGCTTGATGGTTGTAGCGACGGTGGGGTTGCTCATCATGCTCAAGAAGTTTGATTGGTTCTAGCGGGCAATACCCACGACATTCAATGTTGCCGCCGCGTTACACTTACTCGATTGGCACGGAAGACGCTTGCTCCAGGCGCCGATGGCGAAGGAGGGCCGAATGACCATCACCGAGAATTTTGTGCGCGCTGCACGGGTCGCCGACATCGGCTGCAACGGCTGCCATGCGGTGCAGGCCGGCGGCCACACTCTCGCCTTGTTCCAACACGGAGACAAGATTTACGCCGTCGACAACCGCTGCCCCCACATGGGCTTCCCGCTCGATCGCGGCACGGTGAAAGACGGCATCCTGACCTGCCACTGGCATCACGCCCGCTTCGATCTGGCCAGCGGCGGGACCTTTGACCCCTGGGCCGACGACGTGCGCGCTTTCCCTGTCGAGATCCGCGACGGCGAGGTGTGGGTGGATCTGGCTCCGCGCGTCGACCGCCGCGAGCATCACCGCAAGCGGCTGCGGGAGGGCCTCGAGCAGGACATTCCCCTGGTCGTTGCCAAGGCCGTGATCACGCTGCTCGACGAGGGCGAAGATCCGGCCGTGCCGTTGCGCGCCGGCCTCGAGTTCGGCGCCCGCTACCGGCAGCAGGGCTGGGGGCAGGGGCTGACCATCGCCGCGTGCATGATGAACCTGCTCCCTCACCTGGGCCCCGACGACCGGCCCCGAGCGCTCTATCACGGCTTGTCGGCGGTCGCCCGCGAGTGTTCGGGCATGGCCCCGCACTTCGGCTTCCGCCCGCTCCCCATGCTTTCCGCCGACGTGCCCACCCTCAAGCGCTGGTTCCGCCAGTTTGTCGAGGTGCGCGATTCCGACGGCGCCGAGCGCTGCATTATATCCGCGGTCCGCGCCGGCGCCGATCACCGCGCGCTGGCCGACATGCTCTTCGCCGCCGCCACCGATCACCGCTATATCCAGACCGGCCACGTCGCCGACATGACCAACAAAGCGTTCGAGGCGCTCGACCGCGCCGGTTGGGAGTATGCCGAAGCCGCGCTCGCCAGCCTGGTTCCCATGTACGCGACCGCTGAGCGGATGGAGGAAGCAAACGCCTGGCGCAGCCCCGTGGACCTGATCCCGATCCTGGAGCAAGCCTTCGACAAGCTCCCGGCGGCGCTCGAGCAGGGCCGCATCCGCCGCGGCCGCAACGGCGATGCGGCGGCCGCCGGTGAGGGGCTCCCTACGGTGCTGCTCGGCGAAGATCCCCAGGCCATTGCCGACGCCTTGCTGGCCGCCCTCGCCGGAGGCGCCGGCGAAGCAGATCTCGCCGCCGCTGTCAGCTACGCCGCCGCCCTCCGCATCGCCCGTTTCCACACCAGCAACGAATTCGGCGATTGGGACAGCGCCCTGCACACCTTTACCTTCGCCAACGCCGTCGAGCAGGCCCTGCGCCGCGCGCCGTCGCCCGAGCTGCTGCGCGGCGTTTTCGACGCCGCGATGAGCATCTACCTGGAGCGCTTCCTGAACGTGCCCCCGGCGCCGCTCCCCTCGCCGCAGGAGAAAGTCAAAGATCCGCAGACCTTGCTGGCCGAGCTTCCCGCGCTACTCGACAAACAGCAGCAGGTCAACCCGGCCGGCGAGCTGGTGGCGCGTTATCTTTACAGCGGCGGGCCGCCGAAGCGCCTGCTGGCCGTGATGGGCGGCGCCCTGCTGCGCGAAGACCGCGACTTCCACACTATCCAGTGCGTGGAAGCCGCCTTCCGCCAGCATGGCTTGCTTGGGCGAACCGACGCCGGCGCCTGCGTCCTGGTGGCCGCCGCGCGCTATCTCGCGGCCCACTCCCCCACCGTGCGAGCGCAAGGCCAGACCTACCAGATCGCCCGCCGCTTGCATCGCGGCGAGCACCTGTTCGAGGAAGGTTAGCCCCCGGCGGCCGGCTCGCTGCAGACGGACGGGCGATGATTTCACTTCTTTTGCGTCTCCTTGCCAAATAGCGAGAGGCCGACCGCCAGGCCAAAAGAGGGCGGGCTACGGCTCGTACCGGAACCCACGCCGCTTGAGGGTCTGGATGGCCAGGGACAACGAACGGGCGGTGACCCAGAGGAGCCTCACCTTTTGCTCGCCGCCCTCCTGCGGGAGGCGGCCAAAGCTTCCGATCCTTTCCGCCTCCAACTGGGTGACGAGCTTGCGGGCGCGGGCGGCGGCGCGCTGGGGCCCGTGGGAGACTTCCTCGATTTGCCGTTCCCTGGGAAGGTCGGCGAACACCGCGGCTAGCGACACCTTGAGGCCGCCGGATTCGAC
>JBGOUJ010000156.1:0-13045 GCA_041477005.1 Terriglobia bacterium | reverse complement strand
CGGAGGCCACTGGATCGCGTATCAGTCGAACGAGTCGGGCAGGTATGAGGTGTATGTTGCACCATTCCCCGGTTCAGGCGGGAAGCGGCAGGTATCGGCGGCGGGAGGCGCTCTGCCGCGCTGGCGGGCGGATGGCAAAGAGCTGTTCTATCGCGCAGCGGACAACCGCCTGACGGCGGCAGAAGTGGACGCGAAAAGCGGCGCTTTTGAAGTGAAGAAAGTCGAGCCACTGTTCGGACCCATTGTTGGCGCTGCCGGCTACGATGTTTCCGCCGACGGCCAGCGGTTTCTGACGCTTGTTCCGGTGGAGGGCAAAACCGACACGCCGCTGACGGTGGTGCAGAACTGGACAGCGGGGATCAAGAGCGGAAAATGACGATCGCGTCTCCAGATTTGCTCACCGCTGCGCGAAGTGTCCTAGAGTCCTTTGCGAAAGCCGAAAAAGTGGGTCACAGTGTTGGGACCGCGAGCGACTGGATCGTTCAGCCGGCGGGGCACAAAGCGATGGAGAAAGAGTCGGCGCCGACATCGCACGGCGTTCTCGGCGTAAGATCCAGACGGGCAGGCGAGATCCTCACCGCAGGCCTCTTGCGATCTCATCCGTTCACATCCCGGGCCGCTTGGTCGCCGCGATCTTTTCTCCCGCCGCGACCCGGACGCGATCCCACTCCTCGGGATTGTTTTTCCAGATCTCGGTGTCGAGCAGCGCCGCCTTGCCGAAGGGGCGCTTGTAGATGATGCTGTTGACCAAAGCGTCGGCCTGCCCGGCGCCGAGCAGGTGGAAATACTCGTAATCCTGCAAGCCACGGCGCTGCGCTTTCAGGCGAACGCTGGGGATCGGTTGCGAGTACCCCATCACGCTGCCGCGATAGATCAGTTGCCCCGACCCGTTGTAGATGCGCCCAGGCTGCTTGTAATTCTCGGCGTCGTACCAGGCGCCGTACGCGTTCCAGTCGAACTCCCACTCCACCCAGCCCGAGTGGTACTTCCATCCGACCCAGCCGATCGCGCGGTTCACCAGCAGGTCCAGGTCCAGAAACGTGTTCGAGCCGCAGCCCGAATTGCGCCGCTGCTCGTAGATCATCGGACCGTAGAACCACGCGTCGACGCCGCGCTGGCGGAACTCCGCGACCGTGTCGCTGTCGAAGGAGACCGTGTGGCAGACCCAGAGGTCGACCTCCTTCTGCAGCTTCCCCATCGCCTCGCGGGAATAGCCGCCGTCGACCCGGTAGGAAAACCAGCCGCGGCCCATGGCCTCGTGGAGCAGGCGGCCGTAGTAGAGCATTTTTTCGTACGCTTCCTCGTTGTAAGACTCGTCCAGGCCGTCGAGGAACGCGATCTTGCGGACGCGCTGCCATTCGGGCCGGCTGTCGAGGTGCTCGCGGATCTGCCGCGCCGTCTCTTTCCACACCGCCTCGTATTCGGGCGTTCGGCCGGCGTCGGGCAGCGCCATCGGCCAGGCGGTGCGCTTGTTCCCCCGCTTCTCGTTGTTGAAGGGCAGGATCATGTGTTCGACCGGCACGCCGTAGCCCGGACCCCAGTAGCCGTGCCGGTCGGTGAACGCCGAGCCGTCCAGGTAGGGCCCGACGCGTTTGTCGTACTCGCTCCAATCCAGTGTGACGCGGGCGCCGGCGACCTCCAGCTTAGGCCGGTAGGCGTACACCAGCGGCAGGAACCGGTGCTGTTTAGCGAGCTGGTAGTATTGCACCTCCTCCTCGGGCGGCATATTTCGCATCGAGCCGTTCCAGATATCGCCCTTCAGGTTGTTCTCCTGCGGCAGCGCGAAATCCCAGACGTCGAGCGCCACCCGGACTCGGTCGCGCCCACCCTTCCAGCTCACCTGCACCTCGCCCGTGTATCGTCCGGGCGGCGCCTCGGCGCGCGCGTAGGGAACAAAGACGTCGATCCAGACGGCGTGGTTCTTCTGGTTCTGGATGTTGTTGTAGAGGTCGGGAATGGAAAACGGGAACCCGGTGTGCAGCGACTCGCGCCGCTTGGGCAGCAGCGCGTCCGCGTACCAGCCCGGTCCCAGAGAGCTGCGCTCGTAGCCGGTGGACGGGCGGCGCACCTCGCTGTACCACTCCTTGAAGATCGCCACGTTGCGGCCGTCCAGAAGCGCCTCGCTCGCGTGCCGCACCCCTGCGAATGCCACATCCACGTCGTCCACCGGCTGGTCGGCCTCGATGATCACCTGGAAGGCGACGAACTCGTTTCGCGCCGCTTTGAGCGATACCGTTTTGGCGGCGCCGTCCCAAACCGAGTTCCGCTCGCGAAAATCGCCCGCGGGATAGTCCTTGTGGATATCGGTGCGGGCCTCCAGCAATTTGCCCGTGGTGGGGCTGACCCGCACGCCGTCGCTCACGGCCCACACCCGAACCGCCGCTGTCTGTGCGCGCTTCAGGGAAACCTTGGCGGTACGGGGTTCGTTCCCCCCCTTGAATTGCAAATCACCGGTCAAGGCGTCGCCGGTGGACTTCAAGTCAAGAATGAACGCGCCGTTGCCGGCGCGAACCTCGAACGTGACCCGGTCGCCGGTAGCCCGGCCGTTTTGCATCGGATGCTGCTCCGATTCGTCGGGTCCGCCGCTGCCGGTCAGCTTGTCACCGTCCTGCTTCAGGATGAGGAACAGAGGTAGGGACTCATCATCCCCTTGGTCCGGTTTGAAGGAGCCGGACCACCTTCCAGACACATCCCCTGCGATGAGACACATCGTGGAGAGCAGTACCGTAGCTATAAGTCTGCCCATGGGCGTCCTCCTGCGGGTTTATCGCTTATTAAACCTCGGGGCGCCCGTCACGGTATTGTGCGAGCCTCATTAGGGTGCCCTCGGTTCTCTCGATAAACAGGGTAATGCAGGGCCGTCTTTGAGCGCAACGCTCTTGCTCTTGCCTCCGACCCCTGAGTTGAATTCCGGCCCCCAGGGGACTACACTGGTCTATCGTGAGGCCTTCTATAGCCTTTCGAGCGGCTCCGGTCGCGCTGATTCTGGCCGCGCTGCCGGGATGGGCCGGCGAAACCGCCGGCGCCGAGCCGGTGGACCGCTCCGTGGCCCAATGGGTGCTGCGCATCGGCGGCAGCGTGGTCCTGGAAGGCCAGCGGCGCCCGATCTGGGACCTCGCCGAGCTGCCGGAAACGGACTTCCAGCTTCACACGGTCAACCTGGTCGGAGTCAACATCCAGCCCAAGGAATTCGAGCGGCTCAGCAAACTGCAGAATCTCAAGGAACTTTATGCCTCCGGCCGGACGTGGCATTCCATGCCCACCACGGTGTCGGCCAATTCCTTCGCCTCCCTGGCCGAGATCACCTCGCTCGAAAAGATCGCCCTCAGCCAGCCGGTCCAAACCGAGATCCAGGTCGATGACCAAGCCATCGAGCGGCTCGCCAAGCTCACGAACCTGAAGGAGCTGCTGATCGATCGGACGAAGATCCAGGGCCGGACGCTCGCGCCGTTCACGGAGCTGCGCGTCCTCAACGTGAGCTACGCACACATGGACGACGCCAGCATGCGGAACCTGGAAGGCATGGCGAACCTCACCCGGCTCTACCTGGGCGACACGCTCATCACCGACGAGGGCCTGAAGTCTCTCCAGAACCTGCGCAACCTGACGGCGCTCGATCTGCGCGGCACGCGGGTGAGCGACACGGGCCTGGCGCAATTGAAAAGCCTGACCAAGCTCCGGCAGCTCAACCTGCTCGGCGCCGCCGTCACCGATGAGGGCCTTGCAAACCTGAGCGGCATGACGCAGCTCGAAGAGCTCAACCTGTATCGAACCAAGGTGACCAACGCGGGCCTGGAGCGCCTGGCGGCCCTGAAGCTGCTGAAAGACGTGGATCTGCGCTACACGCGCGTCACCGGCGCGGGCGTCCGGAGCCTGCGGGCGGCGCTGCCCGCGTGCCGGGTCGTCGCGCTCGACCTTTCCGCAGGCCCCGAGCGGCCGGCCGGTCCGGTGCTCGTCACCGGCAAAGGAGAGAAAGCGATTGCCGATTGGGTGCGGTCGCTCGGTGGCCAGGTCAACCTGGTGGATGGCCACATCCGCGAAGCCTCGCTCGGCTCCAGTGCGGTCACCGACGCCGAGCTCCAGAACCTGCAAGGCCTCTCCGGTCTCCAGAAGCTGGATCTGCAGTTCACCGAGATCGGCGACCTGGGAATGCAATATTTGAGCGGCCTCAGCGGCTTGACGGAGCTGGATCTGGAGCACACCACCCTGACCGACGCCGGGCTGGCCCGGCTGGCCGGTTTGAAAGCGCTGCGGAAGTTGAACCTGAGTCAAACGTTGATCCGGGGCGACGGGCTGGCGCACCTGGCGGGCCTCACCCCTCTGGAGGAGCTGCACCTTTCCGGGACGTCCGTCTCGGACGATGGACTGCAGCATCTCGCGTCGCTGAAGAGCTTGGAGCGGCTCTCCCTCAAGTACACCGACATCACGAACGCCGGAGTGGCTCACCTGCAAGGAATGACGAAACTGGCCCGGCTCGACCTGACCGGCGACGACATCGGGGATGCCGGCCTCTCCGCCTTGCGCCCGCTTTCGAACCTAACCGATCTCTCGCTGAGCCACGGCCGCTTTACCGACAAAGGCCTGGAGAACCTGAAAAGCCTCACCAAGCTCGCCGAGCTCGATCTGCTGCGCACCCGCGTGGGCGACGCCGGGCTGAAGTCCCTCGCCGCGCTGAAGAACCTCGCCCGGCTCAATCTCGATTACACGGCCGTGACCGATGCCGGCCTGGCGAACCTCGGCGGCCTCGACCGGCTGACCGAGCTGCGCCTGAACAGCGCTGCGATCACCGACCGCGGGATCGAGTTCCTGAAGCCTCTGGCCCATCTCAAGGTCCTGAACCTGTACCACACGCTGGTCACCGAAAGCGGGCTGCGTGAGCTGAAGGCAGCGCTCCCCAACTGCCAGATCATCTGGGATCGCGACTCGTCGCTGCCCAATCGCCGGGGGAGCTAGTGTCCCAAGCGCGCTTCAGAATCAGCCGTCAGGATCGCAAACAACGCGAAGATCCTCAACGCGAGGCTCCACAGCGCCGCGATCGGCAGCGTGCAGGCCTGCCGCGGCTTTCCCTGTGGTCTCTGTGCGCTCTGTGGTGGGTCGTTTTCGCAGCCGGCGCCGCCGAGCTGCGCGAGCCGGACGCTGCCGGCTGGGTCGCCGCGCAGGGAGGCGTGGTTGTGACCGACCCGGCCTCGGGCGCGACCCGCGTCGACCTGGGCTTCACCGGGGTCACCGATGAGGGCCTCGAATTGCTTCTGCGACTCCCCAACCTGACCCGCCTCGACCTCTCGCTCGCCCGCATCACCGACATCGGCATGGAGCGGATCAAGGATCTGCCGCGACTCACCGACCTCAACCTCTATTACGTGGAGCACATCAGCGATGCCGCCATGGCGCAGATCAAGGGCTGGAAGAACCTGGACCGCCTCAATCTGCGCGGGACCGACATCACCGACGCCGGCTTGGCGCACGTCGCGGCCCTGACTTCTCTCCGGTCGCTCGACATCAGCTTCACGCTGATCACCGACAACGGCCTCGATTCGCTGACCCCGCTCACCCGGCTCCAGGAGCTGGCTCTCGGCGGTAATAAGATCACCGGCGCGGGGCTGCACGTTCTGAAAGCGCTGCCCGCGCTGACGCGCCTCAATCTAAACGGCACGCAGCGCCGGAACACCGAGTTCTGGACGCCTGCCGTGACCGATTTCGACATGGCGACGATCGGCTCCCTGACGCGGCTCCAAGACCTGGACCTGGGCGGCGCCAAGGTCACCGATCTCGGCGTGGCCCGCCTCAAGCCGCTGGCCGATCTGCGGTCGCTCGATCTGAGCCGGACGCGAGTCACCGGCAAGGGCCTCGAAACGCTGGCCGGTCTCGGCAAGCTGGAGCGGCTCAGCCTGTGGAAGGCGGCCCAGATCGATGACTCGAGCGCGCCCTACCTAGCCGCGATGAAGCGCCTCACGACCCTCGATCTGGCCGAAACAAAAATCACCGATCAGGCTTTGGAGCAGTTACAATCCATGCGCGGCTTACGCCATCTTTACTTGGACGGCGCCCGGGTGACGGCTGCCGGCGCCGAGCGGTTCCGGCGCGAAAATCCCGGCTGCCAGATTCATTGGAAATGAAGCGTTGGAATCAGCTCGGTATTGCTTTACTCCCGGCGGCCCTGCTCCTCTGGGCGCAGAGCGATCCGGCTGTGGACGGCCGCTTTTTCTCGAAGACCATCTACCCGATTATGCAGGAGAAGAACTGCCGCGGCTGCCACGTCGAGAACGGTGTGGCCGCGACGACGCGCCTGCATTTTCCGCCCGAGACGGCGTCGGCCGAGGAGGTCGAAGCTTTCGGCCGGAGCCTCGCGGCGCTGGTCGATCGGGAGCATCCAGAGCGATCGCTGCTGCTGATCAAGCCGACCAACCGCATCGCCCACGCCGGCGGGAAGCTGGTTGCTCCCGGCAGCAAAGAAGACGCCGCCTGGATCCGCTGGGTAAACTACGTGGCAACACTTCCGGCCGCCCCGGCCGTCCCCGCCTCCGGCATAGAGGCTAAAAGCACTGGCGGGACCGCCGCCCCGGAAATGATGCGGCGGCTCACCCACAGCCAGTACAACAATACCGTCCGCGACCTCCTGGGCGACCAGACCCTGCCCGCGAGTCAGTTCCCGACCGAGGACTTCGTCAGCGGCTTTAAGAACCAGGCCGAGGCGCAGAGCGTCTCACCGTTGCTGGCCGAGGCCTACAGCGCGGCGGCCGAAAAGCTCGCCAAGAACGCCTTTCGCGGCGGGGACACCAACGGCCTGATTCCCTGCCGTCCTTCCTCGGCCGGCGATGCCGGTTGCCGCGCGAAGTTCGTCCGCGCGTTTGGGCTGAAGACCTTTCGCAGGCCCTTGACTGAGCCGGAGCAGCGGCGCTATGAGGCATTATTTGCCGAGGAAGCCAAGCGGAACGGCCAGTTCCTGGCGGGCGCCCAGGTGGTGGTGGAGGCGATGCTGCAAGCGCCGGCCTTCCTCTTCCGCCCGGAAAAGGGCGGGAAGTGGGGGCAGTATGATCTGGCCGGCCGGCTCTCCTACTTCCTCTGGGACACCATGCCCGACGCCGAGCTTTTTCAGGCGGCCGCGGCAGGTGAGCTAGGATCCAAGGAGAAGGTTGGGAGGCAGGCGCGGCGGATGCTGGGAGATCCGCGGGCGCGTCAGGCCCTTGATGAGTTCGTCTCGGAATGGCTGCGCTTCGATCGCGTGCTGGGAACGGTGAAAGACCGCCGCCTCTACGGGGTGTACACCCCCGAGCTGGGCGTGGCGATGACTGAGGAGACTCGCCGTCTGATCGCCGACGCCGTCTGGAACGACCGCAACTTCATGGATATTTACACCGCCGAGTACGGCTACCTCAACTCCGACCTGGCCTCAGTCTACGGCGTTCCCAAGCCCACCGAGGAGTTCGGCCTGGTGAAGTTTACGGCGGGGCCGGGCGGGCACTCCGATCGAGCCGGCATTCTGGGTGAAGGGACGTTTCTGACGCTCACCAGCAAGCCCGATGAGACCTCGCCGACCGCCCGCGGTCTGTTCGTCCGAGAGCAGTTGCTCTGCCAGAAGATCCCCAGCCCCCCGCCCGGCACCAACATGAATCTGGCGCCGCCGGAGGAGTCCAAGCCCCAGACCACCAAGGAGCGCCTCGAAGCCCACCGCTCGGAGCCGATCTGCAAGAGCTGCCACGGGCTGCTCGACCCCATCGGCTTCGGACTCGAAAAGTACGACGCCATTGGCCGGCGCCGCGAAAAGCAGACCATCGTCTTCATCCCCACCCGTGCCGAGCGTGGCAAGAGGGACACCACCGCGCAGTTGCCGCTCGAAGGCAAAGGGGCGGTGGCAGGCATCCCCAATTCCGCCTTCTCGTCCCCCCGGGAACTGGGCGCCATCCTGGCGGCCGACGAACAATGCCAGGAGTGCGTGGTGAAACAGCTTTTCCGCTACGCTTTCGGCCGCCAGGAGGCCCCGGCCGACCACCCCGCCATCCAGGGGACCTTTGAGGCGTTTCGGGACTCGCAATTTCGTTTCAAAGAGCTTATGATTGCATTAGTAACCTCGAAGGAATTTCGAGGTGTAAAGGACTAGTCTAGGGCCATGCCGCAAAACGGGAGGCTTTCGCGCCGGGCGCTTTTGAAGGGGATCGGCCTGTCGGGCGCCGTGGTGCGGATTGGCCTGCCCCCGTTCGCCGCGATGTTCAATAGCAGCGGCACGGCCTTCGCGGCCGAGAGCAAGGTGCTGCAGGCCCCCATCGAGTCGCGATTCGTGCTGTGGTTCAACGGCAACGGCATCCCGGAGCGCTACTGGATCCCGGCCGAGACCGGCCCCGATTATGAGATGACCCCGTGCCTGGCGCCCCTGGGACCGTTCCGCAAGGACATCCACGTCATCACCGGTCTCGATAACCCCGCCGCCCGCAAGCCCGGCCCGGGCAACGACCATCATCGCTCGATGAGCGCCCTGGTTTCAGGAACCTCCTACACCGGCCGTGGCGCCGGCGGGCCGTCGGCGGACCAGGTGATTGCCTCCAAAATCGGCGGCGAGTCGCGGTTCCGGTCGCTGCAGATCGGAGTCTGCCAGGAGTCGCACGGGGAGAGCATCCAGCGAAACCTGAGCTGGGCCGGCTACGACCGCTCCCTGCCGCCCGAGGTCATCCCGCACAACCTGTTCGACCGGCTTTTCGGGACCAAGGACGTGGCCTGGGTGAACCGCAAGCGGAGCATCCTGGACGCCGTGCGCGCCTCCACCGCCGACCTGAAATCGAATCTCGGCCAGGAGGACAAGCTGCGGCTGGACGAGCACCTCACCTCGATCCGCGAGATGGAACGGGCGGTGGCGAGCCTGCCGCCGGAATACCGCCAGGTAAAGGAGCCCGAGATCGGCGGCGACATGACCGACTACCCGCGGATCGCCAGGCTCCAGACCGACCTGCTGGTCCACGCCCTGGCCTCGCGCCAGACCCGCGTGGCGTCTTACATGCTGACGAAATGCCAGAGTCTGGTGCGGTTCCCCTGGCTCGGCTACACGGCGCTGCGACACCACGACTACACCCACACCCACGCCGACGCCCCCGACGGCCAGCGCATCCTGCGCGACATCTGCCGCTGGCACGTCGAGGAGTTCGCCTACCTGCTGGCGAAGATGAAGTCCATCCGCGAAGGCGACGGCACGCTGCTCGACCACTGTTGCCTGCTGTTCCTCCACGAGCACGCCGAAGCCAACGCCCACAAGAACAACGGCTTGGCCTGCATCCTCGCCGGCCACGCCGGCAACCTGAAGACCGGCCTCCACACCGCCATGACCGGCACCATGGGCGACCTCTACCTGACGGTCGCCGGCGAGGTCATGAAGACCCGCGTGGAAAGCTTCCCCACCGCCGACACCCGGCTCAGCGGGATCGTGTAAGGACGTAAGGTACGCCGTTCCAGCGCCATCGTATATACAGTGGGTGTATACTAGGGAGGATGGCAACCACCAGAGTCTTCCGCAGCGGGAACTCGCAGGCCGTGCGGATTCCCCGAGAGTTTCAGTTTCATTCTGAGGAAGTAGAGATCCTGCGGCGCGGCGATGAGATCGTGCTCCGGGAGCAGCCCCAAAGCCTCGCTCCGGCATTCGAGTTGCTGGCTGGGTTTTCTCCAGACTTCTTCAAGGGCGGTCGGAAACAACCGAAGCCACAGAAGAGAACACGGCTCTGATGCAGTACCTGCAGGTCGCCCCAAGCGGGGTGTTTTCATTCCTCAATTTCTCCATTCCTCAATTTCTCAATTCTTCCGTGCTAGCCTTTCGTCTTATGCCTCACACCGGGTTCGACCTTTTGGCTGCCGCCCACCAGGAGATGATCGAGGCGGGCTTTGATCCCGATTTTCCCCCGGAGGTCAACGAGCAACTGGCGGCGCTCAAGGCCCGCGCGGCGGCCGGCGGGGATGGCGATGTGCACGGAGATGCCCGCGACCTGCGCCATCTGTTGTGGTCTTCGATCGACAACGACACTTCGCGCGATCTGGACCAGGCCGAGGTCGCAGACCGCGCCGATGGCGGCATTCGTGTTCTCGTCGCCATTGCTGATGTCGATTGCGACGTGGCCATCGGCTCGCCCATCGATCGGCATGCGGCTGCGCAAACGACCACGGTCTACACCGGCATAAGGACTTTTTCCATGCTGCCGGAGGCGCTGTCGACGGATCTCACCTCGCTCGCCGAGAATGGCGACCGGCTGGCCGTTGTGGTCGACATGGTTGTCGGCGGCGATGGCGCCATTTCTTCGTCCGGCATTTATCGCGCCCTGGTGCGGAACCAGGCGCAGTTAACCTACAACGGCGTGGGGCCGTGGCTGGAGGGCGCCGGCGCCGCACCACCCAAGGTTTCGGCGTCGGCCGATTTGCAGGCGCAATTGAAGCTGCAGGACGAGGCCGCCCGAGCGCTCCGGGAAGAGCGGCATCGCTTGGGAGCGCTGGACATCGACCGCACCGAGGCCCAGGCGACCATCTCCAACGGCCAGGTGCAGGACATCACCGCCCGTCGGCGGAACCGCGCGAGCGAGCTGATTGAGGACTTCATGGTCGCCGCCAACGAAGTGATGGCGCGAACGCTCGGGAGCGCCGGCGTGGCTTCGATCCGGCGCGTGGTGAAGACCCCGGAGCGATGGCCGCGCATCGTCGAGCTTGCCGCGCGGTACGAGGAAACGCTGCCGGCGGAGCCCGATTCGGGCGCGCTCAATCGATTCCTGCAAAAGCGGAAAGCCGCCGACCCGGTGCATTATGCCGACGTATCCCTGTCGGTGATCAAGCTGATGGGACCGGGCGAGTACGTGCTGGCCCGGCCTGGTGATCCCGAGCAGGGGCACTTTGCGCTGGCGGCCCATGATTACACCCACTCCACGGCGCCGAACCGGCGCTTTGCCGATACGGTGACGCAGCGCCTAATCAAGTCGGTCCTGGCCAAGCAGACCTCGCCCTATTCAGAGCAGGAGCTGGCGTCGGTGGCGCGGAACTGCACCCTCAAGGAGGATGCCGCGCGCAAAGTCGAACGGGCGATGAACAAACGCATCGCGGCCGTGGCGCTCCAGCACCGGATCGGCCAGACCTTCTCCGCCGTGGTGACCGGCGTCACCCCGAAGGGCGTCTTTGTGCGCGTGCTGGGGCCTCCGGCCGAGGGCCGCCTGATTCGCGGCGAGCAGGGCCTCGACGTGGGGGATCGGCTCCGGGTGACGCTGGTGGGAACCAATCCGCAGCGGGGGTTTATCGATTTTGCAAGGCCGGCGTAGTCGGGCTCGGGGAGACTTTTAGCGGCAAGGCAACTTAATCGAGCGGCGGGGCGTCAGAGACGATATGCGGCTGCTTCTCGCGCTGGCTCTTGCTCTGCCCGTGGCGGCTCAAGGGCAGGACATCGACTTCCGCATCCGACTGAAACAAGGCCAGACGCGCTTCCACCTGGGTGAGACGATTCCCCTCGAGCTGATGTTCAGCAGCGCCTCGCCGGACAAGTACTCGCTGGACATGCGCCTTTACGACCGCGTCGGGCGGCAACACTTCACGGATGAGTTCCGGGTCGAGCCGGTTGAGGGCACGAGCGACCCGCTGCGGAACTATTTTCCAGGCGGGTCCGGGCTCGTAGGTATGGGAGGCCTAGGCGGAATCGCCGTGCTGGGGCAGAAACCTGTCAGCATCGGGCGTGACCTGAACGAGTGGATTCGCATCGACAAGCCCGGACAGTATCGCACCACGGTGCTCTCGAGACGCGTGTCGGCTAAACGAGCGCCGGACGCCTCGTCCACGCCTCCGGTCGAGTTGACGTCGAATACGGTCAACGTTACGGTCCTGCCTGCCGACCCGCAGTGGGAAGCCGCTGAGTTGAAACGGGCGGTCGAGGTTCTCGAGACCGTTCTGCCCGGGCCGGATTCGGGTACGTCAGAGCTTCGCCGAAGCGCCGCCCGGCAGATCAGGTTTCTGAACACGCCAAATGCGCTACGCCAGTGCGTACGGTGGGTTCGCGGCACAGACCCGCAACTGGATTCCGAGTTCCGCTTTTGCCTGCTGGGCGCAACGCACCGCGTGGTCGCGGCAGAGGCAATGGCACAGGCGCTGGCCGAGCCGGGCCAGCCCATTTCAGCCGGCTTCGTCGAGACATTGGCGAAGTTGAAGACGTGGCTCGAACGCGGCGCGACCGGGGCGTATCCGCAGGCCGAGCCGGCGCAGGCGCAATGGCGCGAAGAACAAAAGGGGCGATACGAGTATGAGATGAAGACGCTGGCAGCGCTCACGGACCAGCTCGCAGCAGCGGCCGCCCGGAAGGAAGGAGCCGCCAAAGCCCTGTCGCTCCGCGCGCTCACCGATCTGCTGACCCAGGCCAAGCGGGAGGTTCCGGACCAGCTCAGAGGAGATCTGGCGGCGTCATTCACCGACCTGCCCTCGATGCAGCAGTCCGAGATCCTCGGCTACCGCTGGGATGCGGTAAAGACAACGGCGATGATCCCCACGCTGCGGAAGATCCTCGACGATCCCCCGGAAGGCCACCCGGAGTTGCGCGATCTTGCGCTTCGCAGGCTGTATGAGATCGATCCAACGGAGGGACGCCGACTGATCCTCGCGGACATCGAGCGCCCGGAGCCGCGCTTTGGGTTTCAGGTTTTGGCGATGCTGCCGGACCAAACGCTGCCCTCGGTCGAGTCGGCGGTCCTGCGCAACGTGGAGCGCACGCGCAGTTGGATCGGGCGGGAGCTGATCGCGCGGTACGGGTCGAAGGCGATCCTGCCGCGGGTCGAGGCCCTTTATGAGTCGATGTCAGAGTCGATCGACAAGCAGAGGCGCGCCCGGCCCGGGGACACCCGGAACCTGTCGTCACCGGCCTGCGAGCCCGCTCTGATTGCCTACCTTCTGCGCGTAGACCCTGCATACGGCGAGGCGAAACTGCGGAAGGCCCTGACCGAGCGGGGAGCTAGGGAATCGAACTGTCACGTGATGATCATTCCCCAAACCGCGCATTATTATGCCGGTCCCGAGTGGGAGAAGGTGGCGATTGAGGCGTTGCAGGATCCGG
>JBGOUJ010000155.1:0-13052 GCA_041477005.1 Terriglobia bacterium | reverse complement strand
GGGAATTCGGCGGCCGCACGCGCAACTACTGGATGTTCAGCACCGGAGCCGGGGTGGCAGTGCTGATGGCGGCCGCCTTGGGTCTGATCGTCGGCGTCGCCGTCGTGGCCCAGACCATCTACGCCGCCACCATGGATCACATTCGCGAGTACGGAACCCTCAAGGCCATAGGAGCGAGCAACGGCTACATCTACCGGGTGATTCTCGAGCAAGCAGTGGCGAGCGCGTTCGCCGGCTACGTGCTGGGCATCGCCGTCGCCGTGATGGCCGAACATGCCAGCCGCACCGCCAGCGCCCAGATCCTGCTGCCCTGGCCGGTGCGCCTGGCGCTTCTGGGGCTCACGCTGGCCATGTGCATGAGCGCTTCGGTGGTGTCGATCCGCAAGGCTACCACCATCGATCCGGTCATGGTTTTTCGGGGGTAGAAGCGATGCAACCAGCCATTGAAGTTCGCGATTTGACAAAGACTTTTCCAGCGGGTGCAGGCGTGGCGCGCGCGCTCGACGGGGTAAACCTGGATGTCCACGGCGGCGAAGTCGTGCTGTTGATGGGCCCCTCGGGCAGCGGCAAAACGACACTGGTCTCCATCATGGGCTGCATTCTGCGGCCCACTTCCGGCAGTGTCCGCATCCACGGGCAAGAGGTCGCCACGCTCGACGAACGGGAGCTGCCGCCGGTGCGACTCCATAACATTGGGTTTGTTTTCCAGGGGTTCAACCTCTTCCCAACCTTGAGCGCCGGGGAAAACGTCGAGCTGGTGCTGCACCTGAAAGGGATGCGCAACGCGGAAGCCCGCCGTCGGGCGCGGGAGCTGATAGGGGCTGTGGGTTTGGAGGAGAAATACGACACATATCCCGCCGACCTCAGCGGCGGCCAGAAGCAGCGCGTGGCGATCGCCCGGGCGCTGGCCGGCGATCCAGAAATCATCCTGGCCGACGAGCCGACGGCCGCGCTGGATTCGCAAAGCGGCCGCGTGGTCATGGAGATGCTGCGTAGTCTGGCTCACGAGCGCCAGCGCGCGGTCGTCATCGTGACGCACGACAACCGCGTGCTCGTCTACGGCGATCGCATCGTGCAGATCGAGGACGGAAGGATCAAGGAGGTCATCCAATGAGAAACCGATTCGTCTTTCTATTGACTTTGGCGGCGCTGGGGGCCCTTGCGGCTGGGCTGCTCTGGAACCGTGGGGTAGCCAGCCATGCCTCGGCGGCCGTGCCCGCGAGGGGCGATCCCGTCTCCCGGATCACAGCCCCGGGTCGCGTGGAGCCGGTGTCGGAAGAGATCCGGGTTGGCTCGCAGTTGAGCGGCCGTCTGCGGGAAGTGCCGGTGGAAGAAGGAGAACGCGTCCAGCGCGGCCAGGTGATCGCGGCGCTCGAAAACGCTGACTATGAAGCGCGGGTTGCCGCCGCCCAGGCGGAACTGAGGCTCAAGGAAGCCGAGCTACGGCGGATCCTCAATGGCGCGCGCGATCAGGAGAGGCGCGAGGCCTGGGCCGGCGTCGAGGAAGCGCAGGCGGTGCTGGAGAACGCGCGCGCGGAAAGGGAGCGCCGCCTGGCGTTGTTCCAGAGTGGGGACATCTCGCGTTCCGAGGCGGAGCGCGCCGAGCGAGAGTACAACGTGGCCAAATCGCGCCACCAGGCGGCTCTGGAGCGGCACGCCTTGGTGGACGCTGGGGCGCGCGAAGAGGACCGCGCCCGGGCGGAGGCCGGCGTCGCATTAGCGCGCGGGCGGCTGGTGGAAGCGCAGGCCTTGCTGGAAAAGACCTTCATCCGCTCGCCTGTTTCGGGTGTCGTGCTGCGGAAACAGCGCCGCGCCGGTGAGAGTGTTTCAGACAAGAACGATACGCCCGTTGTCACCCTGGCCGATGATTCCAGGCTCCGGGTGCGCGTGGATGTGGACGAAACCGACGTGGCGAGAATCCGCGCCGGCCAGCGCGCCTACGTGACAGCCGCCGCTTATGGGGACCGGCGCTTCTTGGGCCGGGTGATTCGTGTGGGCCAGGTGTTGGGCCGTAAGAACATCCGCACCGAGGAGCCGACTGAGCGGGTGGACACGAAGATTCTCGAGGCGCTCGTGGAACTCGACCCGGGTCAAAGGTTGCCCCTCGGCCTGCGTGTGGATGCATTCCTGGATGTGACGCCATGAAGCGACTTGTCGTCTTGTTACTTGCGGTCTGGCCGGCCTTCGGCGGGCTCCAGGACCCGCTGCGTGTAGGGGTGGGCGCGGTCCAGCGCAAGCTCACGCTCCAGGAGGCGGTGGAGCTGGCGCTCGCGAACAATCTTGAAATCGAAATCGAGCGGACCAACACGGCCACGGCTTCGGCTTCCGTACGCGCGGCGCAAGGCTTCTTCGACCCGGCGTTGCGGTGGGCGCCCGGAATCGAGTCGCGCAGCTTGCCGGCCGTTTCGATGCTGGTGGCGCCGGACGGCAAGCTTGCGGAGCGGTCGGTCGGGCACAACCTTCAGTTCGAGCAACGGTTGCCCTGGAACGGCGCTTCTTTCCAGTTGAACTTCGAGAACAGCCGGCAGTCCACAACTGACCCCTTCGTCGGCCTGAACCCCTACCTGATGTCGCGCCTCGATTTCAGCTTTGCGCAGCCGCTGAACCGAGGCCGGGCGATTGACTCACAGCGGACCGAAATTCGTATCCGGCGCAAGCAGCTCGATCTTTCCGAGACGGAGTTCGAACGGAAGACTATCGACATCATTGCGCAGGTCGAGCAGCGCTACTGGGACCTGGTGGCAGCCCGGCAGCAAGCGGCGGCGCGAGCTGAGTTCGTCGAGTGGGCGCGGGAGCAGCTCGCGCGCACAAAGCGCGGAATCGAGACGGGAACCGTACCGGCGGTGGAGCTGGCGGCGGCGGAAGCCGAACTGCAAAGGCGGCTTGATACCTGGTACGCCGGCGTGGCAACCGTGACCGAGGCGGAGAATGCGCTCAAGCAGTTAGTGGTCGGCGGCGCCGAGTCGCCCCTGTGGGACGAAGAGATCGTCCCGCTCGACGAGCACTCAACGGCGCCGCCTCAGGTGCAGACCCTCGACGAGCTTGTCCGCGAGGCGCGGCGCTCCCGGCCGGAGCTCAAGGTGATCGCCGCGCAAAACGACATTAACGGGGTGAACAAGCAGCTCAACTCGAACCTGCTGAAGCCGCAGGTCAACCTGGTGCTGGCTTACGCCAGCGCCGGGATCGGCGGTTCGGTGCGCGACACGGAGAATCCTATCACCGCGACGACCGCGGCGCTGTACGAGCGTGTGAACCGACTGTCTTCACAAGCGGGATTAACGCAGCTACCGCCCGTTGCCTTCGGCGGCCTGCCGGGCGCCCAGGTGGGCGGCTATGGCACAAGTCTCTCCAACCTGTTCGGGGGCCGTTTTCCCACGCTGCGCGCAGGACTGGAAATCGAGTTTCCGTTTCGCAATCGCACGGCGGAGGCGAACCTGGCGCGGACCGCCATCGCCGAGCGGCGCCTGAGGTTCGAGCGGGCGCGGCTCGAACAGGCGATCCAAGTGGATGTGCGCAACGCACTGCAGGCGATCACGACGGCCCGGCAGCGAATCACCGCGGCCGAGGCCAGCGTGCGGGCGGCGCGAGAAAAGCTGGAAAGCGAGACGCGGCTGTTCGAAACCGGCGAGTCCACCAATTTCCTCGTGCTCACCCGCCAAAACGAGCTGGCTGATTCGCGTCTGCGCGCGGTGGTCGCCAGCCTGGATTTCAACCGCGCCGTCGCCCGGCTCCAGCAGGCGGTCGGCGGGACGCTCAAGGCGTACGGCGTTACCCCGAAGTAGCAAGCCGAAAGTGTGCTGTACAACTCTTAGGATAGGGGATAGTCATGTTACGGAAGTGGTTAGCAATGGTTGTGGCTTGTTTGGTCCTGCAGGCGTCGAATTTGGCCGTAGCCGCACCGCAGGCTGCCGGTACGGTTAGGGGCGTCAAAGAGCAGGTTCGAGTACTGCCGGCAGGCTCTCCGCTGGAGTTGAAGCTGAAGAATAGGGACAAGTTGAAGGGCAGGCTGGGGTCTATCTACGACGAGGGGTTCGAAATTCAGGTCTCGAGGAGCGGGACGATCACCCCGGTGAGGGTCGCGTTCGCAGACGTACAGTCGTTGCGTCAGAAGAGCGGCATGAGCACCGTGGCGAAAATTGGTCTGGGGGTTGGGATTTTTGTCGGGATGGCCGCTCTCGTGTCGTACTTGGTCTTGAGCGCCATTGGTCGCAATGGGTGAACCTGGCCTGAGCGCTAGCCAGCACGGAGGGCGTGCGGCAAGCGCGGATCATTGACGATCTCGAACGCGGTCGTCAAAGCCGCACTCGATCCAGAATGGAGAAAGGCGCTCGATGACGCACATCACCTTCATCAAGTCCGTGTATTGGATCGCCGCCGCAGTGGATGGGTTCGTAGCTCTGGGAATGATATTCCCTCATCTCATCCAGCCAGCCCTGCAAATTGCGGCCGCCCCGACGAGCGTGGAAACCCGCTATGCACTTGGCACAGGAGCAGCGCTCATGTCCGGCTGGACTGCCTTGCTCGTCTGGGCCGACGCTGAACCGATTGCCCGCAGGACGATTCTGCTGCTCACCATCGTGCCGGTCATCACCGGGCTTGCGCTCTCGACTCTCTATGGTTTCCTCAACAGCTACATCCCATTGAGCGGCGCGCTGTCCGTGTGGTCGCTCCAGGGGCTGCTGGTCGTGCTTCTTGGTGCGGCATACGGGCTCGCGTCACGCCGACTCCGAGGCCCAGGCGAAGCCATAGCGCGCCGCCCCCGCCAGGAAGACCACGAAGAACCCCACTGAGACGGCGCGCCTCAGTCCAAAGAAAATGATCTGCTCGATGGCTCGCAACGGGGATGGCGCGCCAGACGGCTCAGATGAACAGTTCGGCGGATACCCCAAAGAACGCGGCCAGCTTCCGAGCGTGCGCCTTGCTGATCCCGCTTCTCCATCAAGTACCGGAGAACGTCCTGCGCCGAGACCTCGCGCATCGGGTAATGCCGTTGTTCGTATGCTTGGATCAAGGAGACCAGACCAGACACCAGGGCGTCCTCTTCCGCCGTACGGTGATCCCCGCGCAATACAAAAATCCGAGAAAACTGGTCGCAACAGAGGCGCCTGGGTGTAAAATATTTGCTATCCAGGGGAACCAAAATGTAAGTTCTGGCATACGCTTGGTCGCTGGCTCACTAAGGACCGTAAAGGAGTTGCGATGTCGATGATGATCCGCGTTACGTTCTGTTTCCTCGCGGCGGCGGCCTGTCTGCTGCCGCAGGGCGGCGAATCCACCGAGATCCTGGGAATCGTACAGGATGCCACCGGCGCGGTGGTGCCGGAAGTCGAGATCACCGCCACCAACGTGGCTACCGGCCAGATCCGGAAGGTGACCACCGGCCAATCGGGAACCTATGTGTTCTCGCTCATGCGTCCCGGCGATTACACCATGCGCGCGGACAAGCAGGGCTTCCGCCCGGAGGTTCGCTCCGGCCTGACCCTGCAATTGAACCAAAAGGCGCGGGTGGATTTCACGCTGCAGGTCGGCGCGGTTACCGAAAGCATTGAGGTCAGCGCGGCGGGCGTCATTCTGAATACGGACGACGCCACCATCGGGAACGTCGTCGAGCAGAGGCGCGTCACCGATCTGCCCCTGAACGGCCGTAACTTCGCCAATTTGGCCGGACTGATGCCGGGCGTGATCAAGGGCGTCTCCTCGAACACGAACCAGTACGGCAGGAGCGATTCGGCCATTGCCGTCGCCGCAAACGGCATCCGCGAAAACCAGGGCCAGGTCCTTTTCGATGGCGTCTCAACGGCGTGGAACATCAACAATGCCACGTTCTTCAAGCCCTCGATCGAAGCGATTGAAGAATTCAAAGTGCATGCCGCCACTTATTCCGCGGAGTACGGCCATAACGCCGGAGCGCAAGTGGAGGTGCTGACCCGCTCGGGCACCAACGAACTGCACGGCGCGCTGTTTGAATTCGTTCGCAACAACGATTTCGACGCCCGAAACTACTTCCGCCCGGTCCCGCTCAGCAAGGACATCTTGCACCGCAACCAGTTCGGGTTTGTTCTCTCCGGCCCGGTGTGGATACCCAAGGTGTACAACGGAAAGAACCGCACGTTCTGGATGGTGAACTACGAAGGGCAGCGGGAGCGGGCTGAATCCGCGCAGAACGCCTCCGTCATTCCGGTTCCCTACCGGCGCGGGGACTTCTCCGCGCTTTCGACTGCGGTGAAAGATCCTCTGGGCGGTGTTTTCCTCGGTAACATCATTCCGGCAAGCAGGCTGGATCCGATCGCGCAGAATTATTTCAAGTACGAAGTGCTCCCCAATGTCCCGGGCCAGGTCAACCTCGCCGGGGTTGAAAGCGACTTCAACAATATTAACCAGGTGTTCACCCGCATCGATCACAACTTCAGCGACAAGGACCGGCTGTTCTCGCGGGTGGCCGTTTTCGCCTACAACTTTCCAACAACGCCCGTAGATCCTTTCTCACCCTTGGTAAGCCGGATCACAGCTCAAAACGCGGTGCTCAGTGAAACACACACCTTCAGCCCCACGATGCTGAACGAGGCAAAATTCGGCTACAACCGCAATTGGGTGTTCCGCAGAGGCATCCGGACCAATACGAATTTTGACCCCGAATCGCTCGGATTGATAGGCGTCCGAAGCACGGATCCGGGCACCGGACAACCGCGTCCTCTGACGCCGCTCGAGACCGGGGTCGTCCCCATGAACGTGACCGGTTATCTGACCATCGGTGACGGCGGCCTCATACCGGACTTCAATCTGAGCACGACGTGGCAACTGGTCGACAATCTGACGGTAACCCACGGCGTACACACGTTCAAAATGGGCTTCGATTTTCGGCGGCTGCGGATGGATCGAGAGGCCTCTAATAATGCGCGGGGATTCCTGAACTTTAACGGCCAGGCGAGCGGAAGCGCTGCCGCGGACTTCGTGCTGGGCTTCCCGTCTCAATCGGAAACGCCTTCCGGCATCCTGTCCGTTCAATATCGCCAGCACACGTACGCCGCTTTCATCCAGGACGAGTGGAAGATGACGCCGCGTCTTACCGTAAACCTGGGCGCGCGGTTCGATGATGTCGGGGACACCTTTGAGAAGAACGGTTTGCCGCGCGAGCTGAAATTGGATCAGCCGGGAGGCTATCTTTTTCCCACGGATCCCGCGAGTAAGGCGGTCGTGAATTTTTACCCGGCGACGGTTCGTGTTTGGCCGAGGCTGGGGCTGGCCTACCGGCCTGCCGAAAAGTGGGTGGTGCGCGTAGGCGCCGGCGGGTACAACAACGTGGACCAAATGAATAATCTCACCGTCGTGGGAAATCCGCTGAAGACGTTCGTGGTGGATTTCATTGCCGACCCGGCGAGCCCCACCGCCCTCACCCTTTCAAACCCTTATCCCATCAACCGCAAGGCGGCCGCACCGCCGCTGAGCGTGGTGGCCGTGCCGCCGGATCGCTCGGATGCGTACAACATTCAGTGGACCGTATCGGTCGAACGGCAGCTTTCGAATTCGACCTTTGTGGAGGTCGCTTATGTGGGCAGCGAGGCCTCGCACCTCGATAACAGCCGCAACCTCAACGACGCGCCGCCCGCGCTGGGAGCCGTGCAGGCCAGGCGTCCGTATCCGCTCTGGGGTGGCATCCGCTGGCTCGGCGCCGACGCCAAGTCGTATTACGAAGCACTGCAACTACGCGGCGAACGGCGCTTCTCACATGGATTTTCGTTCCTGGCGGCGTACACCTGGTCTCACAACATCGATACATCGTATGGCACCAACGAGTCCCTGCCGTTCACCCCCGGCGGCGTTCAGAATGACAACTGCTGGGGCTGCGAGCGGTCCAATTCCGGGTTCGATTACCGCCATCGCTTTACGACGAGCTACTTGTGGCACATACCGGCGCCGAAGGATTGGAGAGGAGTTCAAGGCTTTGCGCTGAAAGACTGGTCTTTTAACGGCATCGTGACCTACCAGACCGGTTTTCCCTTCACGGTGACGCAGGCCGGCAACCAGCAGAACACCAGCGCGGGGACGCAGCGCCCGAATTATGTGCCGGGGCAGGATCCGCATCTCGCGCACCCCGATCCGAGTCTCTGGTTCAACATCAATGCGTTCCAGGCCGCCGTTTTGCAGTACGGCAGCGTCGGCCGGAACATTTTACGGCAGCCCGGGATCAAGACCTGGGACGTGGGGCTCTTCAAAGAATTCCCGGTGAGTGAGGGCCGGCGCTTCCAGTTCCGCGCGGAAGCTTTCAATCTCTACAATACGCCGCAGTTCAACGCGCCGAGCGCTCAATTAGGGGCGCCCGGGTTCGGACAGATCACCGGCACGTGGCTGAGTAATCGCCAGTTGCAGTTGGGCCTGAAGTTTTTGTTCTAGCCGTCGGGTGGGGAAGGGGTGACATGCGCCAAACAATTCTTGGATTCTTCGCGGTGGTTGGGACGCTCGCCGCGCAACCGGCCTACGATTTGTTGCTGAAGGGCGGACACGTCATCGATCCGAAGAACAATATCAGCCGGGTCCTGGACGTGGCGGTCTCCGGCGGCAAGATCGCGCGCGTGGCGGCCGGAATTCCTTCTTCTGACGCCAAAAAGACGATCGATGTCAGCGGCCTTTATGTAACGCCCGGGCTGATCGACATTCACACGCACTTGTATATCCGCGGTACTCCGAAGGCGCTTGTCAAGACGGAGAACAACGTTCAACCCGACGCCTTCTCATTCCGCAGCGGCGTCACAACCATGGTGGATGCGGGCACTTCCGGCTGGCGCACTTTCCCCGACTTCCGCGAGCGCATCATTGACCCGGCGCGCACCCGCGTCCTGGCGCTGCTGAATATCGCCGGATACGGAATGGGCGGCGGCAAAGAGGACGAGGTCGCGGAACTCAATGCGGACGCTGCTGCCCGCATGGCGAAGGCGAACTCCGACGTCATCGTGGGTTTCAAATCCGCTCACTACAACGGCCCTGGGTGGGAATCGATAGACAACGCCGTCAAGGCGGGCAGGCTCACGAATCTTCCCGTGATGGTGGATTTTGGATACCTCAACAACGTTCGGAACATACGCACGCTGCTCGAGGACAGGCTCCGGGAGGGAGACATCTACACACATTGCTACTCCGGTCATCGCGAGGAGGTGCTGGACAACGGCCAGGTGAATCCGGCGATGTGGAACGGCCGCAAACGGGGAGTGATCTTCGACGTGGGTTTCGGCGCCGGCAGCTTCTACTGGTACGTAGCAGTGCCTGCCTTGCAGCAAAAGTTTTACCCCGATTCCATTTCCACCGACTTGCATTCCGGCAGCATGAATGCCGGCATGAAGACCATGATCAACGTCATGTCGATGGTTCTGAATCTCGGCTCGTCTTTCGATGACGTGATCCGGATGTCGACCTGGAATCCGGCAAAACAGATCAAACGGGCGCAGCTAGGAAACCTGGACGTCGGCGCCGAAGCGGATATCGCCGTGCTGCAGGTCGAGCACGGGCGCTTTGGATTCATCGATTCGGCGGGCGCCAGAAACTACGGGAACGATAGGATCGTCTGCGAATTGACCACGCGCAAGGGCCGCGTCGTTTGGGACCTCAACGGCCGGGCGAGCGAGGATTGGAAAGCCTTCCAGTATAAGAAGAGCTCGTGGACGACGCATTAAGCTGCTGCCGCCTCATCGAGCGAGGCCCCGAAAACGCCGCCAACTTTTTCTGGACCCGCGCCGCCGAGCGGACCCTGGCCGCGCTCCGCAAGGCCGCCGGCGGTTGACAGCGTTTCGAGTGGTCTGCAAGAATGAAGAGCGCTAGTAAGTTCCTGCCATTGCTCCTCAGTAGCTCAATGGTAGAGCATTCGGCTGTTAACCGAAGGGTTGTAGGTTCGAGTCCTACCTGAGGAGCCAAATTCCATTCCCTGCAACGTTTTCTCCGCAATTTGTTGACTGCATAGGCGCTTCCGCAAGTCCCCAACTGGCCGACGTTTCGCGCGTTCTCCGTCTCTCCGTTTGTCTCCGCGTTCGCCATGGCGGGCCAGATGTGCGCGCCGGCGGCGGTCACCGGATTGACTTGCGGGAGACAGAGATCCCTCATGTGACTGCTGGTTCGGACGGCAACTTGCCGGGCCATGCCAGACTTGTCAATGGCCGATCACTGGACCGGTGGCGCGCCCGCGCCGTGAAGCCGGTCGCCGAGGCCGAGGAAGACCGCCAATCCCTCGTCGATGGCAGCGATCTCTTCGCGCGGCAGTTCGCCGAACACGCGCCGGACGCGCCGCTTGTCGATGGACCGCAAATGATCGATTAGCGCGAAGGACCGTTTCGCGAGGCCGCTCTTGCCGGGCGCGAGTGGCGGATACAGAAGTCCCTCGCCCGGAGTGCCCGTGATTGGCACCACGCAAACGAGCGGAAAGCGCTGGTCGGCGATGACGTCCGGATCGCTCACAACGACGCACGGCCCCCCTCCATGCTGTTCGTGACCGACGGTGGGGTCGAGTTCCACCACGACAACTGCGCCGCGGCCGAGCCTCACTCGCTCCCCTCCACCCAGCCCTCGCCGGGAACCCATCGGACCGCCTTGCCAGCACTGCTGTCGACCAGTGCTTCGGCATCTTCCTCGGGCAGCCCGCGAGACCATTCCTCAAGACCCCGTTCGGCGAGATCGGCGCTTTCGGGATGAGGATTCTGCAATGAACGCCGGAGTTCGTCACGGCGGCGGCGATCGAGTTCACGGCGCACGGCCTCCACGACGAACTTGCTGCGGTTCTTTTCTCGCCGGTCGATGTCTCTAACGAGGTCGTCGGGCAGGGTCACAGTCACACGTTCGACGCTGGCCATTTCATACTCCGGGTATGATCATACCGCCTGCCGAGCCTTACCGCAAGCTATGGGAGAAGGGGCTTCGGCCCAGTGAGACCCGCTATGTACGCAGCACGCCAGGGGGCGCGTCACGCTTTTGCCCGGCTCGCCCAGCGCCCGCGCGCCCGATCAAGAAAAGACGGCTCCTTGCTCGGTCCTGCGCCTCTAATGATCCTCTCAAAGCCCGGCATAAAGCCGGACTTGCGGTGATGTTCCCGGCGGATTTCGGCGACTAGCGCCTGCCATTGCGCATCGAGCCCCGCCCTCTGGTAACAGTCCTTCGCTTTCTCCAGGTTCGACAGAGCCGCATAGTAGTATTGGCTCTTGCCCGCATCAATGATACGCATGCACAAAGCGCGGAAGACTTTCGCCGCCACGGTGGGATGGGTCTTGGCGAGGCGTTCCGCCGCGGGCTCGGTAACGTAATGGCTCACACTCTCCAACTGCGTATCGCTCGCGCGGCCCAATCGTTCGGCGAGACGCCCAATCTCCTTTGCGCTCAGCCATAACTCGATGAGCGAACCCAGGTCGCCTTGCTCCGCGGCATCCATCGCTCTTTCATGCCACGTCGCACGTTCAGCTTTCGGAACATAGTGAACGAGCTCCGCGTAGGTGCACTTGCTGGGTTGCGCCTGGAACTCGGCCCAGGCCGAGTCAAGCGCCGCGCCAACATGGCCGAGCTTCACCAGCAGGGCGCGCCGCATCTCGCCCAGTTTGTAGCTGGCGCCGCCGCCAAAGGCGTTCCGCTTCTCGATTCCGAGCCCGCGTTCCACCCAGGCAAGAGCGTCGCTCGGCTTCCGCTTGGCCTGGAACATCGCGGCGATGGCCTCGCAATCGGCCTGCGTGAGCTCGGTCTGCGCGGTCAGATCGACATACTTCCCGATGTTCCGTTGCTGCGAATAGACGGCCTTCAGCATCTGACCCCAGCGGTCGCGGGCGTAGTTGGGATTCGGTCCCGCCGGGCGTTTCCGTTCGCTGAGCGCGGCGCACTCCTTGTCGAAGCGGGCGCGCACCTCCCGCTCGAAGGCCTCCAATCCCGCCCGGTCCAGGACTTTCACCGCCGAAAGCTCCAAATCGTTGCAAAAGCCGTAGGGGTCGTCGTCCATCCATCCCAACAGGAGCTTGGCTGTCTGGTCGCGATCGGCGCCGGCCGCTTGGCGCGCCTTGATCCAGCCGCAGAAAAGACCGCCGGCGAACGTTCCGAGCTCGCCATCCGAGTCGTCGATCTCCTCTGCCTTCGCGTTGCAGCCGGCCAGGAAGGTCTCATACAGCGCGACGGCCCGCGCGGGCTCTGCGGCTGCCAGTTTTGCAATATCGTCCGCCGCCCGCCGGAGATCGCTGACGAAGGAATAGCCGGCCTGATAGGGGATAAAACGGCCGGGCTGGAAGGCGCCCTCGATCATGCCGTCCATTGGGTCCTGGCGCACTGCTCTACGCTTGGCCATGTTTGAGCGGTCTTGAATAACCGAGCTTACAACAAACCGTTGCTGTTATCCTGCTGAGTGGCACGACAGCGGGAGAAGGCGCCTTCATGTTGATCGAACAGCAAATTGCCGAACGGCAAGCAAGAGCCAGCAGCGCCGTGGCGCGAGTCCTGGAGCGGCCTGCGGGCAGTGCTTATGGCGACTACAAGATCAAGTCCGGCAGTGGACGAACGTACCGCGTCGCGGTCCGCGGGCCGGGGCTGTTTGAGAACTATTGCTCCTGCCCGGACTTCGCCGTCAACACGCTGGGCACTTGTAAACACATCGAGGCCATGCTGTTGCAGTTGCGGCGGCGCCACCGAAAGGCGTTGGAGACGGCGGGGTATAGACGCACGCGCGCTTCCATCTCGCTTCAGTATGGAGACACGATCGAGGTGCGGCTGCATTTGCCGGCTTCACCCTCGCCTGCCTTGCGATCGCTCGCGGCGGAATACTTCGATCCGGCGGGACTGTTGCGGCGCGGGCATTACCGGCAATTCGCCCAGGTGCTGGAAGCGTTCCGGAACGCGGACGACCAAATGGTCATCTATAGCGACGTTCTGGAATATATCGATCGGGAAAACGAGCTGGCCGAGGGCCTGGAGCTGGAACGCAAGCTGCTAGCGAAGCTCAAGCGGGGTAAAGACCCGGCGGCCGGCCTTCTAAAAACCAAGCTGCTGGCGTACCAGACGCAAGGGGCCCTGTTCGCGGCTTGCCGCGGCCGGGTGGTCCTCGC
>JBGOUJ010000154.1:0-13055 GCA_041477005.1 Terriglobia bacterium | reverse complement strand
GGGGATCGCGGTGCGCGACGTGGCCGAAGTGACCGGGTTCCCCGAGATGCTGGGGGGGCGCGTCAAGACCATGCACCCGCGCATCACGGGCGGAATCCTGGCCGTGCGCTCCGACCCGGAGCACATGCAGGCCCTGGTGCAGCACAACATCGCCCCCATCGATCTGGTCGTGGTCAACCTCTACGCTTTCGAGAAGACGGCGGCCAAACCCGGCGTCAGCTCGGAAGAGATCATCGAGAACATCGACATCGGCGGTCCCACCATGATCCGGTCCGCGGCCAAGAATTTCGCGTACGTGGCGGTGGTGACCGACCCGGCTGACTACGCGGCGATCGCCGAGGAGCTGCGGGCCAACGAATGCCGCCTTTCGGAGACGACCCGCTGGCGGCTGGCGTTGAAGGCCTTTGCCACTACAGCCGCCTACGACCGAGCCATCGCCAACACGCTGCCGGGATTGCGGGACGGCGACGGCCGGGAGCCGCTGCCCGCGGTGCTGGACATCCGCGCGCCGCGCCGCATGAGCTTGCGCTACGGCGAAAACCCGCACCAGTCGGCCGGCCTCTACGCAACGGGCCCGGAGGGCGCCGAAACGGGCGTGGCCGGAGCGCGCCAGCTCCACGGCAAGGAGCTCTCCTACAACAACCTGGTCGATCTCGACGCCGCCTGGCAGCTCGCCCGGGAGTTCGAGCGCCCGGCTGCCGCCATCATCAAGCACACCAACCCCTGCGGCTGCGCCGAGCAGGAGACGCTCTCGGCGGCCTATCGCAAAGCGCTCGAGTGCGACCCGGTCTCGGCGTTCGGCGGCGTGCTGGCGTTCAACCGAGCACTGGACGGCGAAACGGCGTCGGCGGTGGCCGAGCTGTTCGCCGAGGCGATCGCCGCCCCGGGCTATTCGCCGGAGGCTCTCGAACGGCTGCGGGCGAAAAAGAACCTGCGGCTGATCGAGGTCTCCGACGCGCCGGCGGGGCTGGTGGTGAAAAGCATCACCGGCGGATACCTGGCGCAGACCGAGGACTCAATCTCGTTCGATCGCTCGAAGCTGAGCGTAGTCACTGAGCGCTCGCCCACACCCCAGGAAATGGCGGCGCTCGAATTTGCCTGGAAGGTTGCGAAACACGTCAAGTCGAACGCCATCGTTTATGCGGTCGAGGGCCAGACAATGGGTGTCGGCGCGGGGCAAATGAGCCGCGTGGATTCGGTGCGGATCGGCGCGAGCAAGGCGGTCCTGCCGCTAAAGGGGACGGTAGTGGCCTCCGACGCCTTCTTCCCGTTTCCGGACGGCGTCGAGGAACTGGCCCGTCACGGCGCCACCGCCGTCATCCAGCCCGGGGGCTCGGTGCGAGACGCCGAGGTAATCGCGGCGGCCAACCGCCTGGGCCTGGCGATGGTCTTCACCGGCATCCGCCACTTCCGGCACTGAAAATGGAACCACAGATGAACACAGATAAACACAGATAAGACCCTTGGAACCTGCGTTCATCCGCGGGGGTGCCCCCCTGGGCCCTGCGGTTCCATTTCGGCTGGGTTTTATCTGTGTTTATCTGTGTTCATCTGTGGTTTCAAATTCTTTTTTCAGTTTTCCCCAGGTCACGTCCAGCGTCTCGGGCAGCACGCGGGTCTCGCTGATCACGCTTAGGAAGTTGGCGTCGGCTTCCCAGCGGGGCAGCACGTGCATATGGATGTGGCCGGCGACGCCGGCGCCCGCTGATTTGCCGATATTCATTCCCAGGTTCACGCCCTGCGGCCGGTAGACGGTGCGCAGAGCGGCCTCGGCTTGACGCGTCAGCTCCATCATTTCAGAGCACTCTTCCGGCTCGGCTTCGGCGAGCGTGGCCACGTGGCGATAGGGAACCACCATCATGTGGCCTACCGTGTAGGGATAGATGTTCAGCAGGATGAAGTTCTTGCGGCCGCGATAGACGATGTAGTTGCGATCGTCCTCCGCTTCGGCTTGCTTGCGGCAAAAGACGCAATCCGTCTCCCGGTCCGCCTGGGTGATGTAGGCGAACCGCCAGGGGGTCCACAGGTAGTCCATGTTTGATCGATGCCTGGCCGGGGCGCTCAGGCCTGGCTAGCGCCCGGGAAAACTTCCGAAACAGGCGGGGCGGCGGGAGCGGCGGCCGTGGCGGCGCCGTTGACGATGTCTCGCAGCTCCTTGCTGGGCTTGAAGAAGGGGATGCGCTTGGCGGGGACCTCGACGCGCTCACCCGATTTGGGGTTGCGGCCGATGCGAGCCTGCCGCTGCCGGGTTCGAAAGCTGCCGAAGCCGCGGATCTCGATCTTGTCTCCGGAGCGGAGCGACTTTACGATGCTGTCAAAGATCGTCTCCACGATGATCTCCGACTCCTTGCGCGTCATCTCCACCACTTTGGAGACTTCTTCGATGAGGTCGGCTTTGGTCATGGCAATTTTCTACTTCTCCTCTCTGTCTTTGAAGCTGAGCACTTCTTCGATCGTGCTGCCGGCGGCAGCCGCTTGTTGATTATATCGTTCCAGGTTCGCCTGTTCCTCTTCCTCGGCCGCGGCGCGCAGGCTCAGGCCGATTTTCTTTTCCGCCGGGTTCAGCTTGATGACCTTGAAGTCCCTTTCCCGCCCGTCGGCCAAAGAGGCGGCGGCCTCGCCGGAGGGCAATTCCGAATTATGGCACAGACCTTCCACTCCTTCGGCCACCTCTACGAAGACACCGAAGCTCGCGTGCCGGGTGACCCTGCCACGGGCCACGTCGCCGATGGCGTGGCTCTGGAAAAACGTCTCCCAGGCGTCGGGCTGGAGCTGCTTGATGCCGAGGGAAAGGCGGCGGTTTTCGATGTCGATGCGCAGGATCGCCGCCTGCACCTTCTGGCCCTTCTTGAGCGCCTCACTGGGGTGCTTGATGTGCTTGGTCCAGGAGATGTCGGAGACGTGCACCAGGCCGTCCACGCCGTCTTCGATCTCGACAAAAGCGCCGAAATCGGTGATGTTGCGGACGCGCCCGTCGACCACCGAGCCGATCGAGTAGCGATCGGCCAGGGTGGTCCAGGGATTGGGCTCGAGCTGCTTCAGGCCGAGCGAGATGCGGCGCTCCTTGGGATGCACGTCGAGCACCACCACTTCCACCTGGTCGCCGGTCTTGACGATCTTGGAAGGGTGCTTGGTGCGCTTCGACCAAGTCATCTCGGAGACGTGAATCAGCCCCTCCACGCCCGGCTCCAGCTCGACAAAGGCGCCATAATCGGTGACGTTCATGACCCGGCCATAGGCGCGGCCGTTGGCCGGATAGCGCTCCACCACCGATTCCCACGGGTCCGGCAAGAGCTGCTTGATTCCCAGCGAGACGCGCTGCCGCGTCCGGTCGAACTTCAGCACCTTGACGGTGACCGGATCGCCGACGTGCAGAACCTCGGAGGGGTGGTTCACCCGGCCGTAGGATATGTCGGTCACGTGCAGCAGGCCATCCACGCCGCCCAGGTCGACGAAGACTCCGTAGTCGGTCAGGTTCTTCACCGCGCCGGTAACCACCGCGCCCTCGCTAAGGGTCTCGATCGTGCGTTGGCGCCGCTCGTTGATTTCTTCTTCGAGGGCCGTCCGCCGGCTGACCACAATGTTGCCGCGCTTGCGATTCAGCTTGATGATGCGAACCTGGATCTGCTTCCCCTTCCAGTTGTCGAGATTGTGGGTGGGGTGCAGATCGGCCTGCGATCCGGGCAGGAACGCCGTCACGCCGCCCAGATCCACTTCCAGGCCTCCTTTGATCCGGTCCAGCACCCGGGAGTCCACGGGCAGCTTTTCGGCGAAGGCCTTCTCCAGCCGGTCCCAAAGCTTCAGCCGGCGGGCGCGCTCGTGGGACAGCCGGATATAGCCATCCAGGTCGACGGCATTCTCGAGCATCACGTCGATGACGTCGCCCGGCTGCACCCGGATCTCGCCGAACGCATCGCGGAACTGCTCGAGCGGCACCAGCCCTTCGCTCTTGTAACCGATATCGACGATGACTTCCTCGCCCGAGACCTTGACCACCCGGCCCTCGCGAATCTCGCCCTGGTGCAGGGTCGAAAAGTGGGTGTAATCGTCGAGCAGGCGAGCGTAGGGCTCGGTTTCCCGCCCGGGAGGGACCGGCGGAGGAGCGCCTGGTAACGACACCGGAGGGAGACCGGGCCTCATCCGCACCGGGCCTGGTGAGGATGACGAGGAGGTCCCTCCTGGTTCCCCACCGCGCGCCAGCTCGTCTGGTTTGGTCGCCATGGCCAACCCTACGAAACAAAGCCTTCTTGCAGCCGGTTATCCGCTTCAAACCAGGGGCCGAAACGGGTAGCGGATGGCTTATGACTGAAGGCTATTAGCAAAGACTATAACACAAAGCAAGTACCAGGTGTTAGGCGTTAGGTTTCGTACCCGTGGTGCTAAACTGCCCCTTTGGCCCCAGGCCCCGGAACCCCTTCATGTTTCTATCGGTTGTGATCCCCGCCTACAACGAAGAAGCGCGGCTTCCCCGGACTCTCGGCCGCGTACTGGACTATCTGGGCCCCCGCGCCGAGCGGGGGGAAATTGTGGTCGTCAACGACGGCTCCCGGGATCGCACCGCCGCGCTGGCCCGCGAGTTCGCGGCCGCGCGCAGCGGCCCGCGGGTCGCCGTCCGGGTGCTCGACAATCCGGGCAATCGGGGCAAGGGTTACTCCGTGCGGCACGGGATGATCGAGGCGCGGGGGGACTGGGCGCTTTTCAGCGACGCCGATCTGTCGAGCCCCATCGAAGAGTGCGACAAGCTGCTGGCGGCGACCGCGGCCGGCGGTTACGACGTGGCCATCGGCAGCCGGGCGCTCGACCGCTCCCTGATCGGCGTGCACCAATCGGTGTTCCGGGAGAACGCCGGACGACTCTTCAATACCCTGATGCGCCTGGCCACCGGCCTGCCCTTCAGCGATACCCAGTGCGGCTTCAAGCTCTTCCGGCGGCAGGCGGCGCAGCAGATCTTCCGCCGCCAACGGTTGGAGCGGTTCGGCTTCGACGTGGAAGTGCTCTACCTGGCGCGGAAGCTGGGCTTCCGGGCGGTGGAGGTGCCGGTGCGCTGGGACCACGCCGCGGGAACGACGGTTCGCATGCTGGGCGACAGCCTGGATATGTTCCTGGACCTGGGGCGGGTGCGCCGCAACGATTGGGACCGGCTCTACGAGGAGCCCTGGATTCCCGCCCCGCAAGCCGATCCGGCGGGGTCGGGGGAGCAGGCCGGGCAAGCGGCTCCAAAATCTTGACTTTCCACGGCCTCTGTGCCATGTTAGGCATTCTCTTATGGCCCAGTCGAGGGGGCAGTAGCGGCCTCCGAGCAAGGGGTTTGCCCACCTATCCCGCTATATGGGTGAAGCCAGGAAGCAGGAGGTGAAGCTGGACAGCACGCTCGATAGCGTGGATGTGGCCGAAAACATGGTCAAACGCTTCGCCGAGGAATCCGGCTTTGCCGAGGACGAGGTCCATCAGATCGGCATGGCCGTGCGGGAAGGCGTGGTCAACGCGGTGGTCCACGGCAACTGTTACAGCTCGCAGAAAAAGGTGACGCTGGCCATCGAATCGAATCAGGACCAGTTGACCATCCGCGTGCAGGATCAGGGAGTGGGTTTTGAAGTGGACGACGTTCCCGACCCTCTGGCGTCGGAGAACCTGCTGCGAAAATCGGGGCGGGGATTGTTCCTGATACGGGCTTTTATGGACGAGATGCATGTCCACCGGCTCCCCGCCGAAGGAATGGAAGTCGTGATGATTAAGAACTCTTCTCCAAACACCAGCAAGGAGGACGGCAAGTGAGCATCAAAGCAAGCACGCGCCAGTTGGACGGGGTGACGATCGTCGACATGAGCGGACGCATCACGCTGGGCGAAGGGTCCAGCACGCTTCGGGAGACCGTCAGAGACCTGATTTCGAAAGGGCAGAAGAAGATCCTGCTGAACCTCGGCGACGTCAGCTACATCGACAGTTCCGGCATCGGAGAGCTGGTTTCGAGCTTCACGTCGGTCAGTAACCAGGGCGGCGAGCTCAAACTGCTCAACCTGCAGAAAAAGGTCCACGATCTGCTCCAAATCACCAAGCTCTACACCGTTTTTGAAGTGCACACGGATGAAGCGGCGGCGGTAAGGAGCTTCCAGTAAAGCAGCCGTCAGCAGCAGCCATCACCTGTCAGCCGTCAGCCTGCAGCGACCGGCCTATCCGGCGCTGCGGCCTGATCGCTGGTGGCTGACAACCCCCATCGGATAGCCAGCAGCGATCAGACGAAGCCGTCAGCCATCAGACGAAGCCTTCAGCCATCAGCTTTCAGCAACCGGGGAGGCGGCGTCCGGTGGACTGAGTGCTGATCGCTGAGGGCTGACGGCTGCTGCGCCAGCTTTCGGCAAACCCGGCAAGCGCCGCCGGGTTGCCGACGGCTGACGGCTGACCGCTGATGGCTGCTCCTATGATGGCTGCTCCTAAAAGAGGATCGAGAACCCGGCCGACACCTCGACGTTGTGCAGCAGGCCACTCACATTCGTAAAATTGAACGGCTTCCCGGTGACGTAATCGCGGACGTCGACGCGCACGCCGTAGATCGGGGATAGCTTCACCTTCACTCCTCCGCCGTAGTTGAGCCCGAATTTGGTGATACCGTTGCCGCCGTAGACCGAAGTGCCGGGCGGAAAGAAAGAAGCGAAGCCGACCCCGCCGCAGACGAACGGCCGAATGGGGCTGCCCGCGGGCAGCGCGTGGGCCAGGAAATCGTAGAACCCCTGGTGTACCCCCATTCCCGTGCTGCCCTGGCTGCCGAAATCCAGCGTGGTGTGGTTGTAGCCATAGCCGATCTCGTGGCCGAAGAACCGCCACTGGTTGATGCTCAAGCGCGCCGAAAGTCGAAAGCCGTTCTTGAGCTGGGCCGTGTCGGTCAGGCTGATCTGGCCCAGGTTCTTATCTGTAAAGATTCCTGCTCCGAGCGACACCGAGGCTTCCGCCGTCTGGCCGTAGGCTGCTGCCGCGCCCCAGGCCAGGCACACGCACCCCAATCCCATCCTCAACAGGTTCCGCATCTGGCGCCCCTTTTCACTGGTGATAGCGCACGAATTCCAGCACGTGCCCGTCCGGATCGCGGCAGAAGATCTGCTCCATCCCGAGGTGGCGGTTGCCACCCTCCTCAAAAGCGATATCGTGCCCGCGCAATGTACTTCGGACAGCCTCGATGTCGGCCACTTCCAGGGCCAGGTGATCGGATCGTCCCAGCCGCGAGGCGGCCTCCGGCCCCTCGCCGTGGTTCTCGATGATATGCAGTTGCCGATCACCCAACAAATACCAGGCCCCGGAGAAGTTGAAGCCCGGGCGCTCGATTTCCGAAAGCCCTAACACTCCGCCGAAAAAAGCGCGGCTGGCGCTCAAGTCTTTAGACGCAAACGAGACGTGGTGTAATTTCACTAAATTGATCATGGGGGCGGCCTACGGGTCATCTTAACAAAGGTGGGTGGCCTGTGGTGCCGGCAGTGATGGCAAGCGCTTGGCGCACTGACGGGCGCCCATTTGGTACAGGGCGCTTCCCAACAAAGGAAGACAACGGCAAGGCACGGCAAAAGCCAAGGCCAAAGCCAAGGCAAAAGGCAAAGTGCAAAAGGCAAAGTGCAAAAGGCAAAAGGCAAAAATCAAGGAAGGGGACATTTCTTAAAGTGCCCGGCCCGCCGGCCGGGCAGAATGCCGCGCCGTAGAGCGGCGCATCCCTGATTTTTGCCTTTTGCCTTTTGCCTTTTGCCTTTTGCCTTTTGCCTTTTGCCTTGGTTCTTTCGTTGCCTTGCCGAGCCGTTGCCACCGGCCGGGATTAAGGTTCCGGTGAAAAGCCGGAGGCATCCCCACTTTGTGCCATAATGAACCGCAAGAGGTGTTCTATGCTGGCTCGGGCATCGTTGGCGGTCTTGCTTGCGGCTGGGGTATCCGCCGAGTCGCCTCCGCCGGCCCCGGTGTCCGGCAGGACCGTCGAGGTGGAGATCACGGCCCGCCTGATCATCGATAAGGAGGGGCAAATCAAAGCTGTCGGATCGGATTTGAAGCGGCAGTACGCGATTGTGGAGCTGACGGTCGTCCCGCGCGGCGGTTATCCCGTCACCCTCTCGCGCGACGATTTCCTGCTGCGCTCCGAGCGAGACAACGAACGGTCCACCGCCGATTCTCCCGATCGCATCGCCGGATCGGCCACGCTGGTCGTCACCATGAGCGGCGGCGAAGGCCGTACGCGTACCGGGATTGGATTGGGTCCCATTATGGTCGGGGGCGCGCCCAGCGCTCCGCAGAATACCGTCGTCAGCTCCTCGAGCGGCGCCGGCGAAGACGCCGCCTCGAACGGCAAGCCGGCTCCGTTGTTGGGGGTGTTGCAGCAGAAGGAGCTGCCGCTCGGCGAAGCGCGCAAGCCGGTCACTGGATATTTGTACTTCTTAGTAGCTCCGCAGCAAAAAGCCAAGAACTTTCACTTGCACTACACAGGTCCCGGCGGAAGTTGCGAGCTGCGGTTCAAGTAGCTGCGCGTGGAAGCCGCGTCACAGTGTGCGCAACACGCTACACCCCTTATTTGCAGAGTTAACTATCCTTTTCCGCCCGTCTTGTGTAACCATGGAACTCTACCGTGCGTTTCTTGAGAAGGTACCAAGGAAGGCTTGTGTCTGGTATGTCAAGCCGGCTCGCGCCGGTAGTCGCGATGTTTTTTGTGCTCTCGTCGGGGATGGCCTGGGGACAGGCGCCCGCCCCGCAGGCGCCGAAGCCGAAACCGAAATCGCCTTTTGAAGAGGTCCCGGAGGCGAAACCCGAAGCTAAGCCCCCCGCGCCGCCGCCGCAGCCACAGCCACAGCAGGCACAACCACAGCAGGCGCAACCGCAGCAACCCGCCACTCCGCCGCAGAGGTCGCCGTTCGAAGCGGTTCCCGAGCCGAAGCCGGTTCCCGAGCAGAAGAAGGAAGAGAAGCCGGCTGCTCCGGCGGCCGCCGCCCCAGCGCCGCGGCAGGACATCATCGAGGACATCCAGTTCCGCGGCAATCGCCGCATTCCCCGCGAGACGCTGATCGGGAGGCTGTATTCCAAGAAGGGGGATCCCTACGACCCCGAGCAGCTTCGCCGTGATTTCATGCTCATCTGGAACACCGGCTACTTCGACGACGTGCGCCTGGAAGTGGAGGACGGCAAGGTGGGGCGCGTCGTGCGCTTCTCGGTGATCGAGCGGCGCATGATCCGAACGATCAAGTACGAAGGCAACAAATCGGTCACCCAGTCCGAGATCCTGGACCGGTTTAAAGAGCGCAAGGTGGGGCTGACCGTAGAAACGCGCTACGACCCCAACAAGATCGCTTACGCCACGCTGGTGCTGAAGGAGCTTCTGGGAGAGCGCGGCCGCCAGTACGCCACCGTCACCCCCGAGATCCACCAGATCCCGCCCTCTTCGATCGAGCTGGTGTTCAACATCGTGGAGGGGCCCAAGGTGAAGGTCGGCAAGATCGAGATCGTGGGGAACACGGTCATGTCGGAGCGCGACGCCATCTGGGCCATGAAGAACCTGCACCCCATCGGTGTTCCGCACAGCATCTTCCTGGAGAACCTGTTTTCGAAGACGTTCGATCAGAGCAAGCTCGAAGAGGACAAGGACCGGCTGCGCAACAAGTATCAGGAGCGGGGCTACTTCAAGGCCACCGTCGGGGAGCACACCCTGACCATGCGCGACATCGGCGGTGGGGGGGGCTTCCGCCTTCCGCTCTTCAAGACCAACAAGCCCGGCAAGCGCGCCGACCTGCGCGTTCCGGTCGAGGAGGGCGAGAAGTATAAAGTCGGCAAGATCACCTTCAGCGACGTCAAGCTGTTTCGCACCCCCGAAGCCGTGCTGCGGCCCTACTTCCAGATGCAGGAAGGCGCCATCTTCGATGTCTCGAAGCTGCGCAAGGGCATGGAGAACCTGAAGAAGGTCTATGGCGAGTTCGGCTACATCGACTTCGTCTCGGAGCCCAACTTCGACTTCCACGACCAGGAAAAACCGCCCACCATCGACCTGAACCTGACCGTCGATGAAGGCAAGCAGTTCTTCATTCGCCGCATCAACTTCTCGGGTAACACGACCACGCGCGACAAGGTCATCCGCCGCGAATTGATGCTCGACGAGGGCGACATGTTCAACACGCGGCTGTGGGACCTGAGCATCCTGCGGCTGAACCAGCTCGGCTATTTCGAGCCGCTGAAGGCCGAAGAAGCCGACACCAGAGAGCGCGACACCCGTAACGGCCTGGTCGATCTGACCCTGAAGGTGAAGGAGCGCGGCAAGAACTCAGTGGGGCTGACCGGCGGCGTTTCCGGCTTCGCCGGCAGCTTCGTCGGCTTCAACTACGAAACCAACAACTTCCTCGGCCTGGGCGAGACCCTCACTCTGCAGACTCAGTTCGGCACCCTCCAGAAGATGGCGCTGTTAGGTTTCACCGAGCCGTATCTTTTTGACAAGCCCATCCAGACCGGCTTCACCATTTACACTCGCAGCTTTCGCTACGACCAGGCGCGCCAGGCCTCCATTCTCAGCGGCCAGAACCTGATTCCGTATTACAACCTCATCGGCGCCAATAACCTGCAGAATTTCTCGCAGGCGAGCAACGGGATCACCGTCTTCGCCAGCTATCCGCTCCGGCGCAGCTTCGCCCGCCTCGGGATCACCTACGGCTTCGACAATTCCCGCGTCACTACCTTCACCGACGCCTCCAAGCAGTATTTCGAGTTCCTGGACTTTCAGAACGTATCCGGGCCGAACTCGCTCTCCGGCATCAAGACAAGCAAGATCACTCCGAATTACTTCTACAACACGGTCAACCACCCCATCAACCCGACCGGCGGCAGGAGCCTCTACATCTCGGCGGGAATCTCCGGCATCATTCCGGGCGGCAACGTCAACACCTTGGAGCCGACGGTCGACTTCAAGTATTTCCACCAGGTCAACAAGAAGCGCAACGTGGTCGGGATGCACTTCCTGGGATCGTTCCTGACCGGTTACAACAACAAGGTGGCGCCGCCGTTTTCGCGCTATTACATCGGCGGCGAGACCGATATCCGGGGCTTCGATATCCGAGCCGTCAGCCCCATCGCCTTTATCCCCGATGTGGTCACGGTGCCGGTGTACAACGACAACGGCACCCCGCGGCAGCAGAACCTGATCGTCGACGGCGTGGTGACGAAGACACCGATAACCACCCAGGCGCCCATATACCGGCTGATCTTTCCCGGCGGCGACACGCAGTTGATCGGCAACTTCGAGTACCGTATTCCCATCTTCGGGCCGGTTACGATCGCGCCGTTCTTCGACATCGGCGTAGACCGGATCACGCAGACGAGCCAGTTGGTCATGAACACGGGGCGCGTGGCACAACTGAACGCGCTGTTTCCGCAGAGCGACTTCGTCAAGCAGATCCGCATCAGCCCTCACACCCAGGATCCGCGCGCGTCGACCGGCCTGGAGCTGCAGGTCATGCTGCCGGTGGTCAACGCGCCGTTCCGCATTTACTACGCCTACAACCCGCTGCGGGTGAACACGAACCTGCAGCCGCCCATCGTGGCCGACCGGTCGATGTTCCCCAACCAGGTGTCGTTTATGAACGCCATCCAGGCGTACGGCCAGGCGATCCCCTTCCAGGAACCCCGCAAGACGTTCCGCTTTACGATCAGCCGTACGTTCTGATGTGCTACAATGACCCCTGGTCGCAGTAATCCCCTTGGAAAGTCGAGGCGTTCGATGAGAATAAGATCCGTGTTGATTCTGGCGGTATGCGGGCTGGGCGGGGCCTTGCCCGGCGGGGCGCAGGGAGTGCCCGCGGCGTCCGGGACCAAAGTGGGAATTATTAATATTCAGGACGCCATCGTCCGCACCGAGGAAGGACAGAAGACCGCCAAGTCGCTGCAGGACAGGTACGCCCCCAGGCAGTCCGGGCTGGAACAGAAGAAGCGCGAGCTCGACGACCTGCAGGCCCAGCTCAGCAAGGGCCGCAACACCATGAGCGAGGAGGCGCGCAACAACCTGATCCGGCAGATCGATGCGAAGAACAAGGCTCTCACCCGCGACAACGAGGACGCCTCGGCCGAATACCAGCAGGAGGAGGGCAAGCTGATCAACGCCATCGGCCAGAAGATGATGGGCGTGATCGACAAGTACGCCAAGGATCACGGCTACGCCATCATCCTGGACATCTCCTCGCCTCAGAGCCCGGTGCTTTACGCCGTCAACACCGTGGACATCACCAACGAAATTGTGACCCTCTACGACAAGGCGCAGGGCGGCGGCGCGGCGACCTCCAGCGCCCCGGCCAATGCGGCGCCCCCGCCGGGGGGGAAGTCCTCGGTGCCGACACGCCCGCCGATTGCCGCTCCCAAGGCAGCTCCGGCGAAGCCTCCCGCCGCCGCTCCGAAACCGTGAGGAAATTCACCGCTCCGATTTTTTGATTGACTTCGCCTCCATCCCGGAATAGTCTGGGAATAGTTTCTCCTGTTGTGTGAGAGTGGAAGGCTGTGCCGCGGCGCCGGTAGCCGAGGGAGGCCAGGATGCAGAATGTTGTAACCGCTCTCCTAGTCATGCCGCCGGAGCGGCGCTCTTCTCTGATCGACCACCTGACTGCCCTGGATGCCAATGTCGTGACCGCTGGAAGTTGCGGCGAGGCCGCCGAGCGGCTTCGTGACGAGCCGGGCGTCCGCGTGGTGTTGACCGATCTTGTCCTGCCCGACGGCAGTTGGTGTGACGTGCTCAACCGGGTCGGCGACCTGCGCGCTGCGGCCGAAGTTGTGGTCTGCGCCCGCGTGGCCGACGAGCGGCTCTGGACCCAGGTGCTTGAAGCCGGCGGCTTCGACGTTCTGGTTGAGCCCTATCAGGACCGCGAGGTCAGCCGCATCTTCGTCGCCGCCGCCGCCGGCCGAAGCCCCCGCCACCTGGCGGCGGCGTGCTGAGCGAGCGCTAGCTCCGTTCTAAGGGCCTGTCAAGAAATAACAGTGCCAACCGCTCCCTGACGGTCGCGGCTCGGAAGGGCTTTCTGAGCCGCGCGCGTGAGCAAGCGGACTCGGCGTGCTGGCATGGTAATTCT
>JBGOUJ010000153.1:0-13172 GCA_041477005.1 Terriglobia bacterium | reverse complement strand
CTTTCGGTCGGCGCCCCTCGGGAACATCAGCCACAGCCACTCCGATCAGAACGCTATCGTGCTGGGCGCCTACGGATCGCCCCTGCTGGTAAATACCGGGCTGCGGCCCTGGTACGGCAGCCCGTTCTGCAAGGAATGGTATTGGACCACGAAGGCCCACAACGCGCTGGAGATCGACGGTCGCGGCCAGCCCAAGACCGCTGAGGCGAGGGGCGAGGTGATCGTGTTCCATCCGGACAAGACCTACGACTATGTCGTCGGCGACGCCACGTCGGGCTACGGGGACAAAGTGCAGCGTTATCGGCGTCACCTCGTCTTTCTGAAACCGGACGTGCTGGTCCTGGTCGATGAGGTTCGCGCCAAAGAACCGGTGCCGCTAAAGCTGTGGTTTCATGGCCGCGCGCCGTTCGAGATCGGAGCGGACACCGGCCGGATCGCGCTGGCGTTCGAGAATGCGGCGCTGCACGGTTTCCTGCTGGCGCCCGGCGGTTTGCGCATCGCGCAAACGGACAAGTACACGATTCCGCCGGAGATGGGAAAGCCGGAGCTCGAATGGCACCTCTCGGCCGAAACGAAGCAGCGCCAGTCTGTCACGCACATCATATCCGTGCTCGGCGTTTCCCGGGCCGGAGGAAAGAACCCGACCGAAGCGGTCGAGGATGTCTCGGACACCCGCAACATCGCGGTCCGGTTCCGTCGCGGCGCTGAGACCATCCGGGTAAGCATTGACACCGACATGGCAGCAGTAAAAGTCCAGCCGCTTTCTGAAGGATCAGGGCGGTAGAAGCGCCCTTCTTTCGCCCGTGGCGAATCTCGCGAAGGCTTCCCTGCACGTGACGGTTCCCTGGCGCAGGCTTTTTTTCAACAACTTAGCGCCGCAAATTTGCAGCAAGGTCGAGTGTGGGGTTCCCAGCGCCCTTTCGCCAACGGGCTGTTAGCGGAGCTTTCCGCTGCGCGGCTGTGCTCGGAGAAGCCGCTTGGGGCGCTATCCGCCAGGAACCCAGTGATCAACCCCGTGACCGTAATGGCCGGTTGTATGATCCGAGGACGCGAAGCCTTGTCCGTCAGAACGTCAGCCGCATGGTCAACTGCAGTACGCGCGGCGAGTTGGCCGAATTCTTGGTCGTGACGACGCCGTCGGCTATGGTGCTGGTCAAGGCCGTCCCCGGCATGTTGAATACGTTGTTCAGGAAGTCCGCGTTGATGCGCAGGAACACGCGCTCGGTGAACTTCAACGTCTTGAATGCCGAGGCGCTCATGTTCCACTGCATGGGTCCCAGCATGAACTGGTTCTGCATCGGATCGAGCACCGTTAAGGTGGTCCGCTGGAGCGTCCCGTTGTTTAACGGCACAAAGACGGTGTTCGTCTCGTAGAAGGGGAAATTGGGATCGCTCGAGCTGCCGCCGTCCTTCGGCGTGGGAAGCAGCGGCGTGGCAAACGGCACGTAGTTCGAGGGAACGCCCATCACCCCGTTCGGCTTGCCGGTCCTCGGATCGACGCTGTTGATGCGGTTCGCCGGAATGTACCCGTTCCAGAGGAGCCAGCCGCCGTAGCAGACGCCGCTGCGGCAGTCTTGAATCGGATACTTCTTGCCGTAGTACTGGATGGGGCTATAGTTCGCCAGATCACCGGTGGGGAGCTGGAAGTAGCGGCTGAACAACTGGCCAAAGCCCGCCACTTGCCACCCGCCGATGAGGGCGTCTACCAGCCGACTGGAGTTGTTGCCGAACCGCTTGCCCCTGCCAAACGGCAGGTCCACCAGGAAGTTCCAGTTCACCCGGTGCTTGGGAATGGCGGTGTCCCGGCGGTAAAATAGCAGCCGGTCCCGGGCGACGTTGTCGGTGGGAACGACCCCCGGTAGGTACAGGTTGGGGGCGGTGAGCGTGTCGTCCCTCCAGCCATCGCCCGCCACGCGCATGGCGTTGCTCATGACGTAGAAGACCTGGAAGGCGTACCCTTTCGAGTAACGGTGTTCCACTTCCAACTGGATGCTGCTGTCGTTCGACCAGCCCGTCTTCTGATATGCCTGGATGGTCCCAAAAGTGGTCTGATCGTAGGGCCGGGTCGCGGTCGCGGCGAACGTTCCGGTCGGCAGCGGCTGGCCGGTCGTTTTGTACCAGACGTAGGCGGGCGTGGAATCGTTGTACGAATAATACTGCGCCATCCGGGTGCCGTGCGTGCCAATGTAACTGGCCTTCAGGACCGTGTTGGTCATGAGCTCCTGCTCGATCGTGAAGTTCCACTCGTGCGCCCGCGCCGTGGGCTCGTGCGGGTCCAAGTAGTACATGCTGCCGCTGCCGGGTGTAATGCCGCTGATCTGGGTGGCGCTCAGTGCGTTGCTGCTGTTCACCCCGGCGACGATCGCCGGCGCCGACCGCAGCAAATAATTGGGAAACCCGTCCGGGCTCTGCTCGGCGGCGTTCAGATTGTTGGAGACGTTCCCCTGCGTGGGAATCGCGGCGCGCGTATTGGCCTGGAACAGCCGCAGCGATTCGGGATACGCGAAGATCGCATAGCCGCCCCGCAGCACTGTCGGGTGGCTCGACTTGGTGGCGCGATAGGCGAAGCCCAAGCGCGGGCCGAAGTCCAGATAGTTCTTATACACCAGCCCGGACGGCAGCCCGGCTTGCTGCGGCGTCTCGAACTTCACGCCCAAATTCTGATAGGCGGTGACGATGGCCGGCAGCGCGTCCCTCAGTTGCACCAGTCTATCGACCGACGTCGCCAGGACCGACGCCTTGTTCTTGGGGTCAAATCCGATCAGAGAGTTGTCGGTCACGTTGGCCGGGCTGTTGTACTCGTAGCGCAGGCCCAGATTCAACGTCAACCGCGAATTGACCTTGAAGTTGTCCTGGAAATACGCGGACTTCTCGTTATTGAGCAGCGGATACGCCGCCCGGTTGAACCGGGCCTGGTAGGTCCCCATGCCCAGGAAGAAGTTGCCCGCCACGTTCCCCGTGAACGGCACGGGGCTGTAGGACGAGCCCGAGGTGGGGTCGTAGAGACCGGTTTGAGCAACGTTGTTGTAGTCCAGCTCGCCTTGGGATATCTGCTGGTCCTCCAGCGTGTTCATCGACTCGTAGCGGATCCGCAACCCGAACTGCAACTCGTGCCGGCCGTAGATCTTGGTGAAGTTCTGGTCGACGTTGTAAATCCAGGCGTAGTCGATGGTCGGGTTGATGCTGCTGTCATAGGACATGGCGGCTCCCGCGGTGGGAGACAGCGAGTACGGCAGGCGCGGAAAACCGATGCCGTGGAACGGGTTCGGCAGGCCCAGCGTGCTGGCAATCTCGGCGGTGCCCGTAAACGGCAACTGGCCGCGATAGTCCCGTGACACGGTGAAGAGCGTCTCGGAGAAGAAAGTCGGCGAGAAGGTGTGGGTCCAGTTGGCGATACCGCTGTCGTTCTGGCCGGCATCGACGTTGGCGTTGGCTCGCTTGTCCAGGGTCGTGGGCCCGGTGCCGTAGGCATCGCTGGTTTGGGAGATATTCGACATGTTGTGCGAATACCGGAACGACAACTGGTTCCTGTCCGAGACCCGCTGGTCGATTTTCACCGTTTCGGTGTGCTGCCTCGTGTTGTTGAACCCGGGGCCGAACCAGTTGGAGGTGACCAGCGGGTTATCGGCCGTGGTCGGCAGCGGTGTGACGCTGTAAAGGTACTTCGCCAGCGGGCTTTCCCGGCTGAGCGGAATCTGGTTATTCGCGAAAGGCTGCCGCTGCCACGTCGTGGGATCCGTGGTCAGCGGATCGTACAGAGTATACTTGCGGCCCTGCGCATCCACCAGCCCGCTGAAGTCCCCCTGCGTCATGGCCGCCGTGGGCACGGCGGTGTTCCGCGTGGTGGATTGCCTCAATTGGTAGCCTTCATAGGCGAAGAAGAAGAAGGTCTTGTTCTTGCCGTTGTACAGCTTGGGAATGTAGACCGGCCCGCCCAGAGAAGCCCCGAACTCGTTGCGTGCCAGGTGCGGCGGCTTGGTAAAGAAGTCGGTCCGCGCGCGCGCCACGCCGATGGCGCTGTTGCGGGCCGTTTCGAAAAACGAACCGTGCAGGTTGTTCGTACCGGACCGCGTGGTCAGAATGAAAGTCCCCGGGCGGTTCAGCTTGGCCGAGGAGTCGAGGGTCTCGGCGCGGAACTCCGCGATGGTATCCAGCCCCGGCGGACGCGCCGGGATGGACTGCCATTCCCGGTTCTCCAGAATGGCGCCATCCTGCAGCATTTCCGTGGCGTATCGTAACCCGTAGTTGCGGGGCACCGAGCCCGACTCCAGCCCGGGCACGGTCATGTACAGCAAGGTGGTGATGTTCCGGCCGTTGAGCGGCAATTGTTCGATGCGCTCATGCTCGACAATGGTAGCCAGCGTCGGGCTGGTCGTGGTCACCAGCGGCGTGACGTCGCCGGCGACGGTGACTTCCGTGGTCGTGGAGCCGACCTTCAGGGCGATGTTGACCTCGGCGATCTGCCCCACGAGCAGGTTCAAGTCGCCTTTCCAGGTCTCCATCCCCGCTGCCTCGACCGCGATCTGATACGGCCCCATTTGCACCGACGGGATCAGATAGAATCCAACCTCATTGGTGGTGGTGTCGTACTGGCGGGTTGTCTGAGGCTGGGTGGCCTTGACACGGGCGCCGGGCACGACCGCCCCGGTCGTGTCCTTCACTGTGCCCTGAATGTTCCCTGTGCCGGTTTGGGCGTAGGTCACGCCCGCGAGAAGGACCAGAAACCGTAAAATGACCCGAATTTTCATATAACCCCTGCTCCTTAGCCGACTGCCTCTAAATAACGTTGAACACAGTGTACCCCAAGGGGGCGGCATGTCAAGGAGAATGTCGGTTGAAAATTGACAATTGGATGGCTGTACCCCTGGATTCTTTGACGCGTCGTTACGGCCGCCGCGGAGCTTTCGGCTGCAGTTGTTGGAAGCGCTTGAGGTGCCGCTCCGCCTCCGCCGTATTGCCTTGCCTCCGGTAGAGCTGCGTGTCCTTTCGGCAAGCCTGCATGACTCGACCCGGCCGTAGCTGGTAGCGTCGGTCTTGCGCCCCGTAGGGGGAAGGAGGACTGACGATGGCCAAGGCAACACCCGCTGTTCCTATTGAGATACGGAGGGTCTACCGGAGCTTCGAGCGTTGGCGGCGTACGCGCAAAGGCCGGGAACTGATTCCAGAGCCTCTCTGGACGTCGGCGGCGGAGCTGGCCAAAGAGCACGGTGTTTTTCGAACCGCCCAGGTCTTGCATCTGGACTCCTGTAAACTCAAACGGCGGGTAGAATCCACGGTTGCAGTCACGCGCCGGCCGGCGCCCGGCCAGGCATTTGTGGGCCCGATGGCCCCAGCGGCGATGGGTGTCGCCGAGTATGATCGAACTGGAAGGGCCGCGCGGCAAGATGCGCGTCTCATGGAAAGGGACCACGCCGCCGGACCTGAGTGGACTGAGCCGGGCGTTGTAGGAGCCAGCGTGATACAGCTCGCGCCCCAGATGCGCATCCTGGTCGTCGACCGAGCCGGTCGATGGTCGCAAAGGCATCGATTCGCTGGCGCATCTGTGCCAGGAGAAGCTTCAGGCCGATCCTTTCTCCGGCTTCGTATTTCTGTTTCGCAGCCGGCGAGGTACCTCGATCCGCGTCCTCGCCTATGACGGCCAGGGGTTCTGGTCGGCACAGAAGCGGCTGTCGAAGGGGCGATTCCTGTGGTGGCCGAGCGGGAAGAAGCCGGTGCGGGCGCTCCAGGTGCACCAGGCGCAGTTGCTGCTGGCGGCGGGCAACCCGGAGACGGAGGTGGCGCCGGTGTGGCGAACAGTGAGTTAAACAAAATGCTTACGTTCTGATTTCATTTCTGGCATGCTGCGGGTATGGTGGAGGAGTGGCGCTACCGGGGGCAAACCATCAGCAACGAGCAGATTGATTTTCTGCGCGAGTTCATTCGGGAACGCCCGGCGAGCAGCCGCTGGAAATTGTCGCGCCAGTTGTGTGAAGCGCTGGGTTGGAAGCAGGCCAACGGCGCGTTGCGCGACGTGGTTTGCCGCGGCCTGCTGCTGATGTTGGAGCGGGCCGGCCAGATCGAACTGCCGCCGGTGCGCCGCCGCATCCGCGGCCAGCGCCGGACGGCCCGGCCCCGGCCGGAAGCGGTTCTGATCGATACCACGCCGCTGGCGATGCCGCTTCAGGCACTGGGCTCGATTGACGTCCAACTGGTGCGGCGCACCACCGACGAGCCGCTCTTCCACAGCCTGCTGGAACAGTATCACTACCTGGGTTATGAACAGCCGGTCGGGGAGCACCTGAAGTATCTGGTCTGGGCGCAGGGGGGACCGATCGCCTGCCTGGCGTGGAGTTCGGCGCCGCGGCACCTGGCGAGCCGGGACCGGTTCATTGGCTGGAGCGGCGAGGCGCGGCGGCGCAACCTCCACTTGCTCGCGTACAACACGCGCTTTCTGATTCTGCCGTGGGTGGCCGTGCCGCACCTGGCCTCGCACCTGCTCGGCCGCATGGCCCAACGGCTGTGTGAGGACTGGGAACGCGTCTACGGCCACCCGATCTACTTTCTGGAAACCTTCGTCGATCCGGAACGGTTTCGCGGGACCTGTTACCGGGCGGCGAACTGGGTGGTGCTGGGGCGCACGACCGGCCGGGGCAAGGACGATCAGACGCACCGTCCGAACCGCTCGATCAAAGAGGTCCTCGCGCTGCCGCTCACCCGGCGCTTTCGCGAACTCCTCCGGCAGGGATAGCGGAACCGGCCATGAAGCGGCTCGAGGTCACCACCGAAGAGTTGGAGGCGGCGCTGGAACAGGCCCGGCAGGAGCCGCTCGGGGAAGACGGCTATCAGAAACTGCTAGCCGCGATCCACACCCTGGCCCACGTGACCGAGTTGCTGGAGAATCGCGAGGCGACACTGGAGACGCTGCGCCGCCTGTTGTGTCAAGCCAGCACCGAGAAGACCGAGGCGGTGCTGAAGCAGGCGGGCATCGAGGCCGACGAGAAGAGCCACAAGCCATCGCAGAGCCGAGCCGCCGGGCATGGGCGTAACGGGGCCGCCGCCTATCGTGGGGCGCGCAAGGTCGAAGTTCCCCATGAGTCGTTAAAGGCGGGAGATCCGTGTCCGGATTGCCAGGGCGGCAGAGTTTATCGGCAGCGCGACCCCGGCATGCTGGTGCGGATCCGCGGGCAGGCGCCCATCGCCGCGACCGTCTATGAGTTGGAGAAACTGCGCTGCAATCTGTGCGGGGAGGTGTTCACGGCCGCGGCGCCGGAAGGAGTGGGTGGGAAAAAGTACGAGGAGACGGCGGCGAGCATGATCGCGCTGCTGCGCTACGGGAACGGATTTCCCTGGTACCGGCTGGCAGGCCTGGAAGAGAGTCTGGGGATCCCGCTTCCGGTGGCCACGCAATGCGAGATCGTAGCCGAAACGGCGGCCACGCTCCAACCCGCCTTCGAGGAACTGATTCGTCAGGCGGCGCAAGGGGAAGTGGTGCACAACGACGACACCTCCCATGCGCGTGCTATCGCTGAACCGGGATCGAGACAAGGATCGGAGGAGTTGGCGCGGACCGCGTCGGAATGGGTGCCCTGGTACTACCGGGAGACGCTTGAGCGCACCGGCGCTGGCATGGATTCCGGGTAGAGTAGGAGGAATCCTGCCTGGCCGGAAAGGATCGTCTTCGGCCGGGCGGGAGCATCACTCCGAAACAGCCGCCAATGGCGCCACCCAGCCGCTCGTTAAGCACACGGTTTTCGGCCAAGTCCTGATTGAGGCAAGGTAACTTTCGGTCCCGCCCGGCTCCCGCATCTCGTCTCACGACCGGGAGCCGTCTGTCCCACAGCGTAGGGCCTGGACACGACTTGGGAAGGCAGGCATGCCAAGTACTTGGCTAGCTTGGAGTATGCTTCGAAGTATCGTATCCTCGTCCATAGGTCGCCTTATGACGATAAGAATCCTTGTCCTTTGCCTGTTGTCGGCCCTCGGTACGCGCTCCATCTTCGCCCAAACAGCCTGTGGAAACGTGCAATTACAGCTCGCACCGGATTATAGCTTTGCCGTTGGCAGCTCAGGAGGCGGCAGCGCGTACACTCTTACTCTCGGCGGCAAAACACTGACCCAGGGGCCACTGACCCAGTTAGCCCTTTTCCACTACGACACGTCCATCACCAGCACATTCGGAACTGCCCCCTTGTCGTCCTCTGGCGTGGCGTACGATACGGGGAAATTTGGCAAGGGACTCTATCTACAGTCCGGAGGTCAGCTTACCTATCCGTCGGCGAATCTGTTCAATGTATCCGAAGGAACGATAGAGATGTGGGTCGCGCCCCGGTACAACGGGAACGATCCAGTGTTTGCGACTGCGGGGTATCCGGTTTTCTTCTATGCGGCTCCGAACGGCGACTACTTTTCGATCGGAGAAACCGCCCCGGGACACGTAATCACCGTGGGCGCATCTGTAAACGGACAGCAGGAAGCCGCGTATGACGGCACGGCCGGCGATATAAGCGGCTGGAAAGCAGGCGAATGGCATCACATTGCCGCAACGTTTTCCGCCAGCGCCAATCACATACGGTTCTACCTGGATGGTGTCAAGATTGCCGACAATAACCAGGGTCATTACTTTCCGCCCTCGGCATCCGGCGGGTCTTTCCAAATCGGCGCCACGGCTTTCACGATCGATGAACTCCGGATCTCAAAGGTCGCAATGTCCGACTCCGCCATCGCATACGACGCGGCCCATTCGGCTCCGCTCCTGGACAATGAGGTGGTTCTTTCGCTCGCGGGAGTCGCTCCAGGCCAGTTGAACTACTCCGTGGCCGGTTGTGGAACAGCAGTGTACAGCTTTACCGGCATTCCGATCACCAACCTGGATCCGCCCGGCGGCCTGCTGAGCCCAGGCAGCACCAGCTTTCGGATTGCATTTGACACGATTCAGCCGACTGCCTGCCGCTATTCCGTCGGCAGCGCCCAAGACTACGCGTCCATGCAGACGCTCGACACAGGCCCGCCTGCGACGGCACACAAAGGCACCGTCAATGGAGTGTCCTCCGATCCCCGCGTGTTCAATCGAGTCTATTTCCGCTGCGCCTCAAATCCCGATTACCTGCATACGGCGACGTACAGGACCGTAGCTCCACCGGGACAAGCCTTCCCGAGGATCGGCAACATTTGGATTCGCCCAGATTTTTATCGAACCACGCCCGATCTCGCCAAAAAGACCCAGATCCTTCTGGGGACCTCCGCGTTCAGCGCTGCCGACGCCGTGCAACTCCGTGCGGCAAATCCAGGTGTTTTGTTCTTTCCCGCCGTCAATGTGGAGGACAGCGGCGGTGAGGGGTCACCGCCGGACCAGTACCTCCTGAAAGACGTTTCGGGAAACAAGATCGTCACTTGGTGTACCCCTCCGCGGTACAACTTCAACTTGACCCGGCCCGACGTCCAACAGTTCATCGCCCGTTTTGGATACCAGGACCTGGTGGAATCGAACTTCGTGTTTGACGGTGTATTCTTCGATAGTTTCAACACGTCAAAGCCGCAACCGCTCACCGATTGCAACGGCAAGGTTGTGCAGATCGATTCCGACGGCGACGGCATCGCGGATGATCCGGCAGCTCTAAGCGCTGCCTGGAAGGCCGGCGTGTACGCGACCGTGAGTGCCTTCCACGGTCTGGCGCCCAATGCCTACATTTCGGGGCATGCGCTGTCGCTTCCCGTGGAATCCGAAGCTTTGGCCACATTCAATGGCACGAGCCTCGAGTTCTTCCCCCAATCAGTCCGGGAGGGCCTGCTGCCCTTTGGAGCCCTCTGGGACCTCTATCACTCATGGGATTCGGAGGCCGTCTCTCCCGCAGTGACGATGATCCAGGCGTGCCCTCCGAACCAGTTGACCTATGGTTACGGCGCTTTCTCTTCCGTTAACATGCTTCAATCGACCCTTGCGTTCGCTCAAAGCTCTTACCCGAATATGCGCTTCGGGCTGGGATTGGCACTGATGGGCGACGGATTCTTTTTCTTTGATTTTGGCGACTATCCGGCACCGGTCACCTGGTGGTACGACGAATACGATTTCAACCTGGGCTATCCGATTGGCCCCGCGTCGCAGATTGAAGCAGAAAAACCCGCGAACTTACTCGCCAACGGCCGCTTCGAAGCTGGCTTCGCCGGTTGGCAGTTTACCGTAGTCGATGGTGGTCGGGCCTCGGCGGACATCGATACGAGCATCGCGGCAGAGGGCAGTTCCTCGGCCCACATCCATATCGCGTCCGCCGCAACGGCCAATTGGCACGTCGCTCTGGGACAGGCCAATATCGCTATGTACGAGGGTGCTGAGTACCGCGTTCAATTCTGGGCGCGCGCCGATTCACCGCGGGCGATCATGGTCTTTTCGCCGGGAGTTGGTCCTGCCAACCCTCTGGCGGCCGTCATCAAGATCGGCACGAGTTGGAGCCTATATTCGGCCTCGTTCACCGCGCCTGCCACGGTAACCAATGGGCAGCTCAGTTTCAGGGTCGGCGATGTCGCCGGAGATGTCTGGCTGGATGATGTCCAACTGTATTCGCCAACCGCGGCCTTCTATCGCCGCGATTTTACGAACGGAGCTGTCTTGTTGAACGGCACGGCCTCGCCATGGACTGTCACGCTGGAACCCGGCTTGAAGCGGTTCACCGGCACCCAGGCTCCCCTGTATCAATACATCGTCGACGATGCGGATTCCGCTTTCAGAGCCACCGGCTCCTGGAACACGGTTGTTTATAACACGGGCTCGTGGGGCCCTGTGGGCCGTAATCTTCCGTTCCTGCCGCAATTCCAGAACGGCCCCTATTATCACTGCTGGGAGGGGACCTGCCATCAATTGGATTCCGGCAGCGGCGAGGCGCAGTGGAAGCTGAACATTCCGGCAGACGGTCAATACACGATCCAGGCCTGGCTGCCGGCGGCGCCCGGTGCGGCGGGCTGGACGAAGAGCGCCATCTACGAAGTGGTAGCGGGTGGAAACGTGGTGGCAACGGCCACCATCGACCAGACGAAGGCAGGCGCCGGAGACGCCTTGCATGTGGTGGGAACCGTGAGCCTCAAAGCGGGGGATGCTCCGTTCCTGAGGGTTCACAACGGCGGCTCCGGGGCGCTGGTTGCAGACGCGGTGTACGTCACGTCGGCGGCGCGGTACAACGATGGTTCGCCCGCGAGGCAGGTGACGCTCGGCGGCTTCGACAGTATATTGCTGCAACGGCAGCAGCCGTTGTCGGCAACTACGCCGCGGGTCAACTCGGTCGTGAATGGCGCGAGCTATCAGCCGGCGATCGCATCCGGAGGATTCGTTGCGATTGTGGGAAGCGGCTTTGGTAATGCCTCGCGATCGTGGGCCGGTTCGGACTTTTCGAACACGAATCTTCCGCTCTCACTTGACGGAGTATCGGTGACGATCAACGGCAAGCCGGCGTATGTCGAGTACATCAGCCCGACGCAGATCAACGCCATCGCCCCCGATGACGATACCATCGGCCCGGTTCAAGTGCAGGTCACGACTCCGCAGGGCACAAGCTCTGCAGGAACGGTCCTGAAGCAGAAGATGTCTCCGGGGCTGTTTACCTACCAGTCGGGAATGACCAGCTATGTGGCGGCGGTTCATCTGGACGGGACCCTCGTTGGCCCAATGGGGCCATCCTCTCGGCCCGCCGTTCCGGGGGAGGTTATTGAAATCTACGGTACCGGTTTCGGAGCGACGACACCGGCCATGCCGACCGCGCAATTGGTTTCGCAGGCTGCCCCAACGACACTGCCCGTTACGATGACGATCGGAGGCGTGGCCGCTGAGGTACAGTGGGCCGGCGTCGTGTCCTCAGGCTTATACCAATTAAACGTGAAGATCCCCAATCTTGGGACTGGCAACCAAGCTGTGCAAGCGAACACAGGCGGATTCCAGACGGCTTCGGACGCATTTCTTTCGGTCAGTTCGAACTGATCCTGGCACCGTTGGCAATTCACTGTGCATGCTTGCCGAAAGCTCACGTTCAAGGCGCCGCCGTACCAGCTTCGTTTCAGGGCCAAGCCGAAGCGCTGAGCTGAGGAAGCTCCTGGGATGGCTGTACACCTGGATTCCTTGACGCGTCGTTACGGCCGCTGCGGAGCTTTCGGCTGCAGTTGCTGGAAGCGCTTGAGGTGCCGCTCCGCCTCCGCCGTATTGCCTTGCCTCCGGTAGAGTTGCGAGAGCTGGAAGTGTGACGAGGCCGCCAGTTCGCCGGTGTCGTCGAGGGCAATCACGGCGAGCCAGGCCTTTTCGGCCTCGGCTGTCTTGTTCACCAGGCCGCAGGCCTTCGCCAGATCGAATAGCGTTTCGATCATCTGCGGCCGGAGCTGGTCGGATCGTTCGAGCTCGGCCAAGGCTTCCGGCGCACGGCCCTTCTGCAGCAGAACCGAACCGAGCCTCCAGGCCGCTTCTCCATCGCCGGGACGCAGCGTCGCCTCGGCCCGAAATTCCTTTTCGGCTTCGTCCAGGTTACCGGCATTCAGCTTGAGCTTGCCGAGAGCCAGATGGACGCCGCGCAGGTCGGGGCGTATATCGAGCGCCTTTCTGTACTCGCGCTCGGCGGCCTCGATCTGCTGTTGTCCGACATAAGTCTCGGCCAGGAGCTGGTGGGCGCGCGGGGAGGATGGATCCGAGCGCAGCAGCCGGTCGAATGCTGCCTGTACGAGCTGGCTGCTGGCTTTTCCCAGGTAGAACAAGAGATCGGGATCATTGGGCTTGGCCTCGAGAGCGGCGACGAGTTTCTCGACGGCCTGGGGCGCGCGGTGCTCTTCAGCCAACGCGATGCCGAGCAAATCGAGCTTCTGCGCCCGTTCCAGATGAGGGATGGCTTCAGCCGAATAGCCCTGGGCGAGCAGCGCCTGCCCAAGCAGGCCATGCGCTTCCATCAGGTCGGGCTGCAACTCGAGGGCTCGGCGCAACTCCGGGATGGCCCTCGCGTAGTCCCGCTTCTGTTCGAAAACGGCGGCGAGCTTCACGTGCAAATCCGCGCGATTCGGCTCGGCCGCGATGGCTTTCTGAAGCTCGGCGGCGGACCCCGCCACTTGCGCCGGGCACATCTGCAACGCGAGCCAGGCGCCGATCACACAGGCCTGGATCGGAGTTCGCATTATGGCTCCTTGACCGTGAGGACCTGGTCCGCCGAAACACGCTCGAGCACCTGCGCCCT
>JBGOUJ010000152.1:0-13225 GCA_041477005.1 Terriglobia bacterium | reverse complement strand
GGAAGTGCGTGGCGAGGGGAACGGAGCGGTTCAAGACTCCACACTCACCTTGATCAAGAACTGGCTGCGAGATAACCATGCGCCCGGTGCATTCAGGCAACCGGCGACCTGAAACCCGTAACCTGAGATCGCCATGAACGATCGTGACCTTGCTCCGTGCGTTGCTGTGGTTGGCCCCGCAAGAAGCGGAAAGACGACGCTGCTGCACCTGCTCGACGCGGCGCTGCAACATCATCCCGATCAACCGCTGGCTTATGTCGTGAAAGGAAATCCGGACGGCACGGGCAGGTACCTGTTCCACGCTCCTGCGTTGCGCGAACCTTTGAAGCCCCGCGTCAAAGGGCGCTGGACCAGCCACACCGTTGAAACCGTCTGCGCCTGGATCGCCAATACGCGGCGACGGCTCGAGCTCGTCCTGCTGGACTTCGGCGGCAAGCACGCGCGCGCGAACCCGCGCATGCTGCGTTGCTGTTCGCACTACATCGTGGTGTCCAGGCGGTTTGAGACTTCGGCCGGGGAGCGGAGGGACGGAATGCCTTCCTGGGAGGCAGTTTGCGGCGAATGCGGCCTGCAACGCGTCGCCCGCGTACGCTCCCGATTGAGAGGGCAACCCAGAGCCGTAGAAACGTTGGCCGGCCTCGAATGCCGCTTCCGGTCCAACGCCGGGGCCCCGGGCGACCCCACCAATCGGAAGGTGGTGCGGGCCATCGTCGCCCGCCTGCTGGCCTTGCGCCGGAAACGGGCGAAGCTGCCCTATTTTGACCTGCGACTGGGGAGGCGCTGGAAGGTTTGCGACCTGCCCGGCCTGGCAGGAAAGTTGCCGGCGTTACGCGCCAGGGTCCGGTCCGGCGGCGCCATCACGCTCGGCGGCTTGGCCACCCCCATCTGGGCCTACGCATGCGCCATGCATCGAATCCTCGACGAAAACCCCGCCGCAAGAATCGCCGTCTACGATCCCAAAGTACCCGGCGCGTTTGTGCGGATACCGGGCCGGCTGGAGCCGGAGCGCGGCGGGCTTCCCAGGCGTTGTCTGCGGGTCACATGGGAAAAACAGCCACGGCGAGCCGTTCTCGACCTGAAAGTCGTCACCAGGGACCGTTTTCTGCCCATGGACGCCGCTGTGGCTCTCGCCTCGGCTCCCCTGCCCCGGCAGCCGCTGCCGCCAGCCCCGCTGATCGTCGTCACCGGCGCGGGTCCCATTTGGCTGCACCTGGCCTATTCGCGCTGGGCCCGCCAGGCCGGCGCTCAGCGGCTGGCCGTCTGGGACGCAAACATGACCCGCGACGTGGTCGTGTGGGAGCGCAAGCCCTTGCCCGGTTACAATGACGTGCCCGGTTCCCGCCCCAAGCGTTCCGCCCGAAAAAAGCAGTTGTCGCAGAAGGCGTAGATGGTCAGGCGGTCATGCCGCTTGTCGATCAAGGAGAGGATTCTTTCTTTCAACAGCGCCAGCCGGGCACGGTCCAGGTGGCATTCCACCACGCTGAACTGCACCGGCATGCCGAAGTCTTTGAGGGCCGACAAAACCTTTCCACGCCGACGATCCGAGCTGATATCGTAAGCGACCACGTAGTGCATGGACGGGGTACTTGGTATAGGATACTAGACCCGCATGCCCGACGCGCTCGATTATCGGTTCCTCTCGGCAATCCGCTGGGCGCGCATCTCGCTGGAGTTCGAGGCGGACGGGTTCGCTGAATTCCCGGCGTTCGCCGGCTCGGCCATCCGAGGCGCCTTGGGGCGTATCCTTCGACCATCTTTATGCGAGGAAACACCGCCCTGCCCGGGGGAGTGCTCCGCTCCCGACCGCTGCCGCTACTTTTCCCTTTTCGAGCAACGAAAAGCCGGAGGCCGCAACATCCCCAAGCCCATGATCCTGACGCCGCCGGCCCCAGGCGAACTGGAGCAGATCGCCCACGGCGGCGCGGTGCGGTTTCCTTACCAGCAGAGCCCCCCGCTGCCCGGCGAGCGGGTTCCCCGGCTAAGCAGCGATCTGTTCTGGCGGGCGCCCTCCGGCGCCCCGGTTGCCGTCGGGCTGACGCTGCTTGGCCAGGCCGCCGCGGTGGCCCCGGCCTTGATCGACTGCCTCTCGCGCCAGGGGCTGCGCCCGCCTCGCGGCCGCCTCCGGTTAAGGCGTGCGGTGGATTCTTGGGCCGCCGGACGCGTTCTGTTCGACGCCCGCCTGCCCCAACTCGGGGTGCAATCGCCCCAGATGCAATCGCTCGCCGATCTCGCGGATCTTCATACCCCGGTGCACCGCCTCCGGGTTGTCTTCCTCACCCCGGCGGTCGTGAACGTGGACGGCGCGACTTGCATGGAGCCCGACCAGATCGCACAGCGCTTCGCTCACCTCTGCCTGGTACGCGCCATGCAGGTTCACGACGCCTTCTTCCGCCACGACGGCGGCCGTCTGCCCTGGATGGACCTGCCCGACATGAACATCCGCCTGGCTGGTGCGCGCCTCTTTCGCTACGTTCTGCCCCGCCTCAGCTTCCGCCAAGACCGCTGGATGAATTTCGACGGCCTCGTCGGCTACCTCGACCTGGAAGGTGACCTCACCCACGCCATGCCCTTCATCCGTGCCGCGGAAGTGCTCCACTTCGGCCAAAAGGCCACCTTCGGTTTGGGGCTGGTGCGGTGCCTCTCTGCATAGCCTGGAACTTGCACTGACCGGGGTGATTGCCAAGGACCGGCCAGAGTTTCAAGGAACGGTTGATCGGGGAGGATCTGCGTCTTCGATTGCGTCACACTTTTCCCTCACTACGGTGCAGAGGTACTGGAGGGTGACCGGGACTGTTCTCCTCAGGCTGCATAACGCCCCCACGAACCAGACTGAAGCGCTGGTCTGCATACAACCATCCGATGAGGTTTTTCTATACCACGAACCGCCCGTAGCCCGAAGTACGCTTTGCCCCCAGCCCATAGTGCGCCAGCGTGTGCCGCAGATGCTGCTTGAGATAGTCAATCCACTCGGCTGGCCCTTCGCCGGCGAACAGGAAATCACCCCAGAAAGAGAGAAAATGAACAGGGTTGGGCGAATCGAAGTCTGTGGGCGGCGCTTTCCCAGTCTGATACTCCTTGTGGTGAGGTGTAATGACGTCTAGCTCGATCCCTCCATCCACGAACGGGTTCCACCAGGCGTCCTGCCATTGGATCATGCCCGCCTCACCCGGGGCGCCAAACAATACGCGCTCCGCGGTTTCATCCGGAGGCAGGTGCCGGCGCAACACCCCCTTAACGGAAGAGGCGGGAATCAACGGAGTCCCATAAGTGTGATGAAGGGACACACCAGTATCCAGGGTACCCCGAGCCCCCAGGCCGCAAACGAGGCGTCCGTTCACCTTGAGTTCTGCGCAGAACCGTTTGCCGCCTGGCTCCCAGAGGTTCTTCCAGCGTCGGTACGCTGCCTCATATGTCGGGTCCTGGAACCTGACGTCCACCAGCTTGCTCCAGGGATCCTCATCTCCGATTTTAACGAGGTACTTCGAGGCGAGCAGGCTGCGATTCGCGCCCCGGTAGCGCGAAAGGTTGTTGGTTACCTCGGAAGGCGGAATCATGAGGGGCGCGCTCCCCTTCGCAAGACTGCCTGCGCCAGGCGCTTCTCCCAAACGGCGATGCGCACAGCGAGCTCCATCCACTTCCTGTAGCCCGCGGCGTCGAGGTTGCCGACCTTTCCGGCGAGGGTCTCGGCGTCTGGCAGCAGTCCCAAGTCCTGAAAGTGCTTCCTCACGTGATCGCGCATCCGTTCATGTTCTCGCTGCCTGCCCGCGTCGAGGAATGCGGCGGTCTGCAGAAGGCCGCACTGCAGCAGCAGGGATGGAAAGCCTTCGGCGAAGGCTCGAAATGCCGATTCACTCTTGTGTTCCGGATCGCCAGGCGGGTCGCGTTCATCGAGCACCAGAGCTCGTGCGTGGATCGCGATTCTCTGCTCTAAAGTCATGGCGCTCAGCCCCATTTCCGACAACGGACAATGCCCTGCCCGGTAGTGGCCTTCCCGCCAAACTGCAGGCCGTCAGGCAGGTGCAGTTGCGGTAGTACCTGCTCGGCCGTCAGACTATAGTCCGCCCAGCGGCTGCGCGAGGCGCACAAAAGCGAGGCCGCCACGGTCTCGGCCGGCAGCGACTCCTGGTACCATAGCGCGCCCCGCTCCACCACCCCGGTAGCTTCCGAGATTCTAACGTGGGCGTGGACTTCGGTAGCGTACTTCGCCAGGTAGAGAAAGGACTCATCGCCGATGATCGCCAATCTCCTGGAAAGCTCCGTTCGCCAGGCTGCCTCGCTGGCGGGAAACAGCGTTCCGCCGATGTGCGCCGCCCACTGTCGAGCCTCCTCTCCGGCCACCGGTTGGAGTTCCAACTCTTCCAAGACCAGACTCCTGGCGCCGCCCCGGTCCAGCAGGGCAAAACTGTCAGCCACGGTCGCCTGATCCTCGCCGAGCGACGGAACGGGCGGCGCGGCGTTCACTCCGGCGATCTCGAGGTCGCGGCAGAAGCGACGCAGAACCAGCGGACATGTAGCCCATACGAAGCTTGCCCCCAGAGATCGAACCGGGAACAGCAGCAACCGGGCGTCGCCCACCTGCAGCGCGCCGGAGTGCTTGTCGGCATCCTCCTGCTCCGGGCCGAAGATAGCCCGGCGCTTCCTTTCGTCAGGTTCCGCGTCCCGCAAGCATCCCTTAACGGTCGAGCCGGGTATGAACGGCAAGCCGGTGGCGCGTTCGCGCACGATCGGAAGATCGATCGCCTCGATTCCTTGGCCGCTGCCGCAATGCAGCGGTGTCAATGCATGAACCAGCAAAACCGAATAAGGCATCTACCACACCCCCAAAACCACCAGTCCGAATCCGTCCCGTCTCGGTTGGTCTTCATCGCACATGGACGCAAGCCACAGCCGCCTGGCGTCACCCGAGAGCACCTGGAAAAAATAGACGCTGCCCGCCGGCGCCAACAACCGCGCTTCCTTCGGCCCTGGCAATGCCAGGTCCCAGCCGGAATAAGGCAGTCCCCGCCCGACCGCGGCGGCGAGGAGGCGCAACCGCACCGGTTCCCCCAATGGAAGGGGAAATTCGCCTTCTCCGGTCGGGCCGATCCACCCGGGCCGCCAGCCATCGCGGAACACACCAGGGGTGACAAGCTGGAGACGGATCCTGTCGGGCGGACTCTCGATCTTCGGCGCGGGGGGCAGCAGGGAGTCACATTCCGTTACATATGCCAGCCGTCGCTCGCCCCCGAGCGTGGCAGTCCGGCCGACGCCCGGCCACTGGATGCCGTCGGCGGCCAATTCCGCGTAGATGGCAAGCCGCTGCCCGCCGCGCTCCTGTGGCAAGGCGAACTCCAGCCCCTCGGTGGTAAACAGCATCTCTTCGGCTGCCGCTTGCGTTCCGCGCTCGATGGCCACGTGTACACGGCGCTGTCGCGGCAGCCGGTCCACACCGATCTCCAGCGGTTTGTAGCGCATCGGCTGGCCATTCCTCCGCGCGAGCCACGATATCGCGAATTCCGCCTTCCAGAAGGCCGGATTGCGCTGCGATGCCTTACGATTCCGGGCCCCGAACAGAGGTTGCAAACCTTCGAGGCGGTGGGCTGAGGCGGGCTTTTCGTTCAGGTCCGTCCCCTCGTCGTGGTTCAGATTCGCCGGGTTCAGGGCGAGCAGCTCGATGCGCCCGGGATCGTCGTCGACATCGTAAGCCGCCACATCGAAAGGCGCCGGAAAGGCCAGTTCCCAGCCGCCCTCGCCTGCCACCGCAAGGAACGGCCCGATCTGGCGCGCCTCCAGCAAGCGGCTCAGGTGGGGCTCGCCATAGCCGGTTTCGCGTCCGAGTTCGGTCCGGAACCAGCCGATCGTCACCGAGGGCACTGCCCACGGGAGTGTCCACGCCGACAGTCCCGCCCCGAACGGCCGCCCGTCACGAAAGATCAGGGGGTCTCGGGGCTCAAACAGAAATGCTCGGTGCGTCACCCGCTTGCCTCTTTCTGCGCTCTCCAGAATGGTCGTGCGACCAGCATGGCATTCACAACTTCCGCCAGTTGATGGCGCGTCTGGCAACCCTCCACAAGCGCCGCCGCCATCTCATGTTCCTTCTTCTTCTTCGCCAACGCCTGGGCCATGAGCACCAGCATGTCATCGATCTGTTGCGGCGTCCTGCGCATCAGTTCTTGCAGCTCGTGCGCGAAACTAGGGCTCAGATTCCGGGACGAGTACCCATCGAGCACGCGGTTAACAAGCGCCGGGAAATCCGTCCAGTTGCCCCCGCCAATCACGGGCTCGCCGCTTCGGGGCACGACCGCGATGGCGAGGGCATTGCGGCCATAGCGGTTCTTCGCCGCCTGCTCCGCCTCGTGCGCCCACTTCCGCGCCTCGCTGAGCGGATCCAGGGCGTGCACTACCGCCAGCCCGGCGCTGAACGTCGGCTGCGGCGAGAACCCCTGCATTTCCATGCCAAAGGCTTCGTTGACGTCCTGGACGCAGTGCAGGGCCGTGTGCAGGGGCAACAGTGCCAAAACGTCGTCCCCGCCGGCGAAAATCTGGCATCCCTCATGCCTGGCAATGATAGGGGCCACGGAACCTGCGAACTTCGAGAGTCTCCGGGAGAAGCGCTCATGCTCTTCTGTCTGCCGGATCGACTCGATGACGCTGCCCATCCGGTCACCGTCCCCGATCAGCAGGCCGTAGTATGGCGGACCGGGCTTGCGCCCGAGGCTCTTCCGCCACTCGGCCAGCGCCTTCGCGAGCCCCGGGTCCTGTTGTTCCAATTCCTCAAGTCGCGATTCATGCTCGTAGATCAGGGACACCCGGTTGACTCCGTCTTTCGTCAGCTCCTCGAACTTCTTCCAGTGGTCAGGCCTGTGTTGGCGCATCCAGGCCGCGAAGGGAACTGCGGCGATGTCGGTGGTGGAGTCGAACCGTGGAGGCTGATGACCTCCGTACCGCTTAATCACGCCGATGGCGTCCAAGCGCTCGTTCCGTCCAAGGCGGCTCTCCCAGACCCGCTTCCCCCGTCGCACGATCACGTCCTCGCGAGCGCCGTCCAGCGAAGACTTCGGGACACCGGCAACGCCGGGGATCTGAGGGAAGTCCCGCAGCTGCTTGCGCGCAATCAGCAGTAGCTCCACGCGGCCTCGCGCGGCAGCATAGTCGTTGGCCAGCGGGGTCCACGCGGCGTAGAACTCCATCAAGCCGCGAAGCTGCCTGTCCGCCCGCTCCTGGTTGATGTCCACATCGAGCCGCCGGGCCTGGCGGGTGGCCTCATCCATCTCCCCTTGAAGACGCTGATACGCGGAATGCCGCAGCCTCTCGCTGAGCTCCGGCATGGCCTGATCTGGCAGAACAGCGAGCAGCTTGTTCACGACCGTGAAATCGGTCCACGGCTCAAGATCCCCGGCTTTGGCCGGGGCGGGAAAGATGAGGGTGCCTCCAGCCCGGACCACTTCCTTGGCCACGGCCTTGCTAATCTCAGACAGCAGCCAGGACCCGCACCAAAGGTCACGGGCTTTGCGCGCTGCGGCTATGAAGTCCTGCACCGGACCGATCGCGATTGCAAGCAGGAACCCGCTCACAGGTCAATTACCTCGCCGTTAAACCCGGAGGGCGCCGCAGCCGCCCGGATTACGTCCTGGAGAAACCTGGAAGATCCCCGGTCTACAGGCTTCGCGGTCCCGGCGCCATCCGCCCGCCCTACTTTCAGTTGGCGGGTCCCGGCTTCCGCCTGCGTGTTCAGCAGCAACACGACAGGGACCGCCATGCCCGGACCGACGCCAATCGGTTTCACGATCACAGGGCTCGCCATGCGAACGGCCTCCCCCACTGGCTCGATGATGTGCGGCTGGGGGTCCTGATTCCGACTGGGGCCTGACTGGTCTCTCCGAAACGCAAGAACGATTGGAAGGCCGAGGACCGCGCGCGCGTATCCGTCCGGAAGCCTGGGCGCGTGGCTGTGTGGCGGGTTGCCCGGGTCAACATAGTGCTGGCCACAGAGGCGCCGAATCGAATCCGCCTCCGGGCGTGGACTTCTCGTCCGACTGCCCACCGGCTTACCTTGCCGGAACACCTGCCAGAAATTCATGCACTCTTGCCAGCCCCGCCGCGCGTCCAACGGGCGGGTCCCAACAACTAGGTGTGCTCCGGCTAATACGGGCCACTCCCTGGATTGCCTGGGCGCACTGGCCCCGATGTGTTGAGTGGCGCGATTCCTCATCCATTCCGCGAGATTGTTCCCCGGGCGGAACCGGGGATCATCGCAGAAGAGGCTCCCGACGCCCCGGCGGGTCCGGGCGCCGATCCCTCCAAATGCTATCCACGCCCACAGTGCTGCCTCCACGTCGTCTCTGAGCCGCGGTTCTCCAAGTACTTGAAGGCGGAATTCCCCGCCGCGGCAGATCCACTGCCTTTCCCGTTCTCCCTCCAATGCAGGAAACAAAGCGTAACCCGGCTGCTCTCGGACTGTGCGGGCTGCTTCCCTTCGCACGGTCGGTTCGGCCCTGGGTAGCCTCCAGTCCATTACCCGGACCTCAACCGGGGACCGCTGTTCGGTTGCGCCCCAGATGTTGGCTTCCTCAACCGCCAGCCGTTGCCAGTCCGCGTAGGCAGCTCCTCGGGTGGCCCGCCACCAGAATCGCAACTGGCCACGGATTTCAGTGCCGCGGAATGGGGTTAGCCGGTCGAGCACCCCCGCCTTTGGGCCACCTCCGTAAAACACGGTCAGAACTTTCAGCCGAAGGTCAAAAAGGCAATTCGGACTAACGGCCCGATACTGCGTGGCACTAGGTATCGATCTCATAGCGCTCCGACTTATCGAGTACTCTACATCAGTTTCGTCAGGCTAGCAAGGATTTTCTCAAAATCAGACGCCACTCACATTTAACAGGATTTCTAACCTCGCTATCGCTCCTAACACTGGCCTCGCCGTTGCTCTACTCTGCGAGTCCCCCTGCTCCAATAACACAGCTCCAATAGCTCCAATAGCACACATTGACTTCCAGCGGCCCCCGTGTTAGCTTCCCTATCGTCAAGAGCCATGGAGGCGAACGTGTCTTCCAGACGGGCAGGAGGCGTCGCGACCAATTCGTTCCTGCACCGGCTTCTCGTCCGCCGGCGGGGCAAGCGAGACGGGCGGGCGCAGGTTCCCGCCGTAGACGATAAAACGCCAAGCCCTTACGAAAAGCAGCTCCTGAACCGCGGCTCCCAGCATATCGCTCAGGCCATGAAGGCCTACGCCGTGAAAATCCGCGAAATTCAGGCCGCGCGGGAGGCAGCCATTGAACGCTTCCGCTTGCTGACCGATCGTTTCGTCGAGGAAAGCCGCCGCTACGATGCCAGAAGAACGCAATTGGGACGCGACGTCATTGTCCATCACATGTCGCGCAACTGGTACCAGCTCATCCTGATTCTGATCGGGACAGGGGAATTCGCGCTGAACACCCAGGCCTTTGAAATCTTCCAAAAGCCAACCATACTCACCTGGTTGATGGCCCTGGCCGTGGCCGTGGGGATACCGGCCGTCGCTCACTTTTGCGGCATCTGGATCAAGCAATGGCCGAAGCCTGCCTGGAGGACCGGGGTGAACCTGGCCGTCACCATCGCGGGGACCATCGGCTGCCTGGTTGGCATTAATGTCGCACGCCGCGCCTACCTGGGCCTCCAGGGATTAAGCCTGGGGCGCGAGGAGGAGGCCCTGGAGCGGGCGTTTCTTGCGATCAATATCTTCGTGTTCCTGTCGGCGACGGTTCTATCGTATTTTGCGCACGATCAAGACCAGGAGCTTGAAATCCTGCATAAGCGAGTATCGAAGCTGGACCGAAAACTCGACGCCATCGACAGCGCCATCCACAAGCTCGGCGGCGAACTCGACAAGCTCAAAGCCAGCCAGGCCGCAGAACTGCAGGAGATCCAGGCCATCGTCCGGGAACTCGTGAATATATATCGCGGCGAGAACCTCCTGGCTCGCGGGGATGGACGAAAGCCAAAGGTGTTCGACGCCGACCCAACACTGTCGGAGCCGGACATAAGCGACGACACGGATCGCGCGACGGCAAAGTCGGATGTGGACCAGATCCGCAAGAAGCGCCTCGTGGCGAAAAGTCAGCTCGCTCAAACCGAGCCGCGACCGTGAGGGAGCGGATGAGGTATTTACAGCTACGGAAAGCTGTCCCGCTCTTCGCCGTAACCCTGCTGGCCTGGATGACCGGATGCGCCCGCCCCCGGCCTCCCGATGCCGGCAAGGCGGTTGTGGTCTTTGTAGACCGCTCCCAGAGCACTCAGGCGGACAGGGAGCTGTATGCGCAAGCCTGCGAGCGGATCTTGTCTCTGATCCAGCCCGGCGACCGTATCATCGCGGGCTGGATCACGGACCGGTCCGTCGATGATTTCCGCAGTCATGTGGACGAGGAGCTGCCGCCGCGGCTTCCCCCGAAGACAATCACGGACATTGAGTTGCAGTACAAGAAACGCCAGGACGCCTGGGAGCGCGACGTGCAGGCTCGGCGCGAGGATGTGCGACACAAGCTTCACGAGTTGTTGTCCTGGGAGAGCACCGCAAGTCGAACCAAGATTATCGAGAGTCTCCGGGTGGCCGGCCAAATCCTGGGATCTGAGCGGCGCCCCAGAAAGCTGCTCATCTTACTTTCCGACATGATCGAAGAGTCCGACCTCGCTAACTTCACACACGCGCGTCTGGATGATACCTTTATCCGCAAAGAGATCTCCAGGCAGCAGAAGGCCGGAATCCTTCCGGATCTTCACGGGGTTAGGGTCTTCGTAGCCGGTGCCGATGCCGCCACTCTGGAGCGCGCCGCCGCTATCGAGCGGTTTTGGAAGCAGTACTTTGAGGCAACGGGAGCCGTCATGGACCCAGGTGGCTATTCTCGCGCGCTGCCCAAGTTTGAGTGAGTGAGACGTGGGCCATGACGGGCGCTTATTAAGATGCCGATTCTGAGGCCATGGCGATCCTGCCGTTCCGATTGATGCCGATCACAGTTCCGGGCGCATCCTTGGCAAGGGCAGTCACAGCTCAAGTCCAAGCATCATCCTAGGATGATCAACCAGTTAGCCCGTCGCCCCCGGCTCACTGGCACCGCTGGAGTTATCATGGAACTAGCAGTCTCCCACACGGCGCGAACCACGCTGCCGTGGCATGGTCTTTGACAACCGAATATTGCCGCCCCGACCGCCGGCTCGCCGCCCATCCCGTGTTTCCGCGCCCGGTCTCGCCCACCCAACTCCTTGTAACCACGTGCTTTGCTTCGGCAACAAGAAAAAATGCAAATCGAAGCCAATGCTCAACTTCGGACCCCTGGGACGCCCGAGGTCGCGAGCTTTTCTCCCGCAAGTGTTGTCCGGGTGACGCCATGATCCTGCTCCGATTGGCTGGCTGCTCTGGCTGTCACCACCGGTGGATCTTGAGCATGTTGCGGTCCAGGGCCTTCAAGTTCGCCTTGCCGCAAAGCCCCATGTTGCGGGCCAGCTCGGTCTGCAGCATTTCCACGACGGTTTGAACGCCGTCGGCTCCGTAGGCTGCCAGGCCCCATAGTACGGGCCGGGTTATCAAGACGGCCCGGGCTCCGAGCGCCAGCGCCTTGAGCAGGTCCGTGCCCCGGCGGAAGCCACCGTCGATGAGCACCGGCGCCTTGCCGCCCACCGCGTCCACAATCGGAGCGAGCACCTCGATCGGGGCCGCCAGTCCGGGTATGAAGCGTCCGCCCTGATTGGAGACGATGATCCCCTGCGCGCCCTTCTGTACCGCCGTCTGGGCTTCCTCCGGGCTCATAATGCCCTTCAGCAGTACCGGAACACTGAGTCCCTGCCGCAGGCGGTCGATCGCGCTCCAGTCCAGGCCCGGATTTCCCATCAGCGGCAAGCGGGAAGGACCCGGGGCTCCGCCGGCCCCGGTCGGGCGATACGGAGTCCCCACCGTCACACACAGAGCCTTGCAGCCGGCCTTCACCGCCTGCTGCACGCGGGTCCGGACGGCGTTGATGTCCGGTTCGGGGAACACCTGGTACCAAAGGCTGGTTTTTGCCTGTTCCGCAATTTGGTCAAGGGGAGAGCTGGAGCGGCTGCTGACCACCGTCACCGCCTTGGCCGCCGAGGCCCCCCGCACCGTGGCGAGTTCCCCCTCCGGATGGACGCGCTGCTGCCGCGAAGCCGGACCCACCAGAATCGGCGCGAACATCCTCTCGCCGAACAGCTCGACGGTCAGATCCAGGTTCATCACGTTGACCAGCAGGCGCGGCCGGAAAGTAATCCGTTCGAAGGCGGCGCGGTCACCGCCTGCAATCGCCGCGAAGGTTGCGCTGTCCAGCTTCCGCTGCGCCATCGCCTCGAATTCGAAGGTGTTGACCAGCTCGTCTCTAGGCGCAATGCGCCCGGGCGGCTCTCCGATCAGTGTGGGCGCCTGCTGTGCATGCAATAGAGGAGAGGCGGCTACCAGAGATGCAAAGCGGGCCAGGACCTGTCTTCGGGAGGGAATCCGGCTCACGGGAAATTCGTCCTTACCAAGGTTCGATCGATGGAAGCGAGCGTGGGCCGCCCCGTGTGCGCCATGGCCAGAACCAGCTCGCCCTGGACGATCTCCAGAATGCGCTGGAGTCCGGCGGGACCGTAGGCCGCCAGGCCCCACCGCGGCACCCGGCCCAGGCAAACGGCATTGGCTCCCAGCGCCAGCGCCTTCAGCACGTCGGCGCCCCGGCGAAATCCGCCGTCGATCAGCACCGGAATGCGCCCCCGAACGGCGTCCACAATCTCCGGCAGCACTTCCAGCGTGGACGGGTGGTAATCCGCATTGCGGCCGCCGTGATTGGAGATCACGATCCCGTTCAGTCCGTGCTCCACGCACAACCGGGCGTCTTCGGCCGTGAGGATTGCCTTAACCAGCAGCGGAACCTTGACAAGAGGACGGATCTTTTCCAGCCACTCCCAGTCGAGATAGGGATACCCACCGGAGACGCGATAGGGATTGCTCGCTGGGGCCCCTCGCCCGCCGGGGCGCCGGATCGCGGCTGGAAGGCCGGCGCGCGTTGACAAGTTTCGGTCATGTAGCGACCGCTCGCGGACCCCCGTGGCAAGCTGGTTATCGGCCGTCAGCACGATGGCCCGGCAACCCACCGCTTGAGCGCGCTCCAGCAGCTCCCGGTTGTCGTCCACCTCTGGTCCTCGCGGGTAATGCTGATACCAGAAGGGGCCGGTGGCCGCCGCGGCGGTTTTTTCGATCGGGAAACTGGAATTGATGCTCACG
>JBGOUJ010000151.1:0-13232 GCA_041477005.1 Terriglobia bacterium | reverse complement strand
TGCATCCCGTCAACGACGCCGATGAGCGCGTGCAGCTTCTCCTCGGTTTGCTTCTGTGATTCCGTCAGGGCCAAGAGGGCGCGGTTCACTCGGTTTTCGTAATCGTCACTGTGGCGGATGAGCTGGATCTGCGCCTCGGCCAACTGGGCGACCATGACCTGCGTCGCAGCCTGCTGCTTCTGCATCTCAGCCTGCTGCTTCTGCATCTCGTCCATGCGCGCCCAGAACTTGGCTTGCTGGTCGAGAATGAACTCCCTGGTTGGCTCGATGTCCATGCGTTTACGTTAGCACACTCCACAGGATTTCGACCTGGATGCCCGGAGGCGCCGCTCCCACCGGGGTCGCCGGTGTTGGCGGTGCTCAGCTCGGGTCGGGGGATCATCCACCGGCGGGGCAAGAAGCTCTGACCGACCGCGGAGCAGTTTCTGGGGTTTCTGTGAAGTAAGGGGTAGCAGGCTCTCTGCCTATTTCTGACCCCCGCGCTGCATCCCGTCAACGACGCCGATGAGCGCGTGCAGCTTCTCCTCGGTTTGCTTCTGTGATGCCGTCAGGGCCAAGAGGGCGCGGTTCACTCGGTTTTCGTAATCGTCAATGTGGCGGATGAGCTGGACCTGCGCATCGGCCAACTGGGCGACCATTAGCACATTCGCCGGTCCTCGACGTAGCGGCTGGTTTCGCCGGTGCTTCTACTGCGGGATCGCCGGGATGTTGGCGGTGAGGAGCTGCTGGAACTCGGGGTTGTCGCGAAGGGCGGCGAATTCCTTCTCTTCGGGGATCTTGTTGCGGTCCTTGAGGCCCTCTTCCAGGGCCTTGCGCAGGTAGGCGATAGCGCGGTCGGTATAACCCGCGGCGGCGTAGGTCTTGGCCAGGTAGTAGTGCAGGCGGGCGCGGTCTTCCACGCTGCGCTCCTGCAACAGGCTGCCGAAGGTGCCGCGGTGCTCGAAGATCTCGGAGTCGAGCTTCAGCGCGGTGGCGTATTCCTCGGAGGCCAGATTGTAGTTCTTGCGGGCAAAGTAAGCCGTTCCCAGGTTGCTGTGGATGGAGGCCGAGTCGGGGGTCAGCCGCAGGGCCTTTTTGTAACTCGAGATGGCCCGGCGGTAGCTCTTGCGGGCGTAATAGATGGTGCCCAGGTTATTGACCGCTTCCGGGTAATCGCGATCCAGCTTGATCGCTCTCTCGTAGCAGCGCTGCGCCGGACCGAACTGCAGTTGCTGGTGGTAGGCGATGCCGAGCTTGTTGTACAGCAGATGGCTCTTGGGGTCCGCTTGCAGGCCTTGCTGGTAAGCTTCGGCGGCCTCGCGGTACATCTTGCGGGCCATGAAGACGTCGCCGCGCTTCTCGGGGCTCAGATCGACGGCCGGATGGGGAGGGGTGGCGGGTTGTTGCGTCTTGTCAACCAGTTGGGGAGCAAGGGCCAGAGCCAACACGAGGGAGGCCAACATGGCGTGCCTCCTGAATCATCCACTCCTATTTAAACACATCCCAGATGCGGCGGAAGAAGCCCTTTTTCTGGGACCTGTCGGCGGGGGCTTTTTCGGACTCGACCGGAAGGGGGACCGAGCGCACCACGGCGCGGGGAGGCTGGGCGACGACGGCGGTGGGGGCGGGCTTGGCGTCGGCGATGACCATGTTGCCCCGGGGTTGCGGCTTTTCCGGCTCGGTATCCCAACCGGCGACGGTGGTGAGCAGCGGGGTGCTGCCGGGCCGGCCCCCGTGGACGCGGCAGTAGGCTGCCGGCTGCGTGCCGGCTACGAAGACTTCCATGTGGCGGTTCGGGCAGTTGACCGTGGCCAGCTCCTGGGTGTCCGGATCGACCTCGGCGGTGACGATCCCATCCACCGGCTCGAACGGGGCCGGGTTGCGATAGGCGCGCAACGTGACCGCCTTCTTCATGAACTCGGTCCAGATGGGAAGGGCCGATTTGGCGCCCTCCAGGTCGAGCTCCGTGTTGTCGTCGAAGCCCACCCAGACGATGCAGAGCAGGTTGGAGGTGTAGCCGGCGAACCAGCCGTCGTGGGAAGTGCCGGTCTTGCCGGCCGCCGGGACCACGAAGCCGCGGGCGCGAACGCCGGCGGCGGTTCCGGAGCGCATCACTTCCTCGAGCAGGTTGGTCATTATGTAGGCGATACGCGGGTCGAGGACCTTGGTTTCGACGGTGTGGTTCGCGAGCACCTCGGGCCCGGTCTGCGCCCGCACCGAGCGGATCATGTAAGGCGAAGCACGCACGCCCCCATTGGCGAAGACGGTGTAGGCGCCGGCGACCTCGATCGGCTGCACCTCGTAGGCGCCCAGCGCCACGGCCGGGGTGGCCAGGATCTGCTCGTTCATGCCGGCCCGGCGGGCCAGGTCCACCACCCGGTCATAGCCCACCATCTCGGCCACCTTGATCGTGGCCACGTTCATGGACTTGGCGAGCGCGGTGCGCACCGTGGTCATGCCATGGAATTCGTGCTTGAAGTTGGACGGCTCGTAGGGCTTGCCGTCGAACCAGAAGGTGGTGGGGGAGTCATCGATAGGAGAGATGGGCGTGATCACGGGGTTGGACGAATCGAGCGCGGAGCTGAGCGCCGCCGCATAGACGAAAGGCTTGAAGGCCGAGCCGGGCTGGCGCTTGGCCACCACGCGGTTCAACTGGCTCAGTCCGTAGCTGCGGCCGCCGAGCAGCGCCTTGACCTCGCCGGTGTGGGGGTCGAGAGCGACCAGGGCGCACTGCGCCGAGGGCGGGGTCTGGCCGCGGAAGCGGCGCTGGCGCTTGATCTGCTCGTCGACCAGGGGCATGCCGTAGCGCACGGCGTCGACCGCCGCCCGCTGGAGATTCAGGTCGAGCGTGGTGTAGACGCGGTAGGTCTGGGTGAGCAGGTCTTTCTCGGGGAAATGCTCCTGCAACTGCTCGTTGACCAAGTCCACGAAGTAGGGGGCGTCGGCCGATTCGGCGCCGCCGGCGGCGACGTTCAGCGGCGCCTTCAGGGCCTGCTCGTATTGCGCCTGGCGGATGTAGCCGTTTTCCAGCATGGCCTTGAGAACCGCGTTGCGGCGGTCGCGGGCGCGGTCGGGGTTGCGGAAGGGATTCAGGTAGGACGGCCGCTGGATCAGGCCGGCCAGCGTCGCCGCCTCGGCCAGGTTCAGCTCGCGGAAGTCCTTAGCGAAATAGGCCTGGGATGCCTCCCCGATTCCCTGGATATTAAAGCTGCCGCGGCGGCCGATGGGCACCTGGTTGGCGTAGAACTCGAAGATCTGCTGCTTGCTCAGCCGCCGCTCCAGTTGCAGGGTGATCACCAGCTCGGCCAGCTTGCGGCTCCAGCGCTTGTCCGGGGTCAGGAAAAACATCTTGGCTAACTGCTGGCTCAGGGTGGAAGCGCCCTGGTCCAGGCGCCGCTCGCGCACGTCCACCCAAGCCGCCCGGATAATCCGGATGGGGTCGAAGCCGGAGTGCTCGAAGAAGCGCTTATCCTCGATGGAAACGATGGCATCGACCAGGACCTTGGGGATCTCTTCGAAGCGCACCAGCCGGCGCTTGTCGCGGTTCTTATCGAAGAGATTGGTGATCAGCTCCGGCTCGAGCTCGTAGAGGGCCTGGTCGGTGTTGTCGCGCAACGAGACGATGCGGGCCACCTTGGTTCCGGTGAACTTCACCACGGCCGGCTCGGCGGTGAAGTAAGAATCCGCGCCGGGGAAGATCTCGACCGCGTCGGCGCGGGGGCGATACCAGCCGTTGCGGTTGGAGCTCGATTCCGAATAGCCGGCGTTGCGCAGGCGGGAAATGATCTCGGCGGGCGAGGTCGGCTGGCCTACATAGACGGCCTCCGGCGCAGCAAAGATCTTGGAAGGCGTATTGAAAGGCCCCTGGCTGAGCTTGCGGTCGATCAGCCGGGCGTATTTTTCCCAGTAATAGCCGAAGGCGGCAGCGCCGGTGATGGCGCCGATCAGGAAAAGGGCCAGCAGGACTTTCCCGACCGGGCCTAACCAGAACCGCCAGAACCCGCCGGGTTTGGAGACCCTGACTCTCATAGTCGAAAACCAGCCGTCAGCTATCAGCTTCAGCTATCAGCCTTCAGTCCTCCGTTCTAAGCCATCCGCTTTCAGCTATCAGCCTTTAGACCTCCTTTCTCTATCATACCGTTACACCGGCGGCGATGGGTGCTCTCTGGCGACCGGGCTGATCGCTGGCGCCTGGTGGCTGACCACCGGCGGCTGCGGGCTGAGGGCTGATCGCTGACCGCGCTGATCGCTGACGGCTGATCGCTGATAGCTGCGGACTGACGGCTGATGGCTGACGTTCCGACGGCTGAATGGCTGATAGCTGATCGCTGATGGCTGATGGCTGCTGGCTGACGGCTGACGGCTGACGGCTGATGGCTGACGTTCTGACGGCTGATCGCTGACGGCCGATCGCTGCTGTTCTGACGGCTGACGGCTGACGGCTGAGGGCTGATCGCTGGCGGCTGACGTTCCGACGGCTGATGTTCTACTACGTGCCGGCGGTTGGGGAGAAATGCAACTGCACCGTGTAGCCGGGCAGGTCGACCCGCACCTGGTAGCGGACCGTGATCCGGGGCGCGCCGCCCGACAGTTCCACGTGCACGTTGCTGGCCTCGACCGGCACGTGAAGCTGTTTCGCCCGCTCAACCACTTGGGAGCGTAACGCGTCGGGCGACCGCTCGCCGGACCGTTTAATTTCTTCGAGGGATCGTTGCAAGCGGAGGTCAGCCAGTAAGTAAGGCGTCAGACTTGCGGTCAGGTAAACGAAAGCGGCGAGCAGAACCAGGGCCAGCCACCGCCTCGGATGAAGCTTCACACCGGGCGCTCCGCCTTGCCCTGCTCGACCGCGGCGGGGGCCTGGTCCAGCTTCACGTCGCTCGATTCCCGCGTGCGCCGCGTTACCACTTCCACCAAGCCCTGGGGGAGCTTCCGGCCGACGTTGATGCGGAAGGGGATGCCGATCAGGTCGGCGTCCTTGAACTTGACCCCGGGTCGCTCGTCGCGGTCGTCCAGCAAGGGATCGAGGCCGGCGTCGCGGCATTGGGAGTAGAGGGCCTCGGCCGCCTGCCGCTGGGCCGGGTCGTTGAAGTTCACCGGCGTCACCACTACGTCGAAGGGGGCGATCGAGGGAGGCAGGGACATGCCGTCCTTATCGTTGCCCTGCTCGACAGCGGCGGTCAGTATCCGCTCCAGGCCGATGCCGTAGGAGCCCATGATGGGGGTTACTTCCTTGCCATCCGCGTTGAGGACTCGGGCGCCCATCGACTCCGTGTACCGGTAACCGAGCTTGAAGATGTGGCCTATCTCGATGCACTTTCTAAGCTCCAGCACGGCGCCGCAGCGGATGCAGCCGTCGCCGGTGGCGACGGAGCGAAGGTCGAGGTAACGGGCCTCAAAGTCACGGCCGGGGGTGACGTGGCGGAGGTGAGAATCGTCCCGGTTGGCGCCGGCGATCATGTTCCTGCGGCCACGCAGGGCTTCGTCGGCCAGGAGCTGCATCTTGGCGCTTTCCAGGTTGGCGATGCCCACCGGGCCGAGCGAGCCGGCGCTCGCCCCAAACCATTGGCGGATCTCTTCGGCGTGGGCGGGGCGGGCCTCGCCGCCGCTTTGAGAACCCAGGGTGCCGGCGAGCTTGGCCTCGTTCAATTGATGATCGCCCCGCAGCAGCACCAGCACCGGCTTGCCGCCGGCCACCAGCACCAGGCTCTTGATCTGCGAAGTTTCCGGCAGCCCGACGAACTCGGCCACCTCGGCGATGGTCTTGCGGCCGGGGGTGGCGAACATCTCGGGCTTGGCCTCCGTTTCCGGATCGGGCGCCGCGGGCGGGACGGGACGCGATTGGGCCTTCTCCAGGTTGGCCGAGTAGCCGCAGGAGGTGCAGACGGCGATCCAATCCTCGCCGGCGTTGGAAGCGATCATGAATTCGTGCGACTGGCTGCCGCCCATCGCGCCGGAGTGGGCCTCGACGATCAGATACTGCAGGCCGCAGCGCTCGAAGATCCGGCAGTACGCGCGGTGGTGTTTCTGGTAGCTGACGTCGAGGCCGGCTTCGTCCAGGTCGAAGGAATAGGAATCCTTCATGATGAATTCGCGGACGCGCAGCAAGCCGGATTTGGGACGCGGCTCGTCGCGAAACTTGGTCTGGATCTGATACCAGATCTGGGGCAACTGCTTGTAGCTGCGCAGCTCGGCGCGGGCGATGGAGGTCATCACCTCTTCTTCGGTCATGCCCAGGCACATCTGGCGGCCCCAGCGGTCCTGGAGCTTGAACAGGGTGTCGCCCATGACTTCATAGCGGCCGCTCTCCTGCCAGAGTTCGGCCGGGTGCAGCTCGGGCAGGTAGAACTCCTGGGCGCCGATGGCATCCATTTCCTCGCGGACGATTTTGGCGATCTTGCGCAGGGAGCGCTGGGCCAGCAACAGATAGCTGTATAGGCCGGCCGCCAGCGGCCGGATGTAACCGGCGCGCAGCAGGAGCCGGTGGCTCGCGACCTCGGCCTCGGCGGGAGTTTCCCGCAGGGTAGGTATGAAGAGTTGACTCCAGCGCATGGGGAGGATTTCTTGATTTGTTGATTTATTGACCTATGCCTGAGCCGTCATTCTAGCATGTTAAAATTAGCGCATGGCGAACGTTCCCCCGATGGCGCGGCCGCTCGAAGAGGCCGATCCGGAAGTCTACGAAGCCGTTCAGAACGAGACGTTGCGTCAACATACGCACCTGGAGATGATCGCCAGCGAGAACTTCGTCTCGCAGGCGGTGCTGGAGGCGGCGGGATCGGTGTTTACCAACAAGTACGCCGAGGGCTACCCGGGGCGGCGCTATTACGGCGGCTGCGAGTATGCCGATGTGGTGGAGGAGCTGGTCCGGGCGCGGGCGAAGAAGGTGTTTGGGGCGGAATACGTCAACGCGCAGCCGCACTCGGGGTCGCAGGCCAACATGGCTGCATACGCGGCCGTGCTGCAGCCGGGCGACGCGATTCTGGGGATGAACCTGGCCCACGGCGGGCACCTGACTCACGGCCACCATCTCAATTTCTCGGGCAAGACGTACAAGGTGATTCCATACGGCGTGAGCCGCGAGACCGAGACGATCGACTACGACGAGATGGAGCGGCTGGCGGGGGAGCACAGGCCGAAGATGATCATCGCCGGGGGCAGCGCTTATCCGCGGATCATCGACTTCGCGCGCATCCGGCAGATCGCCGACTCGGTGGGGGCGCTGCTGCTGGTGGACATGGCGCACTTCGCGGGCCTGGTGGCGGCGGGGATCCATCCCAATCCGTGCCAGTGGGCCGACATCGTTACCACCACGACGCACAAGACGCTGCGCGGGCCGCGCGCGGGGCTGATTCTGGCGCGGGAAAAATTCGGCAAGGCGATCGACTCGAGCGTCTTCCCCGGCGCGCAGGGCGGGCCGCTCGTTCACATCATCGCCGCCAAAGCGGTTTGCCTGCGGGAGGCCATGCAGCCGGAGTTTGCCGCTTACCAGAAGCGGGTGGCGGCCAACGCCAAGGTCCTGGCGGCGACGCTGGTCGAAGAGAGCTTCCACATCATCTCGGGCGGGACCGATACGCACCTGATGCTGGTGGACGTGTTCAGCAAGGGCGTGCGCGGCAAGGATGCGGAGCTGGCCCTGCATCGCGCCCACATCACCACCAACAAGAACGCCATCCCGTTCGACGCCAACCCGCCGCTCAACCCAAGCGGCATCCGCCTGGGCACGCCGGCGGTGACCACGCGAGGACTGGGCGAGGCGGAAATGCGGCTGGTGGGCGGCTGGATCGCCGAAGTGTTGAGGAATCCGGACGGCGCGCCGGTCATCGAGGCGGTCAAGCGCCGCGTACTGGAAATGGTCGAGCGTTTCCCGCTGTATTCCTGGAAAATGCAGGCGTCGGGCGTCTCGCACTGACCCGGGACTCCTGGCGCCACCCGGCCTCCTCCGATGTTGATTGGCTTCGACATCCGCCGCACTGACTCCTTCGGTGTCGGCACCTACATCAAGAGCTTGATACGCGCCTTCGCTCGTCGCCGCCCCGAGCACGAGTACGTGCTGGTGGGAGGACGGCAACACCAGGAGGCCTTTCCGGGCCTGCCCGCCCATTTCCGCTTCGCGACGTCGGAGAAGAGCTATGGCAGCTTCGACAACCATCTGCGCTTTCAGTTCCTGCTGCGGCCGCTGAACCCCGACGTGTTCCACATCCCGCACCGGGCCGTGCCTTACTTCATGCCGTGCCCCTACGTCACCACGGTTCACGACCTCGACCAGATTCTGTTTCGGGAAGCGTTCGGCTCGCGGTACCGGGCCGAAGTGCTGTTCCACGTGTTGCGGCACGGGCTGCGGCGCTCGGCCCGGATCATCGCCGTCTCGCAGGCCACCAAGCGCGACCTGATGAACCTGCTGGGCATCCCCGAGCAGCGCATCGAGGTGGTGCCGAACGCCATCGACGAGCAGTTCACCAAGAGCGATTCGGAGCAGGACCGCCTCCGCACGCTGGAGCGCTACCAGGTGGACTATCCGTTTCTGCTCTACGTGGGCACCATCCTGCCGCAAAAAAACCTGCCCCGGCTGGTGGAGGCGTTTGCCGTCTTGCAGGCGGAGCTGGAGCAGCACGCGCGCTATCGCGAGCTGCGGCTGATCATCATCGGCGACGAGCTGGGGGCGCATCCCGATCTGCGGCGCTCGGTGATCCGCAGCCGCGTGCAGCAGCGTGTCCGGTTCCTGGGCTTCGTGCCGATCGACACGCTGCGCATCTTTTACTCGAGCGCGGCGGCCTTCGTTTTCCCGTCTCTCTACGAGGGCTTCGGATTGCCGCCGCTGGAGGCCATGGCGCAGGGGACGCCGGTGGTCACCTCCAACGTTTCCTCGCTGCCCGAAGTGGTGGGCGATGCCGCGGTGCTGGTAAATCCGGAGAATGTCTTTGACATCGTGCGCGGCATCCGGCAGGCGCTGCTGGACGAGGATTTGCGCCGGAGCTTGAGCCGGCGCGGCCGGGAGCAGGCCGGCCGATTCAGTTGGGACCGGGCCGCCGAGCGGGTGCTGGAGATTTATCGGCGGGTGGCCGAAAAACGCCGCGCCGGGGGGAGAAACAAATAGCGGAAGCCATGTTTTATTCACAACAATTCAACCGGCCGTTCCCTGCAACTTATTGAAAACACATGTGATATAGTTGTGTATAAACAGGGTGAATGATACAAAAAAGATTTGACACCAAAACCAGCTTGGCGTATCGTGGGGTTGGTTCCAAGAGGTCTGATGAGCAGTTGGCCTCGGGAGCGGTAGCGAGCCTGGAACGTCGATCTGTCGGGCAAGTCGAGAGATGAACCGGCGGGGAGCGAAGGGAAAGCGGGCCGATCCAGGAGGCAGATCTTGACCGCGTTGAGCTGCCGGAAGCTTTGATCCACGGCGGGCCTAAGAACCCGGCGGGGGAGCAGAAGGTGGTGCGACACGGGAAGCCGTAGGGTGGAGGACGTCGCAACGGGGCCGTATGCGATGATCCCGAGCCGGCGCTGGACGACAAAGAAAAACGGTCGGCGCCGGGCGGGGGAGCGAAGGCAGGGCGGGCGGCGGAAGAAGCCAGACGGTTCGCTGGAGGGCTAGGTCAGGAGCGTTGACCTTGTCGTGGAGGGCCTAAGAAACCAGCCGCGACAGGCGAGCAAAAGGCCGGTCTGAAGCGAGGGTTTCGGTTGCCTTGCAGCACGCGACCGGGCTTCGGAGCAGTGATCTTCGCGCTGTCGAAAGGCAGCACGGGGGGAGCTCCGGGGACATCCGGACGGCGGAGGCAGTCGCCCAGTTCCGACCGAGCTAGCCGGGGCGGGAACGGGCTGCGAGTTGGGTCACTTGGAACCATTTTTTTTGCTTACCTTCCTTTCCCTACCGAGAGTCGGCGCTGGTAAACGTCCCGGAAGAGGTCGCCGGTCCGCTCGGCCGCCCATTGTTCCAGGTCCGTATCCGAGCCGGAAAGCAACTGCAGGCTGACCTCGCTGTCGCGGAGCCGGCATTCCACCCGCTCCACTCGCTGCTCGTGGCTGCGATCGAGGCTGTCGGCCAAGCGGAGCAGCGGCGTCAACAAAACCACGGCCCGCCTTTCTTCCGCGTCGAGCGACTGGAAGTTTTCCTGGTTCGGCTTGGGAGCGGATTTCCGATGATAGCGGCACAGGCTGGCGATCAACCGCTTCTCCCGCGCGGTAAAGCCGGGTAAATCGGAGTTGGCGACCAGGTAGTAGGAATGCTTGTGGTGTCCCGTATCGCTCACGTAGTGCCCGATATCGTGCAAGTAAGCGGCCGCCTCCAGCCACTTGCCGCAGCCCGGGGCTAGGCGGTGGATGGACTGCAGGGAGTCGAACAGGGCGTGGGCCAGTTCGGCGACCTTGCGGGCGTGCTTGAGGGAGACGCTGAAACGGCGCGCCATCTCTTCCACCGCGCGCCTCTGGTCGCGGCTCAGCCGGGAGAACTCGCGCCCCACGCCACGCACGGCCAAGTCGACGATGACGCCGTCGCGCACGCCGGCCGCGGAATAATAAATGGCCGGCAGCCGGAAGTCCTCCATGGTCCGGAACAGCACGGCAGACCCGGCGATGAGGATCTCGGCCCGCTTTGGCCCGATGCCGGGAAGGCGGCGGCGCTGGGCGAGATCCAGGCGCTGGACTTGCTGGTAGAATTCCCGGGCTTGAGAGATCCTCACGCGGAGCCGGTCGGCCTGCTCGCGGCTGGCTCGCGGCAGGCGATGCACGGCCCGCACCAGGGCGCCGGCCGTCGCCGAGGTGGCGATGGCGCGGTCGAACGGCTGCGGGCCGATCCGCTCCAGCGGGGCGGCGATCTTTTCCTCAATGTAGCTTTCCATGCGATGCAGATCGCGGGGCGCCGGCGGGTCGTCTTCGAGGAACGTTTCGGTCAATCGCACCGCGCCCAGGGGTTTGGAAAAGGCTTCCACCAGGCGGCCGCCCTCGCTGAACATGATTTCTGCGCTGCCCCCTCCGACGTCGACGATCAGCATGCGGCCGTCCGTATGCGGCCACCGGCTTTGGACGCCGAGATGGATCAGCCGGGCTTCCTCCTTGCCCGAAATGATTTCCACCGAGGCGCCCAGAGCCTCGGAAGCCCGCTCCAGGAATTGGCGCTGGTTCTGCGCATCGCGGACCGCGCTGGTGGCCACGGCTCGCACGCCGACTACATCCAACCGCCCGTAGGCCTCGGCCATCTGGCGTAGAACGCCGCAGGTCAATTCCGCCCCTTCTTCGCTGATGTGGCCGCTGCGGAATACGCCTTCCCCCAGCCGTGTCACCTGCCGCTGGGAGGCCAGAACGCGGATGCTGGGAGGAACCTTGGGGCCCTTTGGGCCCAGCAGGACCTCGGCCGCCTCCATGCGGACCGAGTTGCTCCCGATATCGACCGCCGCGTAGCGAGGCACAACAGCATTATGGCAGGCAAGCGGTTGGATTATAATGAACGTTGGTAGCGCGTCCCCTGCGACCCCAGCCAAACAACTTATGCTGCAGTCAACCCAATTGCGACCTGGAATGGTCATCAAGTTCAACAACGACCTGTTTTCCGTCTTCAGCGTGAACCACCGCACGCCCGGCAACCTGCGAGGCTTCGTGCAGGTCCGGATGCGGAATCTGCGCAGCGGCTCCATGATCGAGCACCGCTTCTCCTCGGAAGACCGCGTGGAGAAGGCGCTGCTCGACGAGCAGGAGATGGAATACCTCTACGACGATGGCGAGTATTACTACTTCATGAATACCACCGATTTCGAGCAGATTCACCTGACCAAGGATCTGCTGGGCGACGGGGTGCAGTACCTGACGCCGAATCTGAAGGTCCAGGTGGAGTTCTACGAGGGCAAGCCGCTGAGCGTGGAGTTGCCGGCCACCGTGGACCTCAAGGTCCTGGAGACCGAGCCGGCGCTGAAGGGAGCGTCGGTCTCGAACGTCACCAAGCCGGCGAAGCTCGAGACCGGACTGGTCGTCCAGGTGCCCCCGTTCATCACCGAGGGGGAAGTGATTCGGGTCAACACCGCCGAGGGGACCTACCAGGAGAGAGCCTAGGCTCTGAAAGTTCGTGAGGCTTCGAAGGATCATTCCGCAGGCGGTCCGCGCCGACCGCCGCTTTCCCCGCAGAGAGTTCCTCCGCTTCGCAGGGCTGGCAGCCGCCGGCGCGACCGCGATCGAGTGCGCCCAGGATGGAGATGCGGCGCTGCCGCGGGTGCTGCTGATCGGGGATTCGATCTCGATCGGATACACCGAGCCTGCCCGGCGGTTGCTGCAGGGGAAAGCGAACGTGTCGCGCATCCCGGTCAACGGCGGGCCGACAACGAACGGTCTGGAAAACCTGGCGAGCTGGATGGCAGGCAAACGATGGGACGGCATTCACTTCAACTGGGGGCTGCACGATCTGAAGCTCGATTCCGAGGGCCGGCATCAAGTGCCTATCGAGCAATACGGGAAGAACCTGCGCGAGCTGGTGAAGCGGTTGAAGGCGACCGGAGCCCGATTGGTTTGGGCCAGCACGACACCCGTTCCCGTTGTGCCGGCGGGAAAGCTGAACCCGGCCCGTAACAGCAGCGACGTGCCGCTCTATAATGCAGCGGCGAAGCGGATCATGGACGAGAACGGGATCCCGATCGATGATCTGTATGCTTTCGCGCTGCCGCGGCTCGCCGTGATTCAGCAGCCGTCGAACGTCCACTTCACCGAGGCCGGCTACGATGCGCTGGCCGGGCAAGTCGCCGCGGCTATCTTGAGGGCCCTGGGGAAGCGCAGGTAGGGCAAGGCTAGCCTTTCCAGGCCGCTCTCGCCATCTCCGCGAGCGTGGGCTCTTGCTCCGGCAAGACCGTTCGCAAATCAAAGATGACCCGTTCCTTTTCAACCCGTGCCACCACCGGAACCCGGCCGGTGCGGAGCCGGTGCTCGCAGAGGGAGGCGGACGCATCGTGGGGCGGGTGGAGCGCCAGCAACGTTGTCGGCACCTCGATGGCGGGTGTCGAGCCGCCGCCGATTACGGAGCTGCCGCCAACAAGCTCGCCACGAATCCCCTCGAGCGAAGCGAGCAGGCTGGCGGCGCGTTCCTGGATCTGAGCCTGGGTCTGCTGGAGCATCGCCAGGATCGGAATGCCGGCGCGGTTGTCGAGCAGGTAATCCCGCAGGGTTGCGCCCAGCGCGGCGTAGGTCAGCTTGTCAACGCGCAGGGCCCGGAACAGGGGATTGCGCCGGAGGCGCGCGATCCACTCCTTCTTGCCCGCCAGGATGCCCGCTTG
>JBGOUJ010000150.1:0-13257 GCA_041477005.1 Terriglobia bacterium | reverse complement strand
CTCCGCGCCGGCAGAGCCGCTGGACGGCCGGCACGCCGATCCGGAATCCCGAGCTCGCACCGTCGAGCGGGCGGTGGTCGTGGAACTCGGCCAGTTAGCCCTGGCCGGCGCCGAGCCGTCGGCGCTGATGGGCCGGACGGTTCAGCTCCTGGCTCGAGCCATGAACGCGGAGTACTGCCGGGTGATGGAGCTGCTTCCGGGAGACGACGGTCTGCTGCTCCGGGCCGGCGTGGGTTGGAAGCCGGGCTACGTCGGCCAGGCAATCGTGGAAGCCAATACGGGCTCGGCAGCGGGCTATGCGGTCTATTCCAACGCGCCGGTGGTGGTCGAAGACCTGCGTCACGAGGTTCGATTTCCCACGCCGCCGCTGCTCCAGGACCACGGCGTGACCAGCACCATGTGCGTCCTCATCCACGGGCAGTTACGGCCCTTTGGCGTGCTGGCTGTGGATGCCACCACCAGACGGAGTTTCACGCAAGACGATATCCAGTTCCTGCAGGCTGCCGCCAACGTGCTGGCGGCGGCGATCGAGCGCAAGCGGGCCGAGGAGGGGCTGCGGGCGAGGGAAGCAAAGTTCCGAGGATTGCTGGAAGCGGCGCCGGATGCGGTGGTGGGGACCGACCGGACGGGGCGGATCGTTTTGGTCAACGCACAGACCGAGAAGCTGTTCGGCTACAGCCGGGAGGAATTGCTGGGCCAGACCATCGAGATGCTGGTGCCGGAGCGATCTCGTCCGGCGCACGAAGGGCACCGCGGGAGCTACTTCCACGATCCGCGGGGTCGCCGATGGGGGCGGGGCTGGACCTGCAAGGGCGGCGGAAGGACGGCAGCGAGTTTCCGGCGGACATCAGCCTGAGTCCGCTGGAGACGGGCGAGGGCATCCTGGTGACGGCCACAATTCGGGACGTCACCGAGCGCAAGCAGGCGGAAGAAGCACTGCGGGAATCCACGATCTTTCTGAACAACGTGCTCGAAAGCTCGACGGAGCACTCAATCATCGCCGTCGATCTCGAAGGCTTTACCCTGACCTGGAATGAAGGGGCGCGGCGGAACTACGGCTACAGCGCCGAGGAGATGGTCAAGAAGGGAAACTGGAGCATCCTGCACGTGCCGGAGGACATCCGGTCGGGCCGGGTCGCCGAAATGCTGGACGCGGCTGCGCGGACCGGCAAGGCCGAGGCGGCTTTCGAGCGCCTGCGCAAGAATGGCCAGCGCTTCTCGGCTTTCGTCGCCGTCACGCGCCGCACCGACGCCGCCGGTCGGCCGATCGGTTACCTGCTGGTCTCGAAAGATATCACCGCACAGAAGGCCCTCGAAGAGCAGGTTCGCCGGAAAAACGAAGAGCTGGAGCAACAGTACCACCTGGGACAGCAGGCCAACAGGCTGAAGAGCGAGTTTCTGGCCAACATGTCCCACGAGCTCCGGACGCCGTTGAACGGGATCATCGGGTTTGCCGACTTGCTGCACCTGGGCCGGGCGGGCGCGATCTCTCCTCGCCAGAAAGATTTCCTGAGTCATATTTTGAGCAGCGCCCGGCACCTGCTGCAGCTCATCAACGACGTGCTGGACCTGTCCAAAGTGGAGTCGGGGACGATGCAGTTTCGGCCCGAGCCTTTGGACCCGGCCACGCTGATCGAGGAGGTGACCACGGTCCTGCGCCCGTTGTCGGCCAGCCGGAGACTGCGCATCGAAACCGAAGTAGATCCCGCGCTCACCGGCATTGTCGGCGATCCGGCCCGGCTCAAACAGGTCCTCTACAACTATCTGTCGAATGCATTGAAGTTCACGTCCGAGGAGGGCCGGGTCACGGTGCGGGCCCGGCGCGAAGGGGAGGAGTCGTTCCGTATTGAAGTGCAGGATGCCGGCATCGGCATCCTGCCCGAGGATCTCCCCCGGTTGTTCGTCGAGTTCCAGCAACTGGATGCCGGCGCGGCCAAAAAGTACCCGGGGACGGGCCTGGGCCTGGCCCTGACCAGGCGCATTGTCGAGGCGCAAGGCGGCCAGGTCGGCGTGGAGAGCTCACCGGGCCAGGGTTCGACCTTCTATGCGGTCTTGCCCTTAATGAGCCGGGTGGCGCCGGAGAGCCAAACCCAGGCGGCGCCCCCCGCCGTGGCGGCCGGTCCGGCCGCGCCCGCCATCCTGGTCATCGAGGACGATCCTAGGGACCGGGCTTGGCTCGCGGAGGCCCTGGCCTCGGCCGGCTACGCGGTGGAGACTGCTACCACGGCCGCCGAGGGCCTGAAGCGCTGTCGCGAGCGGGCCTTTGACGCCGTGACACTCGATCTGATTCTCCCCGACATGGACGGATGGGATGTTCTCCGGAAGATTCGGGAGGAGCTGCAGAGCGAAATTCCGGTAATTGTTGTGACGGTTGTGGCCGATCAAGGAATTGGAGCCGGTTACCGGGTCCAAGACTTCCTGACTAAGCCCGTCGCCGCGCCGGATTTGCTGGCCTCGCTGAGACGGGCCGGCGTCGAGCCGGATCGGGGGGCGGTGGTCTTGATCGTGGAAGACGACGCGACCTCGGCGAAACTCCTGGATGCCACGCTGAAAGACCTGGGATATCGGCCCATTTGTGCGCCGGACGGCCAGAGCGGTTTGCTGGCGGTGATAGACCACAAGCCGGCCGCGGTAATCCTCGACCTTCTCATGCCCCGGATGGACGGTTTTGAATTCCTGGATCGCCTGCGGTTTACCGCCGCCGGGAATACGCCTGTGATTGTGTGGACCGCCAAAGACCTCACCGCGCGAGAGCGGGCTCGGCTGGAGGCTTCGGCTCAGGCGGTGGTCCTGAAAAACGATCCCGGGACACAGCCCTTGCTTCGGGAACTATCGAAATACTTGTCTCCGCCGAAGCAGCCTGACCTGCCGGAGATCGCGACGGGGCTGGCCTCCCTGACGCGACACGTCGAGGGAGGACGGATCGACGGCGAGCCGATCCTGATTGTTGACGATCACCCGACCAACCTGAAGCTGGCCTCGGTCGTGCTTGGCGAGGAAGGTTATGAGGTGCGCACGGCCACGGATGCCGAGGAGGCTCTGGTTGTGCTGGGAAGCTGGCGGCCCCGCCTGATCTTGATGGACATCCAGCTTCCCGGGATGGATGGCCTGGACCTAACCCGGCGTCTGAAAGCCGATCCGGCGACGCGAGATATCTCGATCCTGGCGATGACGGCCTACGCCATGAAAGGAGACGAACAGAAGGCCCTCGATGCCGGGTGCGACGGCTACATCACCAAACCGATAGATGTGGCGGCTCTGCCCCGCACCGTGGAAAGCCACCTCACGCCGCTGGGCGGACGGCCGCAAAAGGATCTCTCGCGGTGACGCCCCGCACCATTCTGGTAGTGGAAGACAATCCCATCACCCAGAAACTGATCGCGGTGACGCTGGAGGGCGAAGGATACGCCGTCGCTTCGGCGCTGAATGGAAAGACCGCCATCGAGACGGCCGCTAGTCGCCCGCCGGATCTGGTCCTGCAGGATTTGGTTCTGCCCGACATGGACGGCCTCGATCTGGTAGCGACCCTGCGGAGGCTCCCCGGTCTCGCGCAGGTGCCCATCCTGGCCTTTTCCGGGTTCCTTTCCAAGATCGACGAGGCCCGCAGCCGGGAAATGGGCTTTACCGACTATGTCTTCAAGCCCGTCGAGCATTCGCAATTGCTCCGCCTGATCAAGGCTTACGTTCCGCTGGACCGGCCGGGCGAGGAGAAACCGGGCGGGGGCCGGCGGGTCCTGCTGGCCAATGATGATCCGGTCCAGCGCAGGCTGTACGAAATCCACCTGCAGCACTGTGGTTTCGAGGTCACCACGGCCATTGACGGGCAGGATGCCTTGGAGAAAGCCAAGGGCTCTCCGCCCGACGCCATCATCAGCGACGTGCTGATGCCGCGCATGGACGGATTCCGGCTTTGCCTGGCCGTGCGGCTGGACCCGCGCCTGGCGCGGACCCGGGTGTTGCTGATTTCGGCGGCTTACACCGAGGAAGCGGACCGGGAGCTGGCGCGCCAGGTGGGGGCCAACGCCCTGATCGCCGGCGGTCCCGATTTGAGGCCGGTGATCGCCCGGCTGGCGACGCTCGTCGGGGAACCCGCGCCCCATTTGCCTTCGCACCCCGTGGAACTGACCGAGGAATACACGCATCGTCTCATCCGACAGTTGGAGCACCAGGTCAGCCTCAAGGCCAGCCTGGCCCAGCGGCTCTCGATGCGGGAAGCGGAGCTGACGATTCTCGCCGGACTCACCGAAACCCTGAAGAACAACCTGCCGATCGGAAAAGTCGTCGATGAGCTGCTGCACCGCTGCCTCGACGCGGCCGGGGTCTCCAAGGGCGCGGCGTACTTGCTGGAGCCGGACGGCTCGCTCTCGTTGCGGGCGCAGTCCGGGTTCCAGGAGCCGGATGCTCTCCGGCAATTCTTCGGACACATCGACCGGCTCCAGCGAATCCTGCGGGAGGGAGAACCCTTGGCCCTGTCTTGTTCCGCCGGCGCCGAGGTCTGGCCGGAGGAGCTGCTGAAAAAGACCGCCGCCCAATCGGTGATCCTGGTGCCGCTGGCTTGGGGCGAGGAACGCGTGGGCATTCTGGTGATGTTTTCCCAGAAGAAAGACCTGGACGAAGACTGGATCTTTTTCGGCAAGGCGGTCGGGACCGAGATCGGCCAAGCCCTCCTGCTCACGCGCACCCTCTCCGAGCTGCGGGATAACCAGGAACGCCTGGCCCGGATCATCGATACGCTCCGGGAAGGGATCCTGATCGCCGACCGGCAAGGCCGCTTCACGTTTGCCAACGCGGCGGCGGGGCGGATTCTGGGAGTGCCGGTTTCTGTCATCGCCGCGCGCGCGCACGACGATCCCGCCTGGGGGGCCGCTACGCTCGACGGCCGGCCGTTCCCCAGCGAGGAGCAGCCCTTTTGCCGCGTCATGCAGGGGCTGCCGGCCTACGACGTGGAGATGGTGGTGCGGCGTCCCGACGGGACGCCGGTCATCTTGTCGGTGAACTCGGCGCCGCTGCGGGACCCCGCCGGCCGGATCGTCGGCGCCGTCCGCTCGATCACCGACATCACCGAGCGGAAACGTTCCGATGAGGCGCTGGCCCGCTACAACGCCGAGTTGGAACAATTCGCCTGTGTGGCCGCTCACGATCTCCAGGAGCCGCTCCGCACCGTGGCCAGCTTTACCCAGTTGCTGGCGCAGCGGTACAAAGGCAAGATCGACGCCCAAGCGGACAAGTTCATCGAGCAGGCGGTGAGCGGATGCATCCGCATGCGCCAGTTGATCGACGACCTGCTGGGCTATACCCGGGTGTCGCGCCGCCCCGGCGATTTCCAGCCGACCGACTGCGAGGAGGTCTTTCGGCGAGCCGTGGAGAACCTGCGGGTGTCCATTGAATCGAGCGACGCCGTCGTCACACACGATTCTCTGCCGACGATTCGGGCCGACTCCGGTCGGCTGGATCAACTGCTTCAAAACCTGGTCGGCAATGCCATCAAGTTCCGCGGCCAGGAGCCGCCGCGGGTCCACGTTTCGGCGGAACGAAAGGACGACGATTGGCTGTTCACGGTCCGCGATAACGGCATCGGCATCGAGCCGCGGCACGCCGACCAGATCTTCCAGATTTTCGAGCGGCTGCACCACAAACACGAGTATCCGGGAACGGGCATTGGCCTGGCGGTCTGCAAGAAGATCGTAGAGGGTCACCACGGGCGCCTCTGGGTGGAATCCCAGCCCGGCCAGGGATCGAAGTTCTGTTTTACCCTCCCGGCCGGCGGCGAGGAAGGGCAGACGGGGGGGAGGACAGACGGAGAGAGGGCAGACGGGGAGAGGAGAGACGGGGGGAGGAGAGACACGGGTGACTAAGGGATGATCGGACTCGTGGACCGGGCCCACGTTCTACGATCCACGAGGGGCGCTCACAGCGCCACAGCGTTGCCCTTGACGTACTCGTCGAGCGAGCTGTCGCGGCCGATGTAGTGGAAAGCCTCGGCGTAGGGCAGGCCGTATCGCTGGCCGATCTGCGCATCGCGCTCCCGGAAGCGCAGGTTCACAAACTCCCGGATGGTCGCATCGTCATCGCCGCTCAGGATGGGCAGGCGCAGCTTGCGGCCGGCCAGCTCGGCTTTCAGATCGCCGGCCATGTGCAGGATCATGGTTCGATTCGAGCGGATGCCGGCCATTTTCTCTTCGATCGTAGCGGAGGTATCCACGACGCGGTTCACCAGTTGCGGCCCGCGGGCGAAGTAGTATTTTTCCCCGACGGCGTGGGGCTTCAGCCCGGCGGCGAATTGCTCGGGGTAATCGAGCCGGCCGCCGGCCATCCAGCAGGCTGCCTCTACGCCCTGGGCGGTCACGTAGTGATCGGGATTCTCCTCGTAGTGGCCCCACGGGTCGTAACTGAAGACGGTGTCCACTTTGAGCAGGCGGAACAGGAAAATCAGACGGCCGCGCAGGTCGTTGCGCGAGACGTCATCCATGCGGTGGTTCCGGTAGCTCAGGTCGAACCACCGCTCCAGGCCCATCGCCTTCACGAAAGCTTGCGAGTCGCGCTCGTTGGCCAGCACTGTTTCGCCGAGGCTCAAGGCGTAGGAATCCTTCTCGTCGTTGCTGGTGCGGATCAGGTAGCCGGTGTAGCCCTCTCTCAAGAGCTTGGCGATGGTTCCGCCGGCGAAGATCGGACCGTCGTCGAGGTGAGGCTCGACCAGCGCCAGCACCTTGCCCGCATGGGGTTTGCCGGCGGCCGGCCGCTCGATGAAGACCTCGGCCGCACTCCGCGCCTGCGACTGGGCCGCCCCGGCTGAGCCACCGCCCAGCAGCATGCCTCCGGCCAGCGTGTTGCCAATAAATTTTCGCCGTTTCATGAGTCGTCGGATTATAACATTCGCCGTTTCCGCCCGATATACCTGCACTCCTCCGAGATCGTCTGCATCGAGCCGGCGGAATCTCCCCCGAAAGGCGGCAATAGCCGGTTGCGCCTGTCATCGCGAAGCTGCCTCGAAAGCCTGTATCATAGGCGGGATGAGAAAGCTGGCCTTCGCTCTCTGCTTGTCCTCGTTCCTGTCCGCCGCCGAGCCCCGCAAAACGCAGAACCTGGTTCTGGTGACCGCTGACGGGCTGCGCCGCCAGGAGATCTTCGCCGGCATCGATCCCCTGCTGATGCTGGAGAAGGATGCCGGGATGGAGGACGCTGCGCCCCTGCGACAAAAGCTGTGGGCTTCCACCCCCGAGCAGCGGCGCCAGCGGCTGTTGCCGTTCTTCTGGGGGACGCTGGCGCGCGACGGGGTCGTGCTGGGCAATGTGGAGAAAGGCAGCGCGGTGATGGTGACCAACCGCTTCCGCGTTTCCTACCCCGGCTACTCCGAGATCCTCACCTGTCGCGCTCAGGACGACCAGATCCGCGGCAACAACCCGATCCGCAATCCGCGCGAGACGGCGCTCGAATCCGCGCGCCGTCAGTGGGGCGCCTCTCGCTCGCAGGTGGCGCTATTCGCCTCCTGGGAAGTGTTTCGCTTCATCGGCGAGAGCCGCGAAGGGACCATCACGATCAACGCCGGCCGCCAGGCGGCGAGCGAAACGCCGCGACTCGAGGATCTGAGCCGCCTCCAGGACGAAGCGCTCACGCCCTGGGACAGCGCGCGGCACGATTACGTCACCGTCGAGATGGCCTTCGAGCACCTTCGGAAATACAAGCCCCGCCTGCTTTACATCGCGCTCGACGAAACCGATGATTGGGCCCACGACCGGCGCTACGATCGCGTGCTCCACATGGTGCAATACGTCGACCAGACGCTGGAGAGGCTCTGGCGGACGCTCCAATCCATGCCCGAATACCGCGACCGCACGACACTCCTGGTGACGGCCGACCACGGCCGCGGCTCGCGCCTGGACGATTGGTCCAAACACGGCGAGCGGGTCGAGGGCGCCGAATACATCTGGATGGCGGCGATGGGCCCCGACACGCCCCCCCGCGGCGAGGTCACCGGCGCCGGAACGGTTTATCAGCGCGACGCCGCCGCGACCATGCTCGACCTCCTGGGTCTGGACTGGCGCGCCTTGTGCGGCGATCAAGGAAAGCCGGCCGCCCTGATGCTGCGTTGAGAAGAATTGAGAAATTGAGGAATGGAGAAATTGAGAAATGAAAACACCCAGCCGCCGGTCGTGCGGTCTTCATTTCTCAATTCCTCCATTTCTCAATTCCTCAATTCTCTCGGAGAGCGCTCGTACCAGCTATGGTATTAGTACAACCTTCCCTGTCGTCTGACGGCCGGCCAGCGCCTCCTGGGCCTGCGCCGCCTGCTCCAGGGGGAAAACGTGCTCGATGCGGAGCCGAAGCTTGCCGGCAGCGACCCAGCCGAAAACTTCGCCCGCCCGGCGCAACAACTCTTCCCGGGTCGCCGTGTAGTCCGCCAGCTTGGGGCGGGTGAGGAATAACGACCCGCGCTGGGTCAGCAGCAGCGGGTCGATAGCCGGCGCGGCGCCGCTCGCGTTGCCGTAGAGCACCAGCATGCCGCGCGGCCGCAGCGAGTGGAGGCTTTTTTCCCAGGTGGTGCGGGCCACGGAATCGTAAGCCACGTCCACTCCTCTGCCTCCGGTCAGGCGCATCACTTCCGCCTGGAAATCCTGCGTCGTGTAGAGGATCGTCTCATCCGCCCCGGCTTCCCGCGCCAGGCGGGCTTTCTCTTCGGTGGAGACCGTGCCGAAGACGCGGGCTCCGCGCATCTTCGCCATCTGCACCAGCAGCAGGCCCACGCCTCCGGCAGCGGCATGAACCAGCGCCGTATGGCCGGGCGCGAGGGGAAAGGTGCTGGTGGCCAGGTAGTGAGCCGTCATGCCCTGGAGCAGGGCGGCGGCCGCCGAGCGCGAGTCGACAGCCGGCGGCGCCAGCACCATCCGAGCCGCCGGCGCCACGGCGTACTGGGCATAGGTCCCCAGCGTCCCCGCGTACGCCACACGATCACCCGGCTTGACTTCGGTTGCGCCGGCGCCCACGCTTTCCACCACGCCGGCCGCCTCCTGGCCCAGCGTAATGGGTAACGCCGCCTTGTAAAGCCCTTGGCGAAAGTAAATGTCGATAAAGTTGACGCCGATCGCCTCGACTTTGACCAGCGCCTCGCCGGGGCCCGGGGCCGGCGTGGGGATCTCTTCGTAGCGCAGCACTTCCGGCCCGCCGTTTTCGTGGATGCGTATGGCTTTCATACGCCCAGTATTCTACCGCGCCGGCCGGGCCTTTCGGTGCGCCGCTGCAAGGGTAAGTGCATGAGGGCGTGAAAAACTGCCAATCTCACGCTAAGTCTGCGAAGAAAAACTACTTTGCTTGCTTTGCGTTCTTCGCGCTTTTGCGCGAAATCTTTCGGTCGGCTCACGCCCCGGCCCGCAATGTCGCGCGCCCTCGCCGATTCGGCAGCGGCCTGCTCAGGAAGCAACCTGCTTCGTAAACAGGTGTACGTTATTGCACTCTTCGGCGAGATCCACGACCTTGTGGGAGCGCAACGACTCGCGCAGGCTCGATTCGGCCTGCGCCCAGGCCTTTTGGATCGGGCACCGGTCCACGTAGCGGCACGGGTCGGGCGCGGCGCACAGATTCAGGCGCAGCGGACCCTCCATCGCCTCCACCACGTCCAGCAGCGTCAGCGTCGTCCCGTCCATGGCCAGCGAAAAGCCGCCGTGGGCGCCGCGGTGCGAGCGGACGATGCCCGCGCGGCTCAACTGGCCCAAAATCTTGGCCAGGAAGCTTTCCGGGATATCGGTTGCGGTGGCGATCGACTGCGAACGGGACACCGAGCCGTCGGCATGGGCCAGGTAGCTGACCACGCGGATGGCGTAATCGGAAGCTCGGGTGAATTGCATGGCTTCTCTCCTCGTAGCGTATGCTCCCAAACCGGAGTGCACAGCCGTTGCCAAAGGTTTTCACCTCACCCATTTACCCGCAATCGGCCCGGATACATCGACTTTCGGCCACGGCGAGCACTTCGGGAAGCGGTCCATTCGGACTGGATTTGGGGGATTTGCCGCAACGGTGGGGCTATTCTCGCAGCCATCGGTGGCACTAGGCCCCCTAAGGTGAACGCCTGCTCGCCAGGTACTTTAGTGCTCTGCCATCTCTAGGGCATAGAGCCCCTCTCAATTCGGTAGAGCCACTCTATAGCCGACCCCCACGCTTCGTTTATAAATGAATCTGTTCGAGGTATGAGCGGAGTGAACCAAGTAACGCAGGACATGGTTAGCGAGGCCGAAGCGATCAATGTTCGCGGCGTCCATCGGCTGGCCGGCGCCATTCTGGTCCAGGCCATCGAGGACATCCGCTGCGGCTCCGGAAGAAGGCGGGAAGACGCCATCCGCTGGGTGACAGAGACCAGCGAGGAACAGTTCAGCTTCGTCTTCTGCTGCCGCATGCTGAGTCGCGACCCCGAGGAGGTCCGGCGTTTTCTGGTGCGTCAAAGCATTCCGGGCTGGCAGGGATCCGATGTGCGATTTCAAGTGGCGGCGTCGAGCTCGGAGACTGACCCACCGCCCTGGTCCGTTCGAGCCGAGGACATTCGAACCGACCTCTGATCCAGACGCTATAATGACCCAGGACGACGCGCGAGGTTTCTATGTCCCTGGGCAGATGCGGCTTGGCCGCTGGAGTCTTGGCGCTGGGCGCCTTGTTGCTTCCCGCTGGACCGCGGGGGCGCCAGCGGGCCATTCTCTACGTCACCAATAGCGGCGGCAACGACGTCACGCTGGTCGACGTAGCTACCAACAAGACTATCGGAAGCATCGAGACGGGCGACACGCCGCACGGTCTCGAAGCCGCGACGGACGGCACGCGGGTTTACGTCAGCGGCGAGACCGACAACGACGTGGTGGCCATCGACACGGCTGCTTCCACCATCTTGTGGAAAGCGCCGGTCAGCGGCCGCCCCAACCACATCGCGCTCTCCGCCGACGGCCGCTACGTCTACGTTCCCATCCGCAGCTCCGACCACGCCGATGTGGTGGACACCCGCACCCATGAGAAGGTCAAGTCCATCCCGGTCGGACGCTCACCCCACAACGCCTACCGCTCGCCCAACGGCAAGTGGACCTACGTCACCTCGATGGGCGATGAGAAGGTCACCATCATCGATGGGGCGACCCAGAGCGCCCTCGGCTCGATCCCGGTGGGCGGAGAGCCACGCCCGGCGGCGATCACCAGCGACAACCAGCGGATGTACGTGGCCCTTACGGGCCTTCACGGCTTCGTCATCGCCGACATCGCCCAGCGCAAGGTCATCGACAAGGTCGAGCTGCCGCCGGCCGACGTGCAAGACGTCTCGACTTACGGCTATACGCCCACCCACGGCATCGCCCTGCGCCCGGACAACACGCAGTTTTGGATCACGAACGTGTTCGGCAACGCCGTGGAGGGTTTCTCCGAGCCCGCCCACAAGCTGCTGGGCGCGGTTCCGGTGGGCCTGGCGCCGAACTGGATGACCTTCGGTCTCGACGGCAAGTATCTCTACGTGAGCAACGCCGGGTCGAACGATGTTTCCGTGATCGACACCGACGCCATTCGCGAGGTGGCGCGCGTGCCGGTGGGCCTGGCGCCCAAGCGGCTGCTGGTGGTGAACGTGCCGGCGGGCATGGGCGGGCCGGATGAGACCGGCTGGAAGACGGCCGCCCGGCGGTCCTCCACCACCGACTACTACCTGAAAGGCGGCGGCATCCTGAGCTGCGAGACTTACAGCTTCCGCGACAAGCTGCTCCAGGGTGAGCTGACCGTCGAAGCGGCGCCGGCGTTTTATCGCAAGCTGGGCATCCGCGGCATCTCGATCAACGCCCGCTATATCAAGAGCTGGGACAGCGCGTCGCTCGACCGCATCAAGAAGGCCATCCACGACGAGGGGCGAATCCTGACGGCGCTGATCCTCGACGGCAATCTGGTTTCCGATGACGAGGCGGCCAACCGGAAGCAGGTCGAGGATGACCAGCGCCTGATGCGCGCGGCCCACTACCTGGGAGCGCGAGTGGTGCGCATCAACGTCGGCCAAACCGGTCACGGCGACGCCGCTGACCAAACCACCGGGGTGGAGCGCGCCATCACGGCTTTCCGGCAAATGCTCCCCACGGCCAAGGATCTCGGCATCAAGATGACCATCGAGAACCACGGCGGCGCCAGCCGAACCGCCGATGGCATCCTTCGAATCATCCGGGGAATCGACCCGGCCTGGGTCGGCTCCTGCCTCGATTTCGGGAACTGGCAGGACAAGTCGGCCATGTACGCCGACATCGCCAAGCTCGCCCCTTACGCCTACCACACCCACGCCAAGTGCCGCGCCTTCGACAAGTACGGCGACGAAGCGGGGATCGACTACCGCAAAGCCCTCGATCCGGTCCAGAAGACCGGTTACGGCGGCGCCATCTCGATCGAATACGAGGGTAAAGGCGATCCCGTGGACGGCGTAATCAAGATGCGCGATTTGCTGGTGAAGCTCTGGATCGGCACGACCAGGATCCACGGCGGCCAGAAAACAGACTAGACTAGGAGCCATCTCATAATAGCCTCCGAACAAGAATGAGAGTGATGGCCAAGTGGACCATGCCGAGAAAGTTGTCAGCTCGGTACTCATAGCGGACGACCGACTAATGTCACCTCGTGAGGCGAGGCACTCGCAATAGATACGCCGACCGGAAGGCCGTGCCGGTCTGCCACGGCCATGATTTTTGTTCCTTTGCCGCGCTTGGTTTTACCCACACACGGCCCCCTTTTTTCGCAGGAGCGAACGAGGCGTCAATAAAGGCTTCCCGAACGTCCAGACCGCATCGAGTCCGGAGATCCTCGGCCAAAGCTTCGAGGACTCCCTTCATGATGCCGGAGCGGACCCATTGCTGGAACCGGCGATGACAGGTTTGATAAGACGGATACCGGTCCGGGAGGTCTGCCCAGGGTGCGCCAGTTCTTAGCACCCACAGAATACCGCAGCACAGATCGGCGGTCTTTCCAAGGACGGCCTCGGCCATCTTCTCGCCGTTCCGGCTCTGGGATAAGTTCATCAAGGATGGCCCATTGAGCATCGCTCAGGTCTCGTGATTGATAAGGCATACGTGTGGCTCCTGCAGCGATAAGCGGCAGACGCCGGTGGCGCTACCTACTGACTTCGTGGCCGTTCAAACAACGCAGGAACGCGATGATGTTCCGCTTTTCAACGGAGGAGAGATGGAGGGGACGAATCTCGGCATCGAGTTCCGGATTCCGGTTGCCGCCGCGATCGTACTATTCGATTACGTCTTCGAGTGTGGCGAT
>JBGOUJ010000149.1:0-13296 GCA_041477005.1 Terriglobia bacterium | reverse complement strand
CCGCAGAGGGCCTCGGTCTCGAGGATCGTGCGGCGGGCGACCAGGTCGAGGATCGGCATATTAGAGCCATGACCATCGGCGATCAGAATGTGACGGAAGCCGTGGTGGGCGACGCTCTTGGTCACGTCGAGGACGAAATGGAGCAGGTGCTCCATGTGGATGTCGATCGTCCCGGGAAAGTCCATGTGGTGGGTTTCGAAGCCGAAGGGGATCTGCGGCAGCAGCAGGACCTCGCCCGGCGCTTTCTGTGCCGCGGCTTCGCAGATCGACCAGATGACGAAATTGTCGGTGTCGAGCGGCAGGTGCCGCCCGTGGTCCTCGACCGATCCGATGGGCAGAATGACGACCGGCTGCGACTTGGCGGCCTCGCGCAGCTCCGGCCAGGTGTGGTGCTGGTAAAGATAGGATTTTCGTTCCATGGCTACAGCTTACGCTAAGACCGGCATGGGAGGTTAGGACCTGGACGCGACCGCTCCGGGACCTGCCGGGGGACGCCGGCGCGTAACTGGGCCGCGTGTGCCCAGCAGGCTGACAGGGGATGAGGTCCGATCAGGGGATAATGTCACCGTCTACCAAATGGCAAGCTGGTAATGTTGCCGGATCTTCTCGTCCCTGGTCACCAAGGGCGAACGACTCGCACGCGCCTGCGCCACAATCAGCCGATCGAACGGGTCTCTCCCCCATTTTTCTTGGAGTGCTTGTTCGACGACTTTGGGAAATGGCAGAGCGCAGATCTGCAAGCCCATCTCCGACTCGAGAGATCGCACGACGGCGAGGGCCGACGGCCGTTGTCGCTGAATTTCGCTCAGATACTCCAGCTCGAGTACCACCGCCGGCGAGATCAATAGGTCATCCCGCTCGATTTGATCGCGCGCGTTCTTGCTGAGTAGTTTCAGATCGCGGCGGTACAGCCATACCACCACGTGGGTGTCCAGATAGGTCACCGCAACTCGCTCCACTCCTGGAGCCAATCCATGTGGACGATGCTTTCCGGGTCGCGTAGGGGGTAGGGGCGTTTCCTCAACCGGTTCAGCTTGGACGGCCTCTGCTCGGCGGTGATCTTAATCACCTTGCCCTTTCGCTTTACCTCGACCGGAGTCCCCGTTTCCAGCACATCGTCCAGGATTCGGTAGACATTCTCCCGGAGCTTGGATGCGGAAATCGTCATAAGTGCGTCTCCCCGAAGAAATCATTGTAGCACGGTAAGCCGTACGTTCGACTGGCCAAAGGCGTACGTCCGTATGGGGCCGGGGATGCGCCCTGGACCACCGTCTGGTAGTGTCCTAAGACTGCTGGCGGTCCGCCCTGGCGAGGCCGCCACCAAGCCAGCAACGCAATGATAGAACACTACCCACCGCCTTGGGCCCGGCAAGCGGTATACTCGGTGCTATGACAATCCCATCCTTGCATTCCAGCCGTCGCAGTTTCTTCACCACCACGGGTCTGGTCGGCCTGCTCGGCGCTCTGCCGGGAGGGCAGCGCTTAGCCGCCGCTCTGGCGACCAAGGCCACGCAGGAGTCGATGAAGGTCTACACGCGCCTGGGGCTTCGGCCGATCGTCAACGCATCAGGCACCTATACCCACCTCGGCGGCTCGCTGATGCCGGCGGAAGTGATCGACGCGATGAACGATGCGGCGCAACACTATGTTCCGATGCGGGACCTGACGCGCGCCACCGGCGAGCGGATTGCCCAGCTTACGGACAACCCCGGCGCCCTGGTGACCACCGGCGCGGCCGGCGCCATTTTCGTCGGCACTTGCGCCTGTATCGGCGGCAACGACCCCGACAAGATGAAGCGCCTGCCGTTCACCGACGGCATGAGGAACGAGGTCGTCCTCCAGAAACTGCACCACACCGGCTGGGTCCGCCAGTGCGAGGCTGCCGGCGCCCGCATGGTCGTGGTCGAGCAGAAGGACGAAATGGAGCGCGCCATCACCGGCCACACCGCCATGATTTATTTCCTGGTGGCCGACAAGCACTTCGGCCAGTACCGCGACCAGCTCGACGCGCCCGGTGGTAAGGTATCGCTCGAAGAGGGCATCGCCATCGCCAAGAAAGCCCGCATCCCGCTGTTGGTGGATGCCGCCGCCGAGCTGCCCCCGGCCGAGAACCTCTCCGGCTACACCAAGATGGGCGCCGACCTGGTCGCCTTCAGCGGCGGCAAAGGCTTGCGCGGCCCGCAGAACGCCGGCCTGCTCCTGGGCCGCAAGGACCTGGTGGATATGGCTGCGATGTACCAGAGTCCCTACAGCGGCATCGGCCGGGATTCGAAGATTTCCAAGGAAGCCATGATCGGCATGGTCGCCGCCGTCGAGCGCTACACCAAGGTGGACCATCAGGCCGAGTGGAACTACTGGAAATCGCAGGTCGACTACATGAAGGAAGTGCTCGACAAGATCCCCGGCGTCAAGACCGGCTTAGTGCCGCGCGAGGTCACCAACCACGTTCCGCGGATGTGGGTGCAGTGGGACGAGAAGGCCTTCAACTTCTCTCGCGAGGAGTGCTTCAAAGCCTTGCAGGAGGGCGAGCCCAGCGTGGTCGCCTTGCGGACACCTCTGGGCGTGACGCTGGTCCCGTGGATGATGGTCCCCGGCGAGGAAAAAGTCGTGGCGCAGCGAATGAAGGAAGTCCTCGGGAAGGCTAGAAAGACCGCCCGTTCCCGCCCGCCGCGCACCGAAGCGGAGCTGGCCGTGCTGCGCCAGGACAACCCGATCGACGAGTGGGATCCCAACAACGATGGGCTGTCAGGCCTCGCGGCATCCTAACTCCACTAGCGGAGGGCAGGGGGCGCGGAGCCCACAGATGAGGTGTCACATGAAGACGTTGTCCGTCCGGCACCTGCGGGCGGCGCTGGCCCGGTTGGACGAGGTGATTGCCGAGGAGGGCGAGATCCTCGTCACCCGCCGCGGGCGTCCCTTGGCTCGAGTCGTTCCGGTCCACCAGGCGCGAGCGATGCCATCCCACGCGGACCTCCGCGCCAAGATGCCGCGGCTGCCGGTGCCGAGCGAGGTCCTGGTTCGGCGGGATCGCGACGCGAGATGACCGCGCCTTACATCGACACTAGCAGCAAGGCCCCCCACGCCAGGATCGCTGGCGGGAGCGGGATCCAGCCAAAAGGGGAGCTGGCAGTCCGTCGCCGCAGCGCCGCTCTGGATGGCGCTGCGGGCCAGGCCAATGTTTACAGTTTTGAAGTCCCGATCATTTGACAGCCTTCGTGGCGCCCCCTATGCTAAGTGTAGTTGTTGAGCCGCTTTGCATGGGAGGTCGCTAGATGAACCCGCGTCCATCACTGCATAACCCAATCACCAAATCGTCCATCCTCTTAATTGTCCTGTTGTTGCTGGCGGTTCCCCTGTGGCCGCAGGGCGCTACCGGCAGCATCACCGGCGCTGTGACCGATACTTCGGGCGCCGTCGTTCCCAACTCTGCCGTCACCGCGCGCAGCGTCGAGTCGGGGCGCGACTGGCAAACTAAGACGAACGAGGCCGGCATCTATAACATTCCGGCTCTGCCGCCGGGCCGGTACACCCTGACGGTGGAGGTGCCCGGCTTCAAGCGCCTGGTCACCAATCCCATCGAGCTCGAAGTGAACCAGGTCGCCCGCATCGATCTCACGCTCGAAGTCGGCGCGGTCGCCGAGACGGTCGAGGTCCGGGACCTGGCCCCCTTGCTGCAGACCGAGAACACCCAGCTCGGCAGCCTGGTCAGCGGCAACACGACGGTCAACCTTCCGCTGAACGGCCGCAACTTCGCCCAGCTCACCCTGCTCGCCCCCGGCGTGGTCACCTACAGTATGAGTGATTACACCAACGGCACCGGGGGCCGGCCCCTGGTCAACGGCAATCGCGCCCAGGCTAACAATTTCCGGCTGGACGGCATGGACGCCAACGAGATCCAGGACAACGGCATCGGCTATTCCCCGAACGTGGACGCCATCCAGGAGTTCAAGCTCATCACCACCAATCCCCCGGCCGAATACGGCAACTCCATGGGCGCCATCGTCAATACCAGCCTGAAGTCCGGCGCCAACCAGTTTCACGGCTCCGTGTTCGAGTTTCTGCGCAACGACCATATGGACTCCAATACCTGGTTCGGGAACGCCACCAGCCAGGTCCGGCCTCACTTCAGCCAGAACGTCTTCGGCGGCACGATCGGCGGGCCGATCATGAGGAACAAGCTGTTTTTCTTCGCCGATTACCAAGGCTACCGCCGCGCCAAAGGGCTCACCGGCAGCGTGCGCACGCAGATTCCTGTCGCCTGGCGCAGCGGCGACATGTCCAGCCTGAACAAGCAGCTCTTCAATCCGCTCAGCCAGGTCGACAACGGTAACGGCACTGTTACCCGGCAGCCGTTCGCCGGCGCCGTCATCCCTCAGTCGCTCATCAACCCGGTCGCGCGCAATCTCTTCGCCGACCCCAGTCTGTATCCGCTGCCCCTCACCAACGCCAATAGCAACAACTGGAACGGCGCTGCGAATCAGCACGTAACCGACAACCTCGGCGACCTCAAGATGGATTACGTGCTCTCGCCCAAGGACAATGTGACGGGCCGCTTTTCGAAGGACCGCCGGGAAGACAGCACGCTGAACCCCGTCCGGACGATTCCAACGCAGCCGGCGATTACGACCCCGTTTAGCATCGTCCTCTCCTGGAACCACACCTTCTCCCCCAGCATCCTGAATGAGGCTCGTGCGGGGGTCAACCGCACCAGAGGGACCAGCCTTACTACGGATACCGGCGGCATCGGCAACTTCGCGGAGAAAATCGGCATTCCCGGCGGCAACAGCCCCGGTCCGGGTCTGCCGCTTCTTACCTTCGGCGACGCCAGCAGCATCGGCGCCCGCGGCAGCGACAGCATCGCGCCTTCCACCACGTTTCAATACACCGACAGCCTCACCATCACCCGCGGCCGACACATTTTCAAACTCGGCGCCGAGATCCTGCGCTACCGGCAGAACCGCTTCTACGGATCGAACAACGGTATTTTCGGGGCCTTCGATTTCAACGGCTCCTACACCCAGCAGATCGGAGTGAACAACACCGGCTCCGGCGTCGCGGACTTCCTGCTCGGTCTTCCGGACAACGTCGGCAAGTCGTTCGCCGTCGGCTGGGGGCAGCGGAGCATCCGCGAGGGCTATTTCTTCCAGGATGACTTCAAAATCCGGAACAACCTGACGCTGAACCTCGGTTTGCGCTACGAATACATCACTCCCTACGTCGAAGTTCACGACCGCCAGACCAGCTATGACCTTAGCACCGGCAAGCAGCTTTTCGCCGGCCAGAACGGCAATAGCCGTGCGCTGTACAACCCGTACAAGAAGGGGTTCCAGCCGCGCTTCGGCCTGGCCTGGACGCCCAGCCAGTTCCACAACAAGGCCGTCGTACGCATGGCCTACGGCATTCTGAATTACCTGGAGTCGACCGGTACCAACCGCCGTCTGCCGATGAACCAGCCGTACGTCTACGATTTCTTCATCCAGTACGACGCCCGCACTCCGGGGCCGAAGATCAGCGACGGCTTCCCCAACTTTACTCCGACCCCCAGCGGTCCGCCGAGCGGCAGCATCCGCGTCTGGCCGAACGTGCTAAAGCCCGCCATCATCCAGCAGTGGAACGTCACGCTGGAATACCAGCTTGCCAACAACCTGACGGTTTCAGCCGGATATGTCGGGCAGGATGCGGATCACCTCGTGCTGTCGGATCGTTACTGGTCCCAGGCCACGCTGGGTATCACCCCGATCCAAACGCGGCGCCGCATCTACCCGGTTATGCCTCTGGTCACGGAAGTCGTCGTCACCAACCCCGTGCTCAAACAGAATTACCAGGGCTTCCAGTTGAACGTCCGCAAGCGGCTCTCGGGCGGTCTCGAGTTTACGTCCGCCTATACCTGGAGCCACGCCATGTCGGACAACGCCGGTTTCTACGGCACCACGGTCGGCAATGTGCCGAACACGATGCAGGATTACGGCAACCGTCGAGCCGAGTGGGGACCGGCCTCGATGGACATCCGGCACAACTGGGTCAGCTCGTTTAACTACGATCTCCCGATCGGCCACAACAAACGCTTCCTCGGCGGCGCGTCGGGCGTTGCCAACACCATCCTGGGCAACTGGATGTTCTCCGGTGTCACGACCTTCCGCACCGGCCTTCCGGTCACGATCGGCGAGTCGCCGGACACCTCCAACGCCGGCTCTTCCGCCCCCCGGCCGGATGCTCTGAAAAACGGTAACCTGGGCACGCGCGGGCCGGATCTGTGGTTCGACACCACGGCCTTTGTGCGCCAAGCGCCCAACACGTTCGGCAATGCCGGCAACGGCACCATCCGCGATCCCGGCATCGCCAACATCGATTTCGCGCTGCAGAAGAAGATCCCGGTGACGGAGAACAAGCACTTCGAGTTTCGCGTCGAGGCCTTCAACATTTTCAACAGGCCTCTGTTCACCGGCGTCGGCCGGACCCTCGGAAACTCCACCTTCGGCAAGATCACCGCTGCCGAGTCCGAGCGCGAGATGCAACTTGGGTTAAAATTCTACTTCTGAGTTCCGAGCCGTGACCCCGGAAGGAGCGGTGAGAGAAGGGTATGCAGCGTCGTGATTTCCTGAAGGCCGCCGCCGTTGCCGGCGCCGCCCCGGCCCCGGCCGCGGCCGCGCCCGTGCCGCCCGGTACCGAGACCCCTCCGCCCTACAAGGTCGTCACGCCCTACAAGCCGCAGGGGAAGATGGGCGCCCCCGGACTCTATCCTGGGCAGGTAGTAGAAATTGGCAGCGAGTCCTCCATCGACGAGAAGACCGACCGTATCAATCGAGACGCGCTGCGGAAAATGGTGGACCGCGGCATGAAGGAGCTGACCGGCGCGGCCAGCCTTGCGGCCGCCTGGAAAGTCTTCTTCGCGCCGGGCGACCGCGTCGCCATCAAGGTGAACGCCAGCGGAGCGCCGCAGTGCGTCTCGTCACCGGAGCTGGTGCAGGAAATCATCGCCAGGCTGATGGGCGTCGGGGTCAAGCCGGAGGACATCTGGCTCTACGAGCGCTACGCCCAGCAGGTGGACCTGGTCGGTTACGAGGTTTTCGTGCCGGATGGCGTTCATGTCATGGGCGGCGAGCGCCGGCGCGGCGAGCTCGCTCCTTACGACCGCGACGTCTACGTGGAGGTCGATTTCTTCGGCGAGGAGGACACGCGCTCCTACATGACCGAAGTGGTGACCAAGCACGTGGACAAGATCATCAACATCGCCAACGTCAAGGATCACTCGGCCGGCGGCGCCACCGGCTGCCTGAAAAACATCGCCTACGGATCGTTCAGTAATGTGGCCCGCTCCCACAGCAGCCCCACGCCCGGCCCCCGCATCACCCACGCCCGCACTTTCATCGGCGCCCTGGCCGCCGTCGAGCCGCTACGCTCGAAGACCGTGCTCCACATCATGGACGGCCTGCGCGGTGTCTGGAACGGCGGTCCGGCCGCCTTTACCCCGGGCTTCTTCTGGTATCCCAAGTTCCTGCAGTTCGGCACCGACCCCGTGGCTATCGACCGCCTGCTGCTCAATACCATCGAGAACAAGCGCAAAGCCGAGGGGGCCATTTCGATTTACAACCGCGACCCCAAGTACGTGGGCCGCAGCCGCCAGGACATTAAGACCAGCGTCGGCTTCCGCGAGCCGTGGCACGTGCAGTATGCGGGGAGCCTCGGCCTCGGCGCCGCCGAGTTGAGCGAGATTCGCCACCGGAGCTTTCATGTCTGAGAGCGCCATTCCCCAGTCCTGGCCCACTTATCGGCTGAACGCCGCCCGCACCGGTACGCTCGCCGGCGGCGCGCCACGCGCGGCGGGGAAAGTGAAGTGGACCTTCCGCTCGGCCATTGGTTTGCGCTCGGCGCCGGCGCTGGTCGATGGCGCGCTGCTGTTTGGAACCCTGGACGGCAAGTTCTATGCCCTCGATGCCGCAAACGGCGACGCGCTCTGGAGCTTCAGCGCCGGCGCCCCCATCTGGTCGGCTCCGGCCGTGACAGGCGGCCATGTTTTCTTCGGCGCCGATAACGGCAAGGTTTTCGCCCTCGACCGGAAGAGCGGCGCTACGGCCTGGCAGTTCGAGGCCAAGCGCGAGGTGCGCGCCTCGCCTATCGTCCTGGGCGAAGCGGTTTTTATAGGCTCCTGCGATCACTACTTCTATGCTCTGAATCGCGCGGGCGGGCTCTGGTGGAAGTTTGACGCCGGCCACCGCATCCGCTCCACCGCCACTGCGGCCGGCAATGTTCTGTATTTCGGCACGGATGGTGGCCAGATTCACGCCCTGGACGTGGCGACCGGGCGCAAGAAGTGGAGCGCGGCGGCCGCCGGCCCCATCACCGCCTGCCCGCTGGTCGAAGGGGGCCGGGTGCTGGTCGGCTCCTACGATCGCGACTTCCACTGCTTCGCCGCCGCCTCCGGCAAGCGGCTCTGGCTGTTCCGGACCGGCCTGCACATTTCGACCGCAGCCACCTCCGGCGCCGGACGTATCTACTTCACCTCGACCGACGCCTCGGTCTATGCGCTCGACCCGCAGAACGGCAAGCTGCTCTGGAAGTTCCGCACGCCCTGGTCTGCGGCCGCCTCGCCCGTGTTCGCCGGCGGCATCGTCTACGTGGCCAGCTACTCCGGTCCGCTCTACGCCCTCGACGCCGCGACCGGCAAGGAAGTTTTCCAGGGACCCTCCGAGGCGACAGTGTTCGCCGAACCCGTCGTCACCGGCGAGGCGATCTACATGGCGCCCCATGGGGGCAACGTGTTTGCCCTGGGCGCATGATCCTGGCCGCGGCGGCGCTGCTGTTCTCGCTCTACGACGGCGGCCCGGTTCCACCCGGCATCGATCACCTGCTGGTCCTCCCCGGCGTTGCAGTTCCCTCCGGCGTCCGTGCGACCCGCGTCGAGCCGGTGGCCCTTCGAGATATTCGGCAGAGCCGAGGCCCGCTGCTTGTGATCCGCGCCGGCGTGTGGCCCAGACTGCGGCCCGGCATCGAGGTGGAAGGCGAACGCGATGTGGGCTTTGCCAACGCCACCGCCGAGCCGTGGGTCGACTCGAACGGCTGGGTTCTCCGCTACGCCCGTGCCATAGAGCCCCGCCGGCCGATCATCCTCGTTTACCGTCCTGAGAAGGGCGCGCGTCCGCGACCCGCGAGCGCGGCGCTGGCCATTGCCGAGGCCGCAGTGTTCGGCGGCGCCTTCGCCTGCCCGGTCAGCATGCTCTCCGATGCCCGCGCGATGGCTGTGCGGAGCTTTGTCGATGGCCACGAAGACTGGTTCACGGCAGCGCCGGAGGCACCCGTGGCCGTGCTCGCCGAGAAGCTCGACCCGGTGGCCGAGGTGATGAATCTGCTGGTCCGCCGCAATGTGCCCTTCGTTGCTCTGACCCGCGAGGCCTTCGCCCACGAGGCCTTCACCAGCGAGGCCTTCACCAGCGAGGCCGTCTCCCGCGAGGCCTTCACCAGCGAGGCCGTCAGCCGCAAGGCCGTCACCGCCGAGGGCGTCTCCCGCGAGGGCGTCCCCGGCAAGGCCGTCCCCCGCGAGGGCCTCAGCCGCGAGGCCGTCACCGGTGAGCGCGTCACGCGCAAGGCCGCCCCCCGCGAGGCCGTCAGCCGCGAGACCGTTACCGGCGAGGGCGTCCCCCGCGAGGCGGTCCCCGGCGACCGCTCGCCATACAAGGCCCTGGCCGTTTTGGTTTCTGTCGGCCAGCCGCCCCTTACCGAGGCGGAGAAATCTCGCCTGGCCGGCGCCACGATCCTGGAGCGGCCGTCCGCTCCCGACCCCAACCGCCTGGCGATCGAGACCCGCGCTGCTCTCGGGGACCGCCGTCCGTTTCGGCTCGCCAACGCGCAGCAGGTGATTGCGAGCCTGGTCACTCTAGGCGGTGGCAAGCGCGTGCTCCACCTTCTAAACTATGGGATCGACCCGATCCAGGACGTGCGGATCCGGCTGGCTCGTCCGGCCGCTCGAGCGATGTTATTTGCTCCAGGCATGACGTCCGGCCAGCCGCTCGAGACCCGCAGCGGTGAATTCGCCGTCCCGGAAATGGGCGTCTACGCGGCTGTGGTCTTGGAGGACTGAAATGCTCGTTCGCCTCGCGGCTCTGGCCATGCTGGCCGCGCTCGCCCCAGCGCAGCAATACGACCTGGTCCTCAAAAACGGCCACGTCATCGACCCCGCCAACAACGTCAACGCTGCGATGGATGTTGCCGTTGCCGAGGGCAAGATCGCGGCGGTCGAGAAGAGCATCCCGGCCGGCCGGGCTCGAAAAGTCGTCGACGTCTCCGGCCTCTATGTCACGCCGGGCTTCATCGATATCCACGCTCACGCCAGCATCAACAAGTGGCCCACGCGCGTCTCCTACCCGGCCGACATGAACCTTGCCTCGGGCCTCACGACCATCGTCGACGCCGGCACTTGGGGCGCCGAGAACTTCCACTTGATGAAAGAGAACCTCATCGACCACTCGACCATCCGCGTTCTCGCCTGGCTCAATATCTGCAACATCGGCATCGAACCCGGCTACGAGACCGAGCAACACGTCGAGCGGCTGGACGCCCAGGCCTGCGCCGCTACCATCGAGCAGCACCGCGACGTGATCGTAGGGATCAAGACGGCCCACTACTGGACCAGCAAGCCGTTCGACGCCGAGCATCCGCCGTGGGTCTCCGTCGAGCGGGCGGTCGAGGCCGGCAAGCGAACGAATGTGCCGGTGATGGTGGATTTTTGGCCGCGGCCGCCCGAGCGTCCCTATGCCGACCTGATCCTCGACAAGCTTCGCCCCGGCGACATCCACACGCACGTTTTCGCCCAGCAGTTCCCGATCCTCGGGGACGACGGCAAAGTCAATCCGATCCTCTTCCAGGCGCGGAGGCGCGGCGTTATTTTCGATCTGGGCCACGGGGCCGGCAGCTTCTGGTTTCGCAACGCCGTGCCGGCGATCCGGCAGGGCTTCATTCCCGACTCGATCTCGACCGACCTGCACATGGATAACGTCAACGGCCCGGTGGTGGATATGATCACGACCATGTAAAAGATCCTGGCGATCGGGGTGCCGCTGGAGGACGTGATCCGGCGCTCGACGGTCAACCCGGCCAGGGAGATCCGGCGGCCGGAGTTGGGCACGCTGACGGTCGGCCGCGACGCCGACATTGCGGTGGTCGAGCTGCGGAAGGGCCGGTTCGGCTACACCGACTGCGGCCGGGCCAGGATGATCGGCAACGTCAAGCTCGAGAACCGCATGACGGTCCGCTCCGGCCGGATCGTTTACGATCCCACCGGATTGAGCATGGTCGAGTGGAAAAGAGCTCCGAAGCAGTATTTCGCCTCGCCGAAGCGGCAGGGCGTGGACCCGCCGTCCATGGCCGAGACCAGCGGCCCCTGGACGCCGTTGCCGCGCCGGTAGGCAAGTGCTTTTTAGCTGGGAGCATCCAACGCTCCCGGCCACGACCGCCCGCATTCTGCTCGCGCCGTGCTTACGGTCCCTAAATGCACCCATCGTATACTGAAAGAAGCTTCATGCGTCCCAGCGCTTGGCATCGATCGCCCACAGCCCTGTTGCTCGCCGCGGTTGCGCTTCCGCCGGTGGGGGTCGTTCTGCTGTGGCTGTACTCCGGCGCCCGAACTTCGACAAAGGTGCTCCGGTCGGTGCTCATCGGCGCCTGGACGGTCACGGCCCTCGTCCTGTTCTTCGGGCTTCGTTTTGAAATGGACGGCAGCGGCGTCAGGCCCTTGTTCAAGTTTGACCGGCCCGACGCCCACTATGCCAACGTCGAACGGAGCCGTGCACTGCAGAAGGTCCAGCCCGTAGCGGAGGTGAGGCCGGTAGTCGACGCCCCGCCGGTCCGCGAAGCGCCGCCCGCAGAAGCCCCCGCCAAGGTCGCAGCCGAACGCCCTGCGCCACCGCCCACCCGCACTGCGCGCCCGCCCGCGACCACCACCGCCTACTGGACGGATTTCCGCGGCCCGAAGCGAGATGGCCGCTACGACGAGACCCCCGTCCAAACCGACTGGCCCACCGGCGGCTTGAAACCCCTGTGGCGGCAACCGATCGGTGGCGGGTACGCTTCGTTCGTCGTGGCCAACGGGCGCGCATTCACCATTGAGCAGCGGCGCCAACAGGAGGTCGTCGCCGCTTACGACGTGGCGACCGGCCGCGAACTCTGGACACACGGCTGGGACGCCGCTTTCCACGAATCCTTGGGTGGCGACGGCCCCCGCGCCTGCCCCACCTGGCATGACGGCCGTGTGTACGCCCTCGGGGCCGCCGGCGAGCTGCGCTGCCTCGACGCGGAAACCGGCAACCGCATCTGGTCGCGCAACATCCTCACCGATAACGGCGCGCAAAACTTGCAATGGGGCATGTCCGGCGCGCCCCTCATCGCGGACGACAAGGTCATCGTCCTCCCCGGCGGCCCCGCGGGCAAGTCCGTCGTGGCGTACAACCACCGGACCGGCGAACCCGTCTGGAAGTCTCTCGAAGACAAGCAGGCCTACACGTCCCCGATGCTCGCCACATTAGCCGGTAAGCGCCAACTGCTGGTGGTTACCGCCCGGCGGGTCCTGGGCCTGGAGATCGAGGACGGCTCCATCCTCTGGGAATACCCATGGACTACCGAGTACGACATCAACGTAGCCCAGCCCATCGTGATCGGGGACAACCGGGTGTTCCTCTCGGCCGGCTACGGCCACGGCTCCGCGGTCGTCGAGCTCGGCCCCGCAGAGAAGGGCTTCCAGGTGCGGACCGTGTGGGCCAACAACCGCATGAAGAACAAGTTTTCCAGTTCGGTCCTGCACGAGGGCTACATCTACGGCCTTGATGAGGCGATCCTCGCCTGCATCAGCGCCGAGACCGGCGAACTGAAGTGGAAGGGCGGCCGTTACGGCTACGGGCAGGTGCTGCTGGCCTCGGGACACTTGATCATCACCGCCGAAAATGGCGATGTTGCCCTTGTAAAGGCCACTCCCGAGGGGCACCAGGAGATCGCGCGCTTCCCCGCCATCTCCGGCAAGACCTGGAATGTCCCGGCGTTGTCCGGCGGCTACCTGCTGGTGCGCAATGCGGAAGAAATGGCTTGCTTTCGGGTCGGGGTGAAGTAGTCTTAATGAGGCTCGCACAATACAGTGACGGGTACGCCGACGTGGCGCACGCACCGTCGAAAGCCGCCCCTGCCCTTCGCCAAATGTTCGCCAAATCGGCGCTGCTGGAGCGGTTTTCATCCTTATGGATGGGCCGCAGGCCCATGGAAACGCTCTTGCGTGCCGGGTCGAGACTCCGAACTCCTGATCTCGACTAGAGATTT
>JBGOUJ010000148.1:0-13440 GCA_041477005.1 Terriglobia bacterium | reverse complement strand
TCGCGCCGCCGCAATACTTCCCGATCATGGTCAGGGTCCGGCTGGCGAGGTTGCCGAGGCCGTTGGCGAGGTCGGAGTTATATCGCGTCACCAGGGCTTCGTAGCTGAAGTTGCCGTCCTGGCCGAAGACGATGTCCCGCAGCAGGTAATAGCGCAGCCCTTCCACGCCCACCACCCGCGCGATAGGCGAAGGCCGCACAATATTGCCTCGCGACTTGCTCATCTTCTCCTGCTCGAAAAGCAGATGCCCATGCGCAAAGACGCGCTTCGGAACCGCCAGGTCCGCGGCCATCAGAAAGGCCGGCCAGTAGACCGCATGAAACCGCACGATCTCCTTGCTCATCAGGTGCAGGTCCGCCGGCCACATCTTCTCGGCGCGGGCGACCTGTTCGGCGTCGCCGCCGAAGCCGATTCCGCTCATGTAGCCGATCAGCGCGTCAAACCATACGTAGAAGACGTGCTTTCCCTCGTCCGGCACCGGAATGCCCCACGTGATCGATGTCCGGGTGATCGAAAGATCCTTCAGGCCGCCCCGTATGATCGAGAGCGCCTCGTTGCGCCGCGTCTCCGGCTGGACGAATTGCGGATTCTCCTCGTACAGCCGCAGCAGCTTGCCCTCAAACGCCGACAGCTTGAAGAAGAAGTTCTCTTCAGTTACCGTGTCAGTCGGCCGCCCGCAGTTGGGGCACGGATCGCCCGGCCCGGCGTCGCTTACATAGAGCTCGCAGTTCACGCAATACTGGCCGGTGTATTGTCCCTTGTAAATGTAACCGTTCTTCCGGCATCGCTCGAACAGCCACTGCACCGTCCGGTGATGCTGCGGGTTGGTGGTACGGATGAAGCCGTTGTAGGCGAGGCCCAGCTCGTCCCACTGCGCGCGGAAGGCGCCCGCCACGCGGTCGGTAAATTGCTGCGGCGTCATACCAGCCGCCTTCACCGCCCGCTCGACGTGCTGGCCGTGCTCATCGGTGCCGGTCAGCAGGAACACCTCGTCGCCCTTCATGCGCCGGAAACGCTTGATGGCGTCGGCCACGATGGTCGAGTAGGCATGACCGACGTGCGGCGCGGCGTTGACGTAGTACAGCGGCGTGGTTAGGAAATATTTCATCGTGGCGCTCCGCGCCCGGTGTTCTTGTTCCGGCTTCTGTCTTCTGGCTCCCGACGCCTGTTGTCTTGGTGGTTCACTCTTTTCTTTGTAGAAACGCGAAGTTTGCCTTCTGGATGATTTCCTTCAGCGGTACGCCCTTCTCCAGCGCCACGCGCCGGCAGTCCTCGTATTCCGGTGCGAAGTTCCGAACCTGGCTTCCGTCCCGCGCCACCTTCACCCGCACCGGCCCGTAACCGGTTTCGACCTCCACCCAGCTTCGCTCGAGTACGCGCCGCTCGGCCGGATAGGCGCGCAGGCCCAGGGTTGTGGTCTCGGCGAAGAGCAGGCCGCTCAGGCGCTCGCGGTCCTCGGGCTTGGCCAGGACCGTCAGGGTGAAGCCTGGCCGGTCCTTTTTCATGTAGACCGGCGAGAGCGTCACGTCCAGCGCCCCGGCCTCGATCAGCCGCTCGCTGACGTAGCCGGCCAGTTGCGGGTTCATGTCGTCGAGGTTCGCTTCGAGCACCCAGATCTGGGTGGCCTCCAGCGCCCCGCTCGGTTCGCCGAGCAGCACGCGCAGCAGGTTGGGGTGATCGGGAAAGTCGCGTTCGCCGGCGCCGTAGCCGGCGGCTCCCAGCCGCATTGGCGGCATCGGGCCGAAATCGGCCGCCAGGGTCGTGGCGATGGCCGCTCCGGTGGGCGTGGTCAGCTCGACCGCCGGGCCGCGCGAATAGACCGGCTTGCCCTCCAGGAGCGCGGCCGTGGCCGGCGCCGGAACCGGCAGCGTCCCGTGCTCGCACCGGACCGAACCCGAGCCGACATTCAGCGCCGAGCAGTGCAGGCGATCCACGCCGAGCAGATCCAGGGCGATCGAGGCCCCGACGATGTCCACGATCGAATCCACCGCGCCGACCTCATGGAAGTGGACCTTTTCTATCGGCACCTGGTGGATGACGGCCTCGACTTCAGCCAGCCGCCGGAAGACCGCCAGGCTGCGCTCCTCGACCCGCGGGCTCAGCGCCGCCCCCTGAATGATCTTCTCGATGTGCGACAGGTGACGGTGCCGGTGCTCCGGCGGGGCCTGAACGCGGGCTTTGGTGGCGGCAATACCACCTCGCGAGCACTTTTCAAACGTCAGACCGACCCCTTCCAGGCCCAGCCTGGCGATCTGCCGGCCCATCTCCGCCTGGTCGGCTCCCGCATCGGCCAGGGCGCCCAGCAGCATGTCGCCGCTGATGCCGGAAAAGCAATCGAGGTAGCAGATTTTCATCGAGCGCACGCGATCCGATCTCTATTATTATGCAACATCAGCGCTCGAAGCCGCCGAGCCAGTCATGATCCCTTACGCTCTCCGGCATTCTCATAGACCTCTTCGTGGCGTCTTGGCCCTACGGCAAGGATCAGGGCTTCCTTTTTGGGAACATCGAGGTGGTACACACTGCGAATGTCGCCGACCCGAAGGCGGCGGCACCTCGCGAGATCTCCACGTAGCGGTTTGCCGAGTTTACCCGGCTCACCCCGATGGATGCGCTGATCGATCGCTTTGAGGGCCCGAGAGGCGGCGACCGGGCCGAGGGCCTCCAGGTCTTCTCGGACCCCCGGGTGGTATAGGACGTTCCAGCTCACTTGCGGCGGGAGCCGCCGAACCGCTTCATCATCTCTCGGTGCGTCAGGGCCTTGGCCGGATCGTAGCTGCGCAGTCGGCGACGGGCTACGGCCTCCATCCGCAAATCCGCCAGCTCGTCCATTAATGCTTCAAAAGCCGGCACGGACAGCAGGACGGCGGCGGGGGCGTTGTTTTTCAAGACGACGAGGCGGTCCTGGTCGCCCCTCCGAAGCTTCTCGAAGATCTCCTTAGCGGAGCGAGACACCTTGGTCACCGACACCGCCTGGCTCGCTCTTTCCAGCAGGCTCACGACTCTTCCCCTCCTGATTCCAGCGTAGCATCGTGGGCTGATTATAATCAAATAAAAATCAGATAGCAGCAGCCTTGACTCACGGCGACGGGCAGTGGGGTCATATTGTTACAATACGGAAGCTTATGAGGAAGCTGGCCGCCATTTGCCTGCTGGCCGTATCTACCCTGGCTCCAGCCACGCGGCAGCCGGTGCGGGCGCGGCAGGCGATGGTCGTCACCCGCGAGGACCACGCCACGCTGGCCGGCCTGCACGTGCTCGAGCAGGGCGGCAATGCCGTCGATGCCGCCGTGGCCATCGGCTTTGCGCTGGCGGTGACGCACCCCTCGGCGGGCAACCTCGGCGGCGGCGGGTTCCTGCTCATCCGGCTGGCCGACGGCCGTTCCACCTTCCTTGATTTCCGCGAGCGCGCGCCGGAGCGGGCCAGCCGGGATATGTACCTGGACAAAGGCGGCCAAGTGACCGAAGGCAACATCGTCGGCTACCGCGCCGCCGGGGTGCCGGGCACGGTTCGCGGACTGGAATACGCCTCGAAGAAATACGGGCGGCGGCCCTGGACGAGCCTGCTGGCGCCGGCCATCGAGCTCGCCGCCAAGGGCTTTCCCCTGACCTACGCCCAGGCAGACTCGCTGCGCTCGAGCAAGGTCGTAGCGCGTTTCCACGAATCCCGGCGCATTTTCCAGCGCAATGGCCGATACTTCGAGCCGGGTGAGACGCTGGTGCAGCCCGAGCTGGCGGCCACGCTGGAGCGGATCGCCGCCCAGGGATCGCGGGATTTCTATGAGGGCGAGACGGCGCGGCTGCTGGCCGAGGATATGGAGCGCCACGGCGGCCTGATCACCGCAGCGGACCTCAAGCAATATGAAGTCGTCGAGCGCCGGCCGCTCGAAGGAGTTTACCGCGGCTACGATATTCGGACCGCGCCGCCCCCCAGCTCCGGCGGGGTGGGCGTCCTCCAAATGCTCCAGGTGCTCGATGGCACTGGTTACGAGAAGACCGGCGCCGGATCGGCCGCCGGCATCCACTACATCGCCGAAGCCATGCGACGCTTCTTCGCCGACCGCGCCCAATACTTCGGCGATCCCGATTTTGTGAAGATCCCGGTGGCCGGTCTGCTCGCGCGCTCCTATACCGACCGGTTGCGGCAGAGCATCCGGCCCGACCAAGCAACCCCCAGCGCCGAGGTCAAAAACGGCAGCCCGGCCGGCCCGGAAGCTTCCGAAACGACACATTATTCGGTAGTCGACGCCGAAGGCAATGCCGTGGCCGCGACTTACACTCTCAATGGCGGCTACGGCTCGGGCGTCACGGCAGCGGGCCTGGGCTTCCTGCTGAACAACGAAATGGACGACTTTACGTCAAAGGTGGGCGTCCCGAACAAGTTCGGCTTGTTGCAAGGCGAGCGGAATGCCATCCAGCCGCGCAAGCGCCCGCTATCGGCGATGACCCCCACCATCGTCACGCGCGACGGCAAACTTTTCCTGGTGCTCGGCTCGCCTGGCGGGCCGACGATTATCTCTACGGTGCTGCTGGTGCTGCTGAACGTTATCGATTTCCGGATGGGCCTGCAGCAGGCCGTCGATTGGCCGCGCTTCCACCACCAGTGGATGCCGGACGAGTTGCAGATGGAACAGAGCGGCTTCTCCCCCGACACCATCGAGCTGCTCCAGGCGCGAGGTCACAAGATCCACCGGCAGCCCTCCCAGGGCGAGGTCGCAGCCATACAGATCCAGGACGGCTGGCTGCTGGGCGCGCCGGATTCTCGCACCGAGGGCACGGCCCGTGGCTATTAGCACCGTTGGAACCGAATTCGCTATGCACTACGCCGACGTTTTGCACGGCGCGCCGGATGCCCGGTGGAAGGCCGGGCCGAGATCGGCGTGGCAGTAGGGGGACCTGATCATGCGGCACGTTATTTCCACTCACCTCTTCGTCCAGCACCGGCTGACCCTGGCGCTACTGGAGCGCATATCCAAATCCGGCATCACGCAGATCGAGATCTTTTGCGCCCGCCAGCACCTGGACTATCACAACCGGGTGCAACTGGAGGAGATGGCCCTCTGGTTCCGCGATTCGGAGCTGAAACTGCACTCGCTGCACGCTCCGATGTTCACCGACACGATCTGGGGCCGCAGCGGTCCCCACTCCGTCATTAACCTGTGCGAAGCCGACAAGGCCAAGCGCATTGCCGCCACCGACGAGGTCAAGCGGGCGCTCGACATCGCCGAGCTGATCCCCTTCCGCTACCTGATCCAGCACGTGGGCGTGGGCGGCGAGGAATACGACGAGCGCAAGGTAGAGTCGGCCTTCACCAGCCTGGAAGAGCTTTGCATTTTCGCCGGGCACCGCGGCGTGGAGATCCTTCTCGAGAACATTCCCAACGCCCTATCGACGGCCGAGCGCCTGGTGATATTCGTCAACAGCACGCATCTGCCGGTGAATTTCGTCTTCGACACCGGCCATGCCCACATCATGGGAGGCGTCGTCCAGGCCTTCACCGCCATGCGCGACCGCATCCGCTCCACCCACGTCCACGACAACGACGGCGAGAACGACTCCCACCTCTTTCCCAGCAACGGCCGGACCGGCGGCATCAACTGGGAGGAAACCATTCCTCTTCTCCGGGCAGGCCAGGAGCGGTTTCCTTTGCTTTTGGAGCTTCGGGAGGCGCCCGACATGGAGCACCCCCTGGACGAGGTTCGGAAGGCGTTCGACTGGTTGGAAAGCCTATGATGAGAGCCAAGGCGAAAGGCAAATTGCAAAAGGCAAAAAATCAAGGCAGGGGGCATTTTTTGAAGAACCCCGGTCAGCGAAGCACTGTTAGAGAAATGTTCCCTTCCTTGATTTTTGCCTTTTGCCTTTCTTCCTTCTAACGATGCCTTTCTCCATTTCCCAAGCATCCGCCCACGATGGCCAGGCAGTCAGCCTGAGGGGCTGGCTCTACAACCTACGCAAATCGGGAAAGATCCTTTTCCCGATCTTCCGCGACGGGACCGGCGTGATGCAGGGGGTGGTGGTGAAGTCCGCCGTGCCGGAGGAAGTCTTCGAACGGGTGAAGGATCTGACCCAGGAATCTTCCGTCATCGTCACCGGCAAAGTGCGGGCCGAGCCGCGAGCGCCGGGCGGCTACGAACTGGACGTGAGCGACGTGCAGGTGATTCAAAAGGTCACAGAAACGGACCCGTATCCGATCACGCCCAAGGAGCACGGCATAGAGTTCCTGATGGACCACCGGCACCTCTGGCTGCGCAGCTCGCGCCAGCACGCCATCCTGCGCGTGCGCCACGAGGTGATCCGCGCCGTGCGCGACTACTTTGACGACCACGGCTTCACCCTGGTGGACACGCCCATCCTGACCCCGGCGGCCTGCGAGGGCACCACGACCCTGTTTGAGGTGCCTTATTTCGATGAGGACAAGGCGTACCTTACGCAATCCGGCCAGCTCTACAACGAAGCGACGGCCATGGCGTTCGGCAAGGTCTACTGCTTCGGCCCAACATTTCGCGCCGAGCGCTCGAAGACCCGCCGACACCTGACCGAATTCTGGATGGTCGAGCCGGAGATGGCTTTCGCCACCCTGGACGACGTGATGGCGCTGGCCGAGGATTTTATCATCTCCATCGTCCAGCGGGTGCTGGCCAACCGGCGCCAGGAGCTGAAGACGCTGGAGCGCGACGTCTCGAAACTGGAGAAAGTCGAGGCGCCGTTTCCGCGCCTGAGCTACGACGAAGCGGTCGAGCGACTCCGGAAGAAGGGCAGCGAGATTCAGTGGGGCGGCGATTTCGGCGGCACGGACGAAACTTTGCTGGGCGAGGACTTCGACCGGCCGGTGATCGTGCACCGCTATCCGACGGCGATCAAGGCCTTCTACATGCAGCCGGATCCGCAGCGGCCGGAGGTGGCGCTGGGGGCGGACGTGCTGGCTCCGGAGGGGTACGGCGAGATTATCGGCGGCGGCCAGCGCATTCACGATCTGGATCTGCTGCTGCGCCGCATCGAAGAGCACAGTCTTCCCAAAGAGGCCTTCAACTGGTACCTGGACCTGCGCAAGTACGGCAGTGTGCCTCACGCCGGCTTCGGCATGGGCATCGAGCGTTGCGTCGCCTGGCTGTGCGGCCTGGAGCACGTGCGGGAAACGATCGCCTTCCCGAGGATGCTGTACCGGCTCCGCCCCTGAAAGGCAGGTGTGGAAAGGCAGGTGTTAGGTGTCAGGTCACCGGGCGGGGTTGCTGACACCTGACACCTGACACCTGGAACCTGGTTTTTGCCCGGCTCCGGCCGTGAACCAAAGGTTCAGGGAGCGGACGACGCCGGCCGGCGAGGGGGGTAGGCTCTGGTAATCGCCACCCTGTGCCGCGCGCTGCGCGCTATCATCAAGGCATGGCAAGCGCAACGCTGGTTCCTGTTTCGGAGTACCTCTCCACCAGCTATCGTCCGGATCGGGAGTACGTAGACGGCGTCGTCCTGGAGCGCAACTTGGGCGAACGGGAACATAGTGTATTACAGACACAACTGACCATCCGATTGGGCAACCGGAGCCAGGAACTCGGCATCTGGGTTTATGTCGAGCATCGCGTTCAGGTAAAGCCGACGCGGTTTCGAGTGCCCGACATTTGCGTCGCTGTCGGGCCGGAGCCGAAGGAACCGATCTTCAACCGGCCCCCCTTCCTCTGCATCGAGATTCTCTCGAAGGACGACCGCATGTCCGAGATGCAGGAGCGTATCGACGACTACCTCGCCTTCGGCGTTCGCTACGTCTGGTTGGTCGATCCATCCAGGCGGCGGGCGTGGGTATATACATCTGCGGAGTCCAAGGAAGCCAGGGACGGTGTGCTGCGCACCGACAATCCCGAAATCGCCGTGCCGCTGAATGAGATTTTCACGGCCCTGTAACTGCGTGGCCATATCCAAAATCAAAGTCATCGGGGTGCCGCTCGACCTGGGCCAGGACCGGCGCGGTGTGGACATGGGGCCTTCGGCCATTCGGGTGGCCAACGTGAACGCCCGGCTCCGCGCACTCGGCTACGAGGTGGAGGACGCCGGCAACGTGCACGTGGTCCTTCCTGAGATGAAGCCGTTCGGAGACCGCCGCGCCAAGTACCTGAACGAGATCGCCGAGACGTGCCAGCGCCTGGCCCGTCAGGTCCGGACGGCGCTGCGGCAGGGCTTCGCGCCGCTGGTGCTGGGCGGCGATCACTCGATCGCCATCGGCACGGTGGCCGGCCTCAGCAAGCATTTTCAGGACCGCCGGAAGCGGGTGGGCCTGATCTGGATCGACGCCCACGCCGACATGAATACGCCGCAGACCAGCCCCAGCGGCAACATCCACGGCATGCCGCTCGCCTGCTGCGTGGGCTTGGGCCCCCGCGAGCTGACCCACCTGCCCGGCTACGCGCCGATGGTCCGGCCGGCGAGCGTCGCTCTGGTTGGCGTGCGAGACGTGGATGCGCTCGAAAAGCCGCACGTGCGCCGCTCCGGCGTCCGCGCCTTCACCATGCGGCACATCGATGAGCGGGGCATGCGCGCGGTGATGGAAGAGGCCATCGACATCGCCTCCCAGGGCACGGCCGGCTTTCACGTCAGCCTCGACATGGATTACATCGACCCGGCCGAAGCGCCCGGCGTCGGCACGCCCATTCGCGGCGGCGGCACCTACCGCGAGGCTCACCTGGCGCTCGAGATGATCTCCGACACCGGCCGGATGGTCTCGATGGAAATCGTCGAGGTCAATCCCGTCCTCGATAGTGGAAACCGCACCGCCATCCTGGCCGTCGAGCTGGCCATGTCGGCCTTCGGAAAGAGAATCCTGTGAAGAAGAAAACCCGCGTCGGCGTTCTGTTCGGCGGCCGCTCGGGCGAACACGAGGTTTCGCTGCGCTCGGCGACCTCGGTCCTGACGGCCATCGATAAGAACAAGTACGACGTGCTGCCCATCGCCATCGGGAAATCGGGGAAATGGCTGACGGCGAAGGAATCTCTGAAGCTGCTGCCGCCGGGAACGGTCGCCGACAGCCCGGGCACGCGAGCGCTGACGATTCTTCCCGAGCCCGGCTCCGCGGGCGCGGTCGATGTGGTGTTTCCCGTCCTGCACGGGACCTTTGGCGAAGACGGCACGGTCCAGGGACTGCTCGAGCTGGCCGGCGTCCCTTACGTGGGGGCCGGGGTGCTGGGCTCGGCGGTCTCCATGGATAAGGACGTCATGAAGCGTCTGTTCCACGAGCGCGGCCTGCCCACCCCCGACCACGCAGCCTTCCTGCGCCACCATCTGGAGGGCGCGCGCCCGCGCCTGATCCGGAGTCTGGAAGAGCGCTTCGGCTTCCCGATGTTCGTCAAGCCGGCGAATCTGGGCTCTTCGGTCGGCATCACCAAGGCCCACAACCGCCGGGAGCTGGGCGCGGCGCTCGACACGGCATCCCAATTCGACCGTAAGATTCTGGTGGAGCGCTTCGTCGACGGCCGGGAACTGGAATGCTCGGTGCTCGGCAACGATCAGCCCGAGGCGTCTCTCCCCGGTGAAGTCATCCCCTCGCGCGAGTTCTACGACTACGAGGCCAAATACTTCGACGAAGCTTCCCGTCTGATTATCCCTGCGCCGCTCACCCGCGCCCAGACCCGCCGGGTCCAAAGCCTGGCCGTCCAGGCCTTCCTGGCCTGCGAATGCTCCGGCATGGCCCGCGTCGATTTCTTCCTCGAAAAGGAGACCGGCCAGGTGCTGCTCAACGAGCTCAACACCATCCCCGGCTTCACTAGCATCAGCATGTACCCGAAGCTGTGGGAGGCGAGCGGGTTGGCCTACCCTGACCTGATCGACCGCCTGATTCAACTGGCGCTGGAGCGCCAGGCGGAAAAGTCCAGGACGAAGTACTCGATCTGACCGGCGGCGCCGGCGGTGCGTTCTCTTGACCCCATGCCGTCATGGGGTCATAATGGAGCCATGCCCGATGTAAAGGTCCGCAAGCTCCCCGAATGGGTGGTGGCGGCCCACAAGTCCCGGGCGAAGCACTCCGGTCGTAGCCTGGAGGAGGAGCTCCGGCGTCTTCTCACCGCGGCGGCCCTGGCCCCTCAGCAGGACCTGCCGCGCCGGGCGGCTGCCTTGCGCCAGAGGCTGCGTCGGAAGTACGGCGTCCTGTCCGACAGCGCGGCACAAATCCGCGAGGACCGTGAGGCCCGCGGTTGATCGTTGTGGATGCCAGCGTTGCCGCCAAGTGGTTCCTCCCCGAACCCGGCGAAGCGGCCGCGCAGGAACTTCTTTCGAGCGGGCAAAAGCTCGTTGCCCCGGCGCTGATCCGGGTGGAAGTGGCGGCCGCGATTACCCGCAAGGTGCGCCTGAAAGAGATCCAAAGCCAGGACGCGGCCAGCGCCGTGCAGTTGTGGCTGCGAGCCCTGGTGGATGGTGTCGTCACCTTGGTTGCGGATGAGTCCGATATCGAGCAGGCCGTGAAGCTTGCCTTGGAGTTGAGGCACTCGCTGCAAGATTGCCTGTATCTGGCTCTTGCAGTGCGTCTCGCGGTCCCCCTGGTCACGGCTGACGAGAAATTTGCCGGCCGCGCTGGGGCGTTCTATCCGGGGCTTCGCACACTTTGAGATAGATAAGGCACGGGAGGTTTGGAAGAGGCCCAGCTTATATAATCGGACTGTGCGGCGATGGCTTCTGCTCCTTCTGTTATCCGGCGCCGTAGTGCGGGCGCAGTTGCGTGGCCCGGCCGCGCCCGGCCCGGCGAGCGGCCCCGCGGCCGTGCGCCGGCCGAGTACTGCCAGGCCGCCCGAATCGCCGCCGCCCAGCCGGTCGGACGAGGAGATGGTCCACCAAATCAAGCAGTTCACCGGCGCCTATCAGGCCGTCGAAGAAAACTTTGCCGATCCGGTGATTCCCGAGCAGGCCTTTTACGGTGGCGTCCTGCCGGGGATGATCCATACCCTGGACCCCTTCTCCGCCTTCCTCGACCCCGACCAGTTTCGCTCTCTGAAAGACATGCAGCAGTCGGTGCAGAAGGGCTTCGGCAGCGTGGTCTCGCTCGCGCCTGGGCGGGTCATCGTGCTGCAAACCTTGCCCGGTACTCCGTCAGCCCGCGCCGGGCTCTCGCCCGGCGACGAGATCGTCGAGATCAACGGCCACCGGTTGAATCGGCTGGAACTGGAGCAGCTCGTCGAGCTGCTGCGGGAGTCGCGCCAGCAGCAGGCGCAGCTCATGGTTCAGCGGCCCGGGCTGGCCACCCTCATGCCGTTCCTGCTGACTCCGGCCGAGCTCGCTTCCCCCAGCGTCTCGCGGGCTTTCTTCCTGCGGCCCGGCGTCGGCTACATCAAGATCGAGAGCTTCGACGACTCCACCGGCGAGGAGCTACAGAAGGCCCTGGACAAGCTCGGCGGCCCGCAACTACGAGGCCTGGTGCTCGATCTGCGAGACAATCCCGGCGGTGTTCTGCCGGCGGCTCTCGACACGGCGACGATGTTTCTGAAGCCAGGGAAGCTGATCCTGACCGTCCGCGGCCGCTCCGGAAAGGGGGAAGAGGTCAAGGCGCCGGACGACGCCAAGCCACTGGAGTTTCCCCTGGCCGTACTGATCAATGGCCGGAGCGCCTCGGCCTCCGAGATTGTCGCCGGGGCGCTGCAGGACCACGATCGCGCCACCATCGTCGGCGAGCCCAGCTTCGGGAAGGGACTGGTCCAGCGGGTCTTCGATCTCCCGGAGAACAGCGGTCTGGCGCTGACCACGGCGCTCTATTTCACGCCCAGCGGCCGCTCCATCCAGCGCCCACTGGCCCAACTGAAGCCGGCACCGGAAACCAGCGGCGGCTTCCGCACCGAGGGGGGACGGGAGGTGAAAGGCGGCGGCGGGATTACGCCTGACGTGCTGGCGCACCCGGATGGTCTCACGCCGTTCCGGACGGTGCTGGAGGCCAGCACATCCTTCCTCACCTTCGCCCAGCGCTACGTCTCGGAGCACCGCAACATTCCGAGCAACTTCGGGATCACACCGGAGTTACTCGACGAGTTCCAGGGCTTTCTTTCCGAGCGCCAGATCCGGCCCTCGCTGAGCGAGTGGAGCGCCAACCGCGAGTTCATCCAGATCCGGCTGCAAACCGAAATCTTCAATCTGGCCTTCGGCGTCGAGAAGGGCGATGAAATTGACGCCCGGCGCGACGCGCAGATCCGGCAGGCCGTCCAGGCGCTCGGGTTGCCCTAGGTTCGATTGACTGTGGTAGCCTTAGGGATCTTTCCCAGAAGCCTATAATTTGACCTTGAGGAGGAGCGGGACATGGCTGATTACAAGCATCCGGAAACGCTGGTTTCTACCGATTGGGTGGCCCAGAACCTGAACAATGCGGCCGTTCGAATCGTGGAGGTGGACGTGGACACCAAGGCTTACGACGAGGGCCACGTGCCTGGAGCCGTCGGCTGGGCGTGGAACACGCAGCTCTGCGACACGGTCCGTCGTGACATCATCCCGAGGACCCACTTTGAAATGCTGATGGGCAGCTCGGGAGTCGGCAACACTACGACGGTCGTGCTCTACGGCGACAACAACAACTGGTTCGCGGCCTGGGCGTTCTGGCAACTGAAGATTTACGGCCACAAGGACGTCCGCCTGATGAACGGGGGGCGCAAGAAATGGCTGGCCGAAGGGCGGGAACTGTCCAAGGAAGTGCCCGCGGTAACCACGGTTCGCTACCAGGCGAAGGACCCTGATTTTTCCATCCGCGCGTTCCTGCCGCAGGTGCAGCAGAGCACGGCCAATAAATCAGTGGACCTGGTGGACGTGCGCAGCCCGCAGGAATTCACCGGCGAGATTCTGGCGCCTCCCGGGCTGCCGGAAACCTGCCAGCGGGGCGGCCACATCCCCGGCGCGCGCAACATCCCCTGGTCGCAGGCCTGCAACGAGGACGGCACTTTCAAGACTCACGACCAGTTGCAGGCGCTCTATGAAGGCGCCGGCGTTTCCGGCAGGAAGCCCACCATCGCCTACTGCCGGATCGGCGAGCGCTCCAGCCACACCTGGTTCGTGCTGACGTACCTCCTCGGCTATCCCACCGTGACCAACTACGATGGGTCGTGGACGGAGTGGGGCAACCTGGTGGGCGTGCCGGTTGAGAGAGGCGCCGCGGCGGCCGCGCGTAGGTGAAGCGATGAAAGCCGAAGATCATTCCATCAGGACGCTGGAGATAGACGGGTGGAAGGTCCGCCTGACCTCTTACAAGCTCGGCGACACCTACCACTGCACCGCGGATAACGTGGAGCCGGGAGCCTGGATCGCCCGCACCAAGGGCGCCACGCGGGAGGAAGCGGAAAACCTGGCCATCGAGCGGGCCCGACAGTTACTGTCGCGCACCAAACGGCACGCGACAGGAGCGTAGATCGTGGATCGCGGGCCCCGAGCCCACGGTCTACGGTCTTTCTATACTCGGATTACCGCTTTTCCAACACCGTCTTCGTAGTTCTCCAG
>JBGOUJ010000147.1:0-13462 GCA_041477005.1 Terriglobia bacterium | reverse complement strand
TCTCCGCTTGCAGCCCATAATGCTGCTTGTCTTGCCGGTGAAAGTCCGGTCGCGGGAATTGGCTGTTTGCCCGCGTAGTAATATTCGACATCTCTTGGAGGTGACTCGGGAGGTGAAAGCTCGAATGTAAACGCCCTTGTCGGTGAAGGGCCAGCAATTCCATCGGGCCGTAGCATAAAGCGAACTTTGCAGCCTCGTTACGCTGCTTACGCGAGAACCGACGGCGTGGGCATGCGGATGCCGAACCTGTGTAGAGAAGGTGAAGGCCAGTGTGGGCGGTGAAGCAACAGCCAGTTGCAGCCGACCAGTCCGCCGGGGTACGGAAGGCGGCACGGAGGAAACAGACAGGCAGAGTAAATTGGGGACCCTCTCGGACCCAGCCCAGACCAGGCCGTAGGGCGAAGGTCCGCCGTCTAAAACATAAATCGGCGGAAGGGGCCGAGAGGCGCTCATGAGGCCATAGTAAGCGAGGACCTGGCGGGACAACAGAACCCGCTGGCGAGCCAAGGGCCTCTGGACGGGAGCATCCTGGCTGCTGGCCCCGACATCTTGCCCTTAGGGGCCACAGGGGTACGGCGGAGGGTGGGCGACGGCGTATAAGCCTGTGAACCGGGCGCGGAGGCGGGTCTGGCGCTTAAGGTCCGGGGGAGGGGTGAAGGTCGCCGTGGCTGTTCTTCCGTTTGAAGCCGTACTGGGGAAAACCCACCGTACGGAATTTTAGAGGGGGAAGAGGAAACACGAGGATGGCGAGTGCGTCCACCCAGGCGCTTAATGGACATTGGGTCATATCCAGCTTTGCTCATCTGTCGTGCGCCTCTTCCCTACTCGAAGTCTCCGCGGTGAGATGTGTTTCCGGGGCTTTTCATTGCCCTGCTACCTATACGGCCACCCCAACGTCTTCGACGCTCGCCGCTTCGGCAATACGGCTTCGGCCTGCTCGACCGCCACAGCCAGGCGCCCCGCCTCCGCTCCAACCCCATCGGCTGCGACTCGGTCCGGACCTGTGTCGCGGCGATGGTAGAATAGACGGTGATGGCAGCCAAGGTCCCGCGCAATGGCAGTCTCTCCCCCGCGAAGCTCGCCCGTCTCATCAAAGGGACGGTGAAGGAGAGACGCGCCGCCTTCATCTCCGGAAAATCCACCGGACGAGCATGGAAAAAGCTGCCGGTTGGGTCGCCTTTAAGATGGCTGCCTCTGGTCGGTACAATGACCCGTAAGGAAGCCGAGCAGATCATGGCCAACATAGAGGATCTTGAGAAGGTATAGGACGAAGGCTCACTGGTGGAATACCTGCTGGATACGGACCACCTCTCATACCTTCAAGAGCAGAACCCCAAAGTACTAAGACGCTTGGCCGCGCTCCACCCCAGCGACCTGCTGGCGACCTCGGCGGTGAACCTGGGTGAGTTGCTGCGAGGGACCTACCTGCTGCCCGAGAGTCGAAAACGGCGGCATCTGCTGGCGTTGTTTCATCACGCCATCAGTCAGCTCGCCGAGATCGCACCCGTCACAAGAGCCGTGGCGGAACGGTACGCTGAGATTGACGCGGCGCTGACTCGCAAAGGAAAGCCGATCCCAGTCAACGACGTCTGGGTAGCCGCTGTTGCCATCACTAGGGGGGCCGTGCTCGTGACCAACGACCGGCATTTCTCTCACGTAGACGGCCTCACGATCCGGAATTGGACGCGGTGAGCCGTCCTCTGCTACACTCCGCTCAAAGGAGGATCTCCCCATGCGCAGGCGCGACTTTTTCCGGGTGGGCGCCGGATCGGCTCTGGCCGCTCTTCACCCGCAGGCCGTCGAGCGCGTTCAGGGGGCGAACAAGTTCGTCAAGGACCGCACTCCCGAATCGCTGGCCGCCGATGAAGACTATTGGGCCGAGATCCGCACCGCCTTCACCGTCGATCGCAACATCATCAACCTGAACAACGGCGGCGTCTGCCCTTCGCCACGGGTGGTCCAGGACGCCATGCGCCGCTACCTCGAGTTCAGCAACATGGCGCCGGCCTACAACATGTGGAGGATCCTCGAGCCGCAGGTCGAGTCGGTCCGCCGGCGGCTGGCCGCCGCCTTCGGCTGCGACCCCGAGGAGCTCGCCATCACGCGCAACGCCAGCGAGGCGCTCGAGATCTGCCAGCTCGGCCTGGACCTCAAGCCCGGCGACGAAGTCCTCACCACCACCCAGGACTACCCCCGCATGATCACTACCTGGCGGCAGCGCGAGCGCCGCGACGGCATCGTCCTCAAGATGATCCAGTTCCCCGTCCCGCCGCCCAGCCTGGACGATCTTTACCAGCGCTTCGAGCGCGCCATCACCCCGAAGACCCGCGCCATCCTGATCTGCCAGATCACCAACCGCACCGGCCAGATCTTTCCCGTGAAGCAGATTTGCCGGATGGCGCGCTCCCGCAACATCGAGGTGATTGTCGACGGCGCCCACGCCTTCGCCCAATACCCCTTCCGCCTCGCCGACCTCGATTGCGACTACTACGGCACCAGCCTCCACAAGTGGCTGCTCGCCCCGCACGGCACCGGCTTTCTCTACGTCCGCCGCTCCAAAATCGCCAAGCTCTGGCCCCTGATGCCCGCCTCCGCCGAAATGACCGACAATATCCGCAAGTTCGAGGAGATCGGCACACACCCCGCCGCCAATCACAACGCCATCGGCGAAGCGCTGACGTTCCACGAGAGCATCGGCGTCGAGCGCAAGGCCGCGCGCCTGCGCTACCTTCGCGAGCGCTGGTCCCGCCGCCTGGAGCGGCTCCCCAACGTCAAGATCCTGACCAGTTACGACCCCGCGCAGTCCTGCGGCCTCGGCTTGGTCAGCGTGCGCGGCGCCGACTACAACAAGCTGACCGGCGCGCTGTGGGAGAAATACAACATCCTGGTGGTGTCGGTCGTGAGCGACGAGTACGGCGGCCTGCGCGTCACGCCGAACGTTTATACGACCCTGGAAGAAATAGACACGTTTTGTGGGGCGATGGAGAAGGAAACGAAGATTGTCTGATTGAATGCCATGAAGATGCTCCTGGCCGGGGAGTGGCGCGACGGCGCGCAAACCATCCCCGTCTACAACCCTTTTGACAATTCGGTGGTGGACACGGTTCCTCGCGCCACCGCGGCCGACGTGGACCGCGCTCTCGACTTCGCCGCGCGCGGCGCCAAAACGATGCGAGCCATGCCCGGCTACGAGCGCTATCTGCGGTTGCGCCGGGCGGCCGAGCTGCTCGAGGCCCGCACCGAGGAGTTCGCCCGCACCATCACGCTCGAAGAAGGCAAGATCCTGGCCGAATCGCGCTTCGAGGTTTCCCGGGCCGTGGCCACACTCACCGACTCGGCAGAAGAAGCCAAGCGCATTTCGGGGGAGGTCGTCCCGCTCGACGGCGCGCCCGGCGCCGGCAATCGCTTCGGCTTCACCCTCCGCGTCCCGTGCGGCGTGGTGGTGGCCATCAGCCCGTTTAATTTCCCGCTCAACCTGGTGGTCCACAAGGTCGGTCCGGCGCTGGCGGCCGGCAACAGCGTGGTGGTCAAGCCGGCCACCGACACGCCGCTCACCGCGCTTAAGCTCGGGGAGCTGCTGCTCGAAGCCGGCGTGCCCGCCGAAGGCATCCAGGTCCTTACCGGCGCCGGCGGTGAGATCGGGGACCGGCTCTGCTCCGATCCGCGTGTGCGGAAAATCACGTTCACCGGCAGCCGCGACGTCGGCGAGCACATCTGCCGCGTCGCCGGACTGAAGAGAGTCACGATGGAGCTGGGCTCGAATTCCCCGGTCATCGTCCTGCCGGACGCCAACCTGGAAAAGGCCGCCCAGGCCATCGCCTCGACCGGCTTCGCCAATGCCGGGCAGGTCTGCATCAGCGCCCAGCGCATCATACCTCTCAAACCGATCTACGGCGACCTGCTCGACGCGGTCAAGCCGCGCGTGGAGGCCATCTCGACCGGCAACCCGCTCGACGCCGCCACCAAGATGGGCCCCATGATCCGCGAGCAGGACGCCCGCCGCGTGGAAGAGTGGGTGCAGGAGGCAGTGGGCGCGGGCGCCCGCGTGGTCACCGGCGGCGGCCGGAGCGGCGCGCTGCACAGCCCCACGGTGGTCGCGGACGTCGATCCCCGCGCGCGCCTATCCTGCGACGAGCTGTTCGGCCCCGCCGTCGCTTTCACTCCCGCGGCCAGCATCGAGGAAGCCATTGCTATGGCCAACGACAGCCGCTACGGTCTCTCCGCCGCCATCTTCACCGAGAGCCTCGATGCGGCCATGCGCTTCGCCCGCGAGGTGGAAAGCGGCAACCTGCACATCAACTGGGGTCCGCAGTGGCGCGCCGACCTGATGCCCTACGGCGGTCTCAAAGAAAGCGGCTTCGGCAAGGAAGGCCCCCGCTACGCCGTGCAGGAAATGACCGAGCTCAAGATGGTCGTTCTGCACTTGTAAACAACACGCCCCAGCAACTAAGTCTCACTACGTGTGTTCCTGCGCTGCAGGTGTGTTCGTGTTCTAATGGAAAATTGATACTTCTATGAGACACCTTCTTCTCGTCGGACTCATTTTGACAGCGGCCGGCGGCAGCGCCCTCTCGGCCCGCTCCACCGGCCCCCGCGACGTCGTCGATCCGCTTCAGGCGATGCTGCGGCACAAGATGGCGCAATCGCGCCGGCCCACGTCGCTCGCCGCCGCGGCGCGGACCGAGCCTGGCGTCGACACAGTCCTGCCCGACGCCGGCCAAGTGGCCGTATTGGATGACAGCGAGGGCGTTGCCATCCCCGGCGGCTTCGACCTGGATCAAAAGGCCGTCGAGTTCCGGCCGGTGGGGGGTAACGCCTCGCAATACACATTTGCTCTCGGGGCATCGCAGTTCGACTCGGCCGCCCAGGCCTCGGGCACGGCGGTTACGCTCGGCGACGATGACTTCAAAGAAGTGCCGCTCCCCTTCTCCTTTCCTTTTTACGGCCAGCGCTACAACAGCCTGTTCATCGGCTCCGACGGCCACATCGTTTTCGGCGTGCCGGAGGGCCCCGATATCATTTCCCTTCCCCGAGACTTCGCCCGGATGGTGGTCGGCCCGCCCCGCCTGGCTGTTCTGTTCACCGACCTCGATCCGAGCCAGTCCGGCTCGCTGATCAACTTCTCTTCATCCGCTGCGCGGTTCGTGGTCACTTGGAAGAACGCGCCCCTCTACAGCGACACCCCCGGTCCGCTGGTGGCGCGGCAGAACTTCCAGGCGGCGCTATTTCCCGACGGCCGGATCGTGTTTTCCTACAACGGCGTCGACGTCTCGTCGGTCCCTGAGGTGCCGGTGGGCCTCGCCCCGGGCGGCGCCACCAACATCAACCAGGTCGACTTCGTTCGTTTTTCAGAGGGTTCGACGGCCACTTTTTCGGTGGCGATCGTCGATGACTTCTCCTCCACGCCCCAGTTTGACATCTTTGCCGTACCGATCAAGTTCTATAGGAACCACGACGACTCCTACGATTTCCTGGTCATTTACGACACTTCGGATCGCACCTCTGCGGCCTGCAACGGCAGCGCCTGCTCCTGCGCCCTCGCCATCCGCAACTCGGTTCGCGGCATCGGCGATCGGATCACCTCGCTCGGTTTGGAAGAGTTCGACGCCACCGGTCAGGTCGGCTCCGCCGGCCGGCTGCAGAATCTGCTCTACATGGGTCCGCTCAGCCGCTTCCCGTCCGACCCGAACCAACTTCTTGCCCCGGCCGCGGGCTGCGGGCCCTATTCCGCGCTCAGCGTGCTGGCACACGAGAGCGGACATCGCTTCCTCGCCTATCCGCGGTTCGTCGACCCTGCTACCGGGAAGCCTTCGACCGACCTGTTGAGCACCCTCGATTTGGCCCACTGGAGTTTCTACTTCAACGCGGAGGCCTCGTTCGTCCAAGGCAACCAGATCCTGGACCACGGCCAGGGGGTCTCGCCGCGCTTCGAGACCAAGCAGGTCGTTCAGCATTACAGCGCACTGGATCAATACCTGATGGGCCTGCTCAGCCCCGATAACGTTCCGACGACATTCCTCGTCCGCCAGCCTTCGATCGACTTCCTCACGTCCCACATACCGCAGTCCGGCCTCCTGTTTGACGGCACGCGTCTCGACATCACGGTGCCCATGATTGTGGCCGCCGAGGGAAAACGCGCGCCCGACTACACGCTATCGCCCAAGCAATTTCGGTTCGCGTTTGTGTACCTGACGCCGGCGGGCGCGACCCCTTCCGCGGCTGATCTCAGCAAGATGGATGCGATTCGCTCGAGCTGGGAAAACTACTTTGCCGCCGCTACCAACAACCTGGCCCGCGCCGACACCAAGCTGGTGAAGCAGCTCCAGCTTTCCGTGTGGCCTGCTTCCGGCATTATCCAGGGCGGCGCCATCAACGCGTCGGTCACCCTCGGCGCTCCGGCCACCGCCGCGGTAACGGTGACGCTGGCCGCCTCGAACGGATCCATCGGCGTCCCGGGCTCGGTCACCATCCCGGCCGGGAGCCGCAGCGCGCAATTCTCCATCACCGGCAACAGCCCCGGCCCGGCGCAATTGACGGCCCAGGGGCCGGACAGTTCCTATGAGACGTCGGTAGCCTCCTTGCAGGTGCGTGCAGGCATGACGGGCCTCACGCTGGAGCGCCTCAGCACCGAGGGGATAGCAGTCGGTCTGATTCTGCCCGCCGATCAAGTTATCGTCAGCGCCGGACCGTTCAGCGGACCCGCTGGAAACATCTTGAACGAGGATCTCGTTTTTCGCGTGCGCGACGAGAGCTTTCTGCCCTACCCCGGCTTGGCGTTGACCGCAAGCGTGAGCGGCGCCGGCTCTATCACCCCATCCAGCCCGATCACGGATGCCCAAGGCCGCGTCCACCTGACCTGGACGCTCGACACCAACCCCGGGTTGAACACGCTGACCGTAACCCTCAACGGCCAGCCGAGCGCCAGCGCCAAAGTACAGGCTCTAGGCGCTGTCCATGTTCCCCGCTTCCGGGACACCCAGTAGGAACCACAGATGAACACAGATAAACACAGATAGGAAGCGGGGAGTTTCCATTCGCTGCGGCAGTAATGGTGCTCGGGGATGGCGTGCGAGGTGAGGCGGGGATGGCGTAGTGAGGCGAGGCGCCGGTTTCCTATCTGTGTTTATCTGTGTTCATCTGTGGTTTCATTTTTTGCTTTTAGAAGTTGTACCGTATCCCGAACTGCGTCACGCGCGCGCCAACCAACACTCCCATCCGCCCGAACTGGGTCGAGCCGATCGCTTGATCGCCGGCGGCGAACGCGGGGTGATTGAACAGGTTCTGGAAGGTCGCCTCTAGCCGCAGCCGCTGCCGCTCGGTGATGGCGATCTCCTTGTCGATCTTCAGGTCCAGCGTGAAGGCCGAGGGACCGGAAAACATCCGCCGCTGCAACGTCCCCAATGCGCCCGGATTGGGATGGAAGAAAACCTGACCGCTGAACGGCGCCAGCCCGTCGGCGGCCACGCCCGAGTTGTCCTGCGGATTGAGGGCGGAGGGGGCGATCACAAACGGCCCGTCGCCCGTCATGCGGAACCCGACGATCTGATTGAGCTGCGACCCGGTCATCGTGGTCACGGCGGTGTTCTCGCCCGATCTGGCGGTGCGGTTCAACGTTCCGCGCCCGGAGAGGATCGAATACGGCGCGCCCGATTGCCAGCCGAAGATCGACCCCAACGTCCAATTGCTCAGAACGCGGTCGAGCGGCCGGTAGTGCAGCCGGTGTTCCTTCCCTAACGGCAACGGCGCCACAAAGTTGGCGTTGAACACGTGAGTCAGGTCGAAATCGGCCCGCGAGCGCTCGATCCTGCCGTTGCCGAAATCCAGGAACGGATTGAACCGCACCTGGGTGCCGCTCGAATCCGTGAGCACCTTGCTGAAGGTGTAGTTGGCCTGGAACTCGATCCCGCCCGAGAGCCGCCGCCGCACCTCGGTCTGCAAGGCGTTGTAGGTACTATTGCTATAATTGGTGACCAGGTCGGCGACGAAGGTATTGGGGTTGGGAGTGAAATCCACCTGGCCGCCCAGGGCGTTGACGTAGTAAATCGCCGCCAGTTGCCCCGGCTCCCCGGTGCGGATCAGAGACTGCACGGTTCCATTGGTCAGCAGGCCGCCCCCGAGCAGCTTCGGAAACACGGTGAGCTGCTGGCTGCCGGGAATGCCGGCGTTGAAAGCCGGATTGAAAGTCCCGGTCCGCGCCAGCGACAGGAAGGCATTGTTGCGGGCGCGAATGAAGTCATCGAGGAAGCCATTCTGCTTGATGATGACCTGATTGTAGTCGAAGCCGCGCAGCAGTTTGGTCCCGTGGTTGCCAGCGTAGCGGACCTCGACGACGGTGTCCCGCACGATCTGCCGCTGGATCCCAAAGGTCCACTGCTGCACGTAGGGCGTCCGCAGATTAGGATCGATCGCAAAGATGGCCGCCACCGGATTGAGGTTGAAATTGTCGCTGGCGAAACGGGGCACCTGGAACGGCGGCGGGGCGAAGGCCGGAAGCTTCGCGCTCATGGTCGTCACCAGATCGGTGAGCGCCTGCTGGCCGATGAGGCCGTCGTTGTTGATCGATGCATTCTCGGCCGTCAGGATCGCCTGGTCGTTGACGTAGTTGATGCTATAGCCGCCGCGAATCGCGGTTTTGCCGTCGCCGAAAGGATCCCAAGCGATCCCCACGTTGGGGGCGAAGTTGTTTAAATCCTTGCCGTACATCGGCCGGTTCACGACGTGGCCGGCGAAGTCCAGAGTGGCGTCGCTCAGCAGCGTGTTCCTCACCCCGATGCTGGTGAAAATCGGGCTCAGCAGCAGGCCGTCGCGCTCATCGAACCGCCCCGTGTATTCCCAGCGCAGCCCCAGGTTCACCGTCAGCCGCGGCCTGACTTTCCAGGAATCCTGTCCGTAAAACGAGTAGTTGTTGAGGCTGTAATACCGCCGGTACTCCTGTCCGGGAAGAAAGCCCGAGGTGCGGCTGGAGACATTGTAGGATTGCGAGGCGGTTCCGATGATGCCCCCCAAAGTGGTCAGCAGATCGGTGGCCCGCCCCAGGTCGGTTGTGGAGATGCCCCCCGGAAACTGGCTGGGGTCGAGGACAATCGGATTAGCCGCGCTCAAGCCGATGCTGTAATCGGGGATCAGCCCGGCGCGGTCGAACGGGCTGACTGCAATGTGCGCGATCTGCACGCCGAAGTGCAAGCCGTGCCGGCCCCGCTGCCAGGTCAAGTTGTCCAGGAAGACGTAGATATTGGTGTCGCGCCCCTGGAGGTCGAAGTTCACGACCGGGTTGGTAAACACGAACCCGTCGAATAACTGGCTGCCCCGGTTCTCGCTGTTGTCGAATCGCGATGGGGCCAGGTTAAAACCACCGCGCAGCTCGTTGGTCCAGGAAGGGCTCGGCGTCCAACGCCACGCCGCCGACAAAAAGTGGTCGTGCACCTTGCCCTGTACGACGGGAATCTTGTGAAAGCCATTCCCGGCGTCGGGCCGATCCTGCAGCTCGGTATTAAAGCGATATGTGCCGGTGAACAGGTGGTGAGTGGAACGGATGTAGTCGATACGGCTGGTGACGTTGTCCCGGTCGTCGACTGCGCGGGCGTTGAACTGGTAGCCGGCCGTGTTGCGCAGCAGAGAGCGATCGCTGTCGCCGACGTCGAAATTGTTGATGTTTTCCGGCCCGGGCACGCTCTGCAAAAGCTGGGCCACCTTCGGATCGATCGGAACCCCCTCCGCGGACAGGATGTTCAGCCTCTGCACGCGACCCTGGGCGTCGCGATAGGTGAAAATCCCCTGGCGGGCGGAGGCCGTCAGGATCGTCGCGTCCTCGATGTCTTGCGTCCGCTGCCGGAAGCCCTCGTAGTTCGCGTAGAACAGCAGCTTGTCCTTGACGATCGGCCCGCCCAGCTTACCGCCGAACTGGTTCAGGTTCAGGTTCGGCTTGGGCGTTCCGTTCTTGTTGCTGAACCATTGATTGGCGGCGAACTTGTTGTTGCGGTTGAACTCGTAGACGCTGCCGTGGAACGCATTGGTCCCCTGCGGCGTAACGAAATTCACCTGCGACGACCCCTGACCGAGCGCCGGGTTTCCGTTCTGGGTGGTGATGGTGAACTCGCTGACGTTATCCACCAACATCCGGCTGGGCAGAAAATCGAGCGCGTTGTCGCGGATGTAGTTGTCCTGGACGTTGATGCCATCGAGCGTGACGTTGGAGAAGGAGCTGCGCTGGCCGTTGATGACCGTCCCGTTGGCGGCGCTGGCCCCGTTGGAGGCCACCCCCGCTTGGATCCCGATCAGGAACAGGGGATCGCGGTCTGACAGCGGCAGATGCTGGATCTGTTCCATGGTGACGGTCGCCGCCAGCTCCACATTCGTGGTCTCGACCTGGCCGACGCCGGCTTTCACCTCGACCGTCTCGGTCACCGGCCCCAGCGCGAGCTTGATCGGCGGCAGGACGTTGTCTTTGGCCACGTCCACCTTGCAGCGCCGGACCAGTTGCCGCCGAAAATTCGGAACGCTCACATCCACGGCGTACTCGCCGGACGGCAAGTCGGGGAACGAGAACGCTCCCGCGGAATTGGTGAGACCCTCGATCGAAAGGCCGGTGTTTTCCCCCTTGACCGCAACCTTGGCATTGGCCACCGGCAGCCCGTCCGGATCCACCACGGTGCCGGAGAGCCGTCCCGTGGCCGTTTGCGCGTGCAGCCAAGAAGCAGTGATGAAGAGCACACAAGTAAAGTATAAGAGCGCTTTCATACTTCCCCCTGCTTGTCACAGGATAGTCGACCAGGCCGGGAATGGCAATGGAGTAGGGCGGTCTTAAGGTAAACTACCCAGCGATGGCTCTTTCCGCCGGCGCGAAACTCGGCCCCTACGAGATCGTCGCTCCTCTGGGAGCGGGTGCCATGGGGGAGGTCTATCGCGCCAAAGACACGCGCCTGGGGCGCGAGGTCGCCGTCAAGGTCCTGCCGGCTTCTCTCTCCGGCGATGCCGACCGGCTGCAGCGCTTCGAGCAGGAAGCGCGGGCCACGGGCATGCTGAACCATCCCAACATTCTCGCCATTTACGACATCGGCACGCACGAGGGCTCGCCCTACCTCGTGACCGAATTGCTGGAGGGAGAGACCCTGCGCGACCGGCTGGCCGGCCTGCCGCTCGCGGTCAGCAAGACGGTCGATGTGGCGCTGGAGACGGCGCGCGGCCTGGCGGCGGCGCACGAGAAGGGCATCGTCCATCGCGACCTGAAGCCCGAGAACCTGTTCCTCACCAAAGACGGCCGCGTCAAGATCCTGGACTTCGGGCTGGCCAAGCTGACCCAGGCGCTGCCGCAGGGCGAGCCGGAGCCCAACGCGCCGACGGTGGCCGGCTTGACCCAGGCGGGCCTCATCCTGGGCACCGCCGGCTACATGTCGCCCGAGCAAGCCTCCGGCCGGCCGGTGGATTTCCGGTCCGACCAGTTTTCCTTCGGCGCCATCCTCTACGAGATCGCCGGCGGCCGGCGCGCCTTCGATCGCTCCAGCATTGTGGAAACTCTTTCGGCGATCATCCGGGAAGAACCCTCGCCCCTCGGCTCGCTCAATCCGCTGACGCCGGCGCCGGTGCGGTGGTTGGTCGAGCGCTGCCTGGCCAAGGATGCCGACGACCGCTTCGCCTCCACCCGCGACCTGGTTCGAGACCTCGAAGGCATCCGCAATCATCTCTCCGAGATCAGCCAGTCGAAAGAGATGCCGGCGGTGGAGCAGTCGGCGGGGGAGCAACCGGCACTGGAGCAAGCGGCGCTTGAGCAACCGGCGCTGGAGCAAGCCCGGGGGGCGACGCGGCGAACGCGCTTGTTGGTCGCAGCCGGGCTGGCGGCCGGTCTGCTGGCCGGCGCGGGGTTGGGGCTGTGGCTGGCCGCGCCGAAGACATCCGAGCCCCCCACGCTGCGCTATCTGACCTACTCCGGCCGCGATTCTTCCCCTGCCGCTTCGCCCGACGGCCGAACCATCGCCTTCACCTCCGATCGAGACGGCCGCCGCCGCATCTGGCTGAAGGACCTGGCCGGCGGCGGGGAGCAGGCGCTCACCGCCGGAACCGACGATTTCCCCCGCTTCTCTCCCGACAGCTCCAACCTTCTCTTCACCCGCACCGAAGGCGGCCGGCAAGCGCTCTACCGCACGGCGATTCTGGGCGGCGAGCCGCGCAAACTGGTCGACGATGTGACCGATGGCGACTGGTCGCCCGACGGCCGCCAGATCGTGTTCACGCGCCTCAAAATCGACGGGCCGCAGGCGGCGTCGGTGGTCGGACTGGCCGGCGCAAACGGGGGTGGGCCGCGGGAAATCGCCCGCGTCGAAGGCCACTGGTTGGGACGCCCGCGATGGTCCCCCGACGGCCGCACCATCGCCACGACCGACGCACTGGGCCAAGCCGGGACTCCGTCGGCCATCTTTCTGGTGAGCACGGACGGAAAACAAACGCGGTCTGTGCCGGCGCCGTCCGGGTTTATGACATCTTCGGTCGCCTGGTCCAAAGACGGCGACGAGGTGGTTTATTGTCAAGCCGAATCCGCGGTCGGACGAATCACGGGAGCCGCCGGGCGCGTGATTCGCCAAAGCGTCAAGTCGGGGGCCGCACAGACGGTTTTCTGGAGTCCGCAGAACGCCTTGATCTTCGATATCGCAGGCCCCGGCCGCGTTGTTTTCGACACGCGCTCGCCCCGGGAGAATCTGCGGGAAATGAGCGTGCTCAGCAAAACCACCGCTGCCGAAGCTCGCTGGCTCACGCGCGGCAACAGCACCGACCGCCAGCCAGCCTACTCGCCCGATGCCGAATGGATCATCTTTTCCTCGAATCGCAGCGGCAACCTGGACCTGTGGGAAGTCTCCCCACGGACAGGCGCCGTGCGCCGGGTGACTGACGATGGGGCCGAGGACTGGGACCCCACCTTCAGCCCCGACGGGAAGAAGATCTTGTGGAGCTCCAACCGCAGTGGCCATTTTGAAATCTGGATGGCCGATGCCGACGGAAGCGGCGCCAGGCAGTTGAGCCATGACGGCGTGGACGCGGAGAATCCCGCGGCGACTCCGGACGGCCAGTGGATCTTCTACGGCTCGGGCAATCCGGCCAAGGCAGGGCTGTGGAGAATTCGCCAGGACGGCTCGGAGGCCACCCGGGTGGTGGCCGGGATCGTGGCTATCCCCGAGGTCTCGGCGGACGGACAATACGTTCTTTACACCACCGGCATCGGGGTCGATCGCAGCCTGGTGCGGGTGGCTCGGGCGGCCGACGGGGCTTCGGTTCCCTTCGAAATCCGAATCGACGTTCGCCGGCCGGGAACAGGCATCATGGGGCGCTCGCGGTGGATGCGGGGGACCAAAGGCGCCGCCGCGATCGCGTTCGTCGGCCAGGATGAAAAGGGCGCCAACGGTGTGTTCGCGCAGGATTTTGTGCCGGGGCAGGACACGATCAGGACCCGCCGCCCACTGGGGAGCTTTTCTCC
>JBGOUJ010000146.1:0-13585 GCA_041477005.1 Terriglobia bacterium | reverse complement strand
GGGGCCGAGAGGCGCTCATGAGGCCATAGTAAGCGAGGACCTGGCGGGACAACAGAACCTGCTGGCGAGCCAAGGGCCTCTGGACGGGAGCATCCTGGCTACTGGCCCCGACATCATGCCCTTAGGGGCTACAGGGGTACGGCCGAGGGTGGGCGACGGCGTATAAGCCTGTGATCCGGGCGCGGAGGCGGGTCTGGCGCTTAAGGCCCGGGGGAGGGGTGAAGGTCGCCGTGGCTGTTCTTCCGTTTGAAGCCGTACTGGGGAAAACCCACCGTACGGAATTTTAGAGGGGGAAGAGGAAACACGAGGATGGCAAGTGCGTCCACCCAGGCGCTTAATGGACATTGGGTAATATCCAGCTTTGCTCATCTGTCGTGCGCCTCTTCCCTACTCGAAGGTTAATTCGGCCCTGCAATCCACCGCAGAGACGCCGAGACGCAGAGAAGTGCCACATTAATTGTCTCGATACTACTTGGAATCTTGTGATGCAACGCCTCACCCGGCCGTTTCGATCACCGTGCTGATGTTGTGCCAATCCACTCGCCCCCGCCTGCTCAGTCACCCCTGCTTCCGCCGGTTTGCAAGGTCGCCCGAATCGCTCAGGCGACGCCGGCTTCGGCCGGTTGCAGGCGCCTCGCCCCGGCTTGCGTGAGATAGTCCAGCGCCGCCGCCACGCCGCCCTTCGAGAACGGCACATGGGCCAGAGCCAGGCCCATCTCGACGCCACAGAGCGTGCCGGCCAGCATCAAGTCGTTGAAGTCGCCGAGGTGGCCGATGCGAAACACCCGGTCCTGCACCTTACCCAGGCCACTGCCGAGGGACATGTCAAACTGCTCGAGGATCAGCTTCCGCAGCTCATCGGCGCTGTGGCCGGCGGGCATCAGCACGGCCGTCAGCGAGCTGCTGTACTCTTCGGGATTGACGCACAGGATCTCGATCCCCCAGGCCCGCACGGCCCGTCGCGTCGCCTCGGCGTGGCGGTCGTGCCGCGCGAAGACGTTCTCCAATCCCTCCTCGCGCAGCATTTGAATCGACTCGCGCAGCCCGTAGAGCAGGTTGGTCCCCGGCGTGTACGGGAAAAAGCCCGCCTTGTTGGCAGCCAGCATCGGTTGCCAATCCCAGTACGACTTCGGCAGTCGAGCCGACTTCGAAGCCGCTAGAGCCTTTTCGCTGATGGCGTTGAAGCTCAGGCCCGGCGGCAGCATCAGGCCCTTCTGCGACCCGGCCACCGTCACATCCACGCCCCACTCGTCGTGCCGGTAATCGATCGACGCCAGGGAAGAGATGGTATCTACAAGCAGTAGAGCCGGGTGCCCGGCGCGGTCCATCGCCTGGCGCACCGCCCCGATGCGGCTGGTTACGCCGGTCGAGGTTTCATTGTGGACGACCATCACCGCCTGGAACTCGCGGCGGCGATCCTCGGTGAGCCTGGCCTCGACCATGGCCGGATCGACGCCATGCCGCCAGTCACCCGGCACGAAATCGGCATCGATCCCCAGCCGGCCCGCCATCTCGCGCCACAGCGTTGCGAAATGCCCCGTCTCGAACATCAGCACCTTGTCGCCTGGCGAGAGGACATTGACCAGCGCCGCCTCCCAGGCTCCAGTGCCCGAAGCCGGGTAAATGACCACGCGTCCGGATGTCTGGAATACTTCTTTTAGCCCCTCCAGGACTTCCAGCCCCAGGCGGGCAAACTCCGGCCCGCGATGATCGATCGTAGGCCGCGCCATGGCGCGCAGGATACGCTCCGGCACGTTGGTCGGCCCGGGAATCTGCAAAAAGTGACGTCCAGTCTGAAAAGGCATGGATGGATCCTCAACGCCCAGCAAGCTCCTTGACTGACCAATTTCGCATCCCGAAGCCGCGATGGCAACTGCCCGTCCGGACCGGGAGCCTCGACGCGAAGTGACGTTCGAATGCGGATGGCCGGCTGCTAAAACAGCACCCCCGGGTGTTTATTCTGGCTTCTGGCTTCTGTCTTCCTGTTTCAGCTAGTGCGTCATCGAATAGATGATGTAGTTAATCCCATAGTGGTAGGCGAGCGCGGTCATCGCCTCCGGGTAATACGGGACGTCGGCGAACTCCCAAGCGTCGGCGACATCGGTGTTGAAGTTCACGGCGACTACCATGCGGTTCTTGTCGTCATACATGGCACGCCAGGCGGGGCTCGTGCCCTCGGGCTGCACGATCTGAACCGTTCCGCCGGGGCCGCGCCGGAGATGGCGGGAACCGGGGATGAATGTGCGGTCCTTCTCCGAGATGTCGTAAAAAACGTGCATCACCGCATCCGACTCCGCGATGTCCGTGATGGGCTGGTTCGGCAAGACCCGTTCCATCGTCTGGCGGAACACTTCCCATTGCTCCGGGCCCCAAAAGTCATCGACCACCAGGAACCCGCCTCTGAGAAGGTATTCCCTCAGCCGTGACGTTTCGGCGTCACTCAAGCCCCACCAGCCCGTCTGCGTCGCATAGATCCACGGATAGTCGAACAACCGATCGTCGGTCAGGCGCAGGTGGCGCGGGTCCCCGGCGTCGATCCTCGTCAGCCGCCCGACGCCGGCTGTGAAGTGGTTGTCGGCGTCGGGCCAATCCACCAGCCACCAGCCTGTTCCCATTCCATCTCGAGACACGTATCCCCATCTCCGGTGGTACTGAGGCAGGTCGGTGTATTCGACGCGAAGAAAATGGAACTCGCCATCGCGAGCGGGGGCCGGAGTTTCGTCGTCCTCCGGCGCCCGGAACCGCCCTCTTTGAGCCAGCCCCGCGATCGCGACCAATAACAGCGCCGCCAGAGCCGCGCCCGCATGCAGAAGACTGCGCTTCCTATGGCGCGAAAGTAGGGGAGCGATCCCCACCCGCATGCTGGTCATCATTCGCGTGAGGCCCCAAGGTGTGTGGGGGCCGGGCATTCGCCGCTCTTACCGCGGGACCACCTTATCTCGGTGGGCGGTTCCGAAACAGTATAAGGTCTCGCCGCTGCGCAGATAAATGTTTCCGCCTGACAGCGCGGGGGTCGCGTAGCAACCTTCGCCCACGTCATTCACGGCGAGCACCTCCCAATCCCGGCCGGCTCGCAGAACGGCCACTTTCCCGTCTTCGCTGGCGAGAAAGATCTTTCCGTCGGCGGCGACTGGTGAGGCGGAATAGCCGCCGATGGCCCCCTGAACCCGGCCCGTCTTTACCACCTCGCCCGTTTCCGGGTCAAAGGCCGTGAGGATGCCCCCGTTCTTGATGAGATACAGGACGCCCTGGTAAAGAAGCGGAGACGGGACTACGCCGACAAAGTTCTTCTCGTACCGCCAGAGTTCGCGGGCACGAATGGAATTCCCCGATGGGGCGTCGGGATCGCGTTCCAGCCGCATGGCCACGAGACTGGACGGTGCCACGACCCTGCGCCATTTCGCATCCCATTTTTCTTTCGTGACAATCAGATCGCGGTTACCCTCAAACCTTCCCATCGCGATGATGAAGGGATCGCTCCAATACTCGTCCGGAGAGAGCTGTCCATCATGATTCTTGTCGTACTTCGCCAGGGCGGTGGAGAAAGGAGTCGCGGCCTCGTGACCGTACCCGAAAGTAAAGACGGTGTCTTGACCCAACACCGGGCTGGCGACGATCGCGGGACTTAAGATATGTTGGCTCCAGGTTCTCTTCCCGGTCTCCAGCAGGTGAGCGCCGAACTGTCCGCGGCTGGTGGTCAAAATCTGGGGAGCCGCGCCGGCGGGGCCGTAGAGCAGTGGTGTGGCCCAGCCGTCCCCCTCGTCACGGGCCGTCTTCCAGCGGATCTCGCCATTGCGGCGGTCGAAGGCGGCAATGTAGGACCCCTCTTCCTGGTCCGCCAGCACGACTACGGAGTCCCCGGCCATAATCGGAGAGGCGGCGAGGCCCATGGAATTGGTGAAGGGACCGAGCGGGACCTTCCACTGCAGGTTGCCGGCGGGGTCGTAGGAGACCAGGCCGAGATCCTTGAAGAACACGTACACGTTCTGCCCGTCGGTTACCGGGGTGATGCACGCGGGTTCGCTGCGGACGTTCGCAACCTCTTCGCGAGGCCGGGCCTCCGCCCGCTCCCACAGCAGCCTTCCGTTTTTGCGATCGAAACATTGCGTAAACAGTTTTCCGTTCTCGAATGCAGTCAGGAATATGTGGCGTTGGGTGAGGATAGGGGAGGACTTACCTGGGCGAACCGGCGTTCTCCAGATGGCGTTCTGTTCCCGGCCGAATTCCGTCGGGAATCCAGTGTCTTTCGACACGCCGGAGCCGTTGGGGCCCCGGAAGCGTGACCAGTCTTCCGTATAGCCGGCGGACGGGAGAAGCAATAACGCGACTGGAAGAACTCCAGCGAGGAGAAGACTCAGTTTCATAGTTTCTCGTGCCCGGCTTGCACAGTATATCACCGCTTACGCGCGCTTCATTCAACTGCATGCAGGCAACATTGGCTGATAGGCAGTGAAGAGCCGCCTGGTTTTGCAGGCTGCCAAAAAACCGATTCCATTCACCGTGGAGACGCCGAGCGCGCTGAGGCAACCCTTTGTTTTCATCCTCGGCGTGCTCCGCGTCTCCGCGGTGAGAAGGGCTTCCGGGGCTCTTTCATCACACCGCTCGGAACTTGTAGAGCCGGTGCGCCGTGCGCCCGAGAATCCACTCCTTGTCGCCGGCGGTGAAGAATGGGATCAGCTCCTTCATGATCACGAACTCGAAGAAGTTGGCCCACACCAGGCGCTGGGGGCCGAAGCGGTCGTAGACCCGACGCAGGAACGGCCACACGTCGCGGTAGGGCGTCTGCTGCTTGGACGGATTGTGCAGCGACGTCCGGACGTAGACGTTGGGGAAGCGCGCCAGATCGAGCAGCGGCCCGAAGCCCGCGCTGTCAGGGGCGGTGATGTCGATCATCGCCAGGTGATCGATGACCACGTTGACGCCTGGAAACCGCTGGGCCATGTGCGCCACCTGTCCCACCTGCTGCGGAGCGAGGAAGATGTTGAACACCGCCCCCAGCTCCTCCGCCTTCTTCCACAGCGGGTAGGAGACCGGATCGCTCAGCCAGACCACGTCCTTGTCGTAGATCGGGCTAAGCCTTAGCCCCACCAGGCCGTCTTCCCTGACCAGCCGCTCCAGCCGCGAAGGGTTCTCCTGGTCGGCCGGCGAGTAGAGCCGGTAGCCCACGAGCAAGCCGATGGCCGCGAACTTTCCCGGATACGTCTTCACACAGTAGCTGGGGTAAGAGTTGTCGCGGCCGTAATAGCAGACGTGGGAGATGACGACGCGATCGACCTTGTAGGTCCGCAGCTCGGAGAGCAGGTATTCGGCCGAGTAGTCATGCTTCGGGAGATTGCCGGGGCAGGTGGCGAGCTGGGGGTCGATCGGGAAGCGCGGATCGTGGATCACCCAGGCGTGCTCGGCGCCGTTGACGATGGGAGCGCGGGCCGGCGCCGCCGCAGCAACGGCGGCCGACAGTAGCAGTTCACGGCGGGTCATGCCCGCTACTATAACCCAGTTCCGGGGGAGATCCTACGACGGTTGGGTAGTGGGTCAATCCAGGCCAGAGTCAACGGCCTTCGGGCTGAAACATTTTTGTAGATTTTGCTTGATTTGCCGCCGCAAGGGGCTTGACAGAGTAAAGCAGGCCGCAGCCGGCTCCTATCGCTCTCCTCCCGGGGCGCACACGAAGTTGACGGCGTCGTCCGTGCTGCCAGACCCTTTCCAGCGGGCGACCTGGGGGTGGGGGCACAGGGGGCGTGTGCGGTCCGCTTTGCCGCCCGTGCTGTGAGACGCCAGGATCTGATCGGGGGCCTTTCCTTTCTCGATCCATTGCTCGAGCGCGCTAACCGCGTCGAGGGTGTTCGGGCCTTCGCCGCCTCCGCAGTGTCCCATCCCGGGCGCCATGAAGAGGCGGATGGAATCCTGCACCTTGCTCGCGCCGCCCATCGCCCTCACCACGCTCTGGTAGTAGTTGATGCTGTTCCGCGGGGCGATGAGCTGGTCGCTCCAGCCGTGGTACATCAGGAGCTTTCCGCCGTGTCCGAAGAACCTCTCCAGATTCGGGTCGGTGGCGTTGATAGCGCCGTTGTCCAGCCTGTCGGTGAGGGCCACGTCGCTATCGAAGTTGAATTTCCGCCAATTCCATTTCGGATCCTGGAAAACCACGTACTTGAAATGGTCCGTTGCGACGGCGCGCGGTTCCGGACCTGCGGCCATGCCAGCCCAGCCAAGTTCGCTGCCCGGCGCCATGCCGGGAAAGATCTCCTTTCCGGTGCGCGGGTTGGTCACCGGGGCGTAGATCTTCCTTGCTGCTTCCACCTGTGGCGCCGTGAGGCAAGTCGGAGCGTCGCTGCCCTTGCACTGCAACATCTTCGGGTCGAAGCGGCAGCGGGTGGGATCCTCTAGGACGCCGTCCTTGACACCGTCAAGAGCGTCACAGGCCTCCAGGACCGCCTGGTGGATGAGCGGGTACTTGCTCGGCGGGATGTAGCTTGCCGGTTCTCGGAGCGTCGCCTGAGCGACCCAAAGTGCGGCCATCACGAGATGGGTCCGGAAGTTGGCCGGGGCGCCGGCGATGATGCCGTCGTAGTCGCGGGGGAAACGCTGCGCCTCCATGAGAGCCTGTCTGCCGCCGGTCGAGCACCCGTTCCAGTAGGAGAGCCGTGGACCACTGCCGTAAAAGGCCGTGATGATCGCCTTGGCCTGTACTGTCGTCTCATGGACCGCTCGATGGCCGAAATCAATCAGTTTTTCGGGGTGTCCCAGTGCAAAGCTTCCACCGTCTCCGGTGTGGCCCGTATCGGTGGAGGCGGTGGCGTAGCCGCGCCGGAGCGCCCGGCTCATCGCAGCGTAGCTGATCGTCCCGGCCCAGCCACCGTTGCCTACCGCCTGGAATTTGCCGTTCCAGCCCGAGGCCGGCATCCAGACCTCGATTTTGATGTCCGAGTCCGCCGAAGGCTTCAACGTCGCTGCTACCCGGCAGAAAGCGGCCAGATCTTGGAACGCCGCCTGCGCGGCCCCCGGCGTCGGGCCGGTCCCGGGCAAAGAGAACTCGCCCGCGGCTACCGACTGGGCCCGCGTAATCGTGGTGGCCGGCAGCGCCAGAGCGGCCAAGTCTTCGCACGAGGCCGCGGTGGCGCGCGCCGGGGTGAACCCGGCTGCCGCCAGCAGGGCCGCCGAGAAGCGAACGAGACGACCAGCGACCTTCATGGCATTTTGCTCCTTGGAAAAGTCGAGAATGAAGACGCGCCGACTGGATGCTTGGCCAATTCCATTTCGTGGCGCCGTCAGAGGCATCCGCGTCGCCGCAGTCGCGGCGGCCGGCAACGGCAGTTCACGGCGTGTCATCCATGCCACTATAACCCCCCTTGGCGTAGCCGGACGGGGATCGCGGCCACCCCCCCGGCCCACAGGCCCCTCCACTGTACCGTACCTACGTTCTCTACATGGGGAGTACTCCTGTTACCTTTCATCGACGAAAAGGTCGAGGTACTCGGCCGCCTGCGCTACCGCGTAGGCTGAGGGACCTGCTGTGTAAAAGTTGCCGGTCACCCTGAGGGCCGCGCACGAGAGTCCGATTTGCCTTTTCAACGAGTTGCGCAACTGGCAAGCAACGTGCCCTGAATCCAGCGAAAGCATGGTGACCTATGAGCGACGGCATTGACATTGATCTTGTACGCAAGGGCACTTGCTCCGTGTTACACGTTGCGGGCGATATCGTTTGGCAGACGGCGCCCGCTCTGCGGGTGGTGATTCTGGAACTCTTTAAGGAGCGCGGCCAGCTATGTGTGATTGTGGACCTGCAGCGGACGAAACACGTCGATAGCTCCGGGGTCTCCACATTCCTCGAAGGGCTGCACGCGGCAAAGGCACGGCATGGGAGCCTCGTGCTTTGCGGTCTGAACGAATCAATACGCCGTTTGCTCGACTTGACGCGACTGAGCCGCGCCTTCGAAATCACTGACACGGTGGATCACGCACTCGGCTTGCAGGGCGCGCTGACGACGTGGTGCTGAGCTGCCGCAGGCCGCCTTGTTCTCGGCTCCGGAGCGAGTAGAACCAGGGGAAAACAATGAACCATGACAAGATATCATTTTTCTTGGTTGGCCTTGGAATCGGCGTCGGTATCGCGCTTATGCTCGGGCCGAAATCGGGCGAGGAACGCCGCGAGACTTTACGCGCAACGGCCGAAGACGGGAACCAGTAACCGCGCCCAAGAGGCAACAGCTTAGGGGAGCGCGAATGCAATGACGTTGGAGCCGGCGGCAACAGCGACATATTGCTTGCCGTTGGCGATGTAAGTCATCGGCGATGCTTTCCATAACTGGTTGGTTTGAAAATACCAGAGCAGCTTGCCGGTCTTGGCGTCCAGGGCCGTGAAGGCGCCGCTGTCCTCCCCGAAAAACACCAGGCCACCCTCCGTGGACAACACGCCGCCCCAGGTCATGGATGGGCCGATCTGGGGATACTCCCAAACGATCTTTCCCGTCTGCAGGTCGAGCGCCCGCAGAAATTTCTGGCCCGACTCTCCCGGAATCTCGCGATTGCCGCCGCCATAAAACGATTGTCCCGGCTCCCACCAGGCCGATGACTTGGTATAAATCTCGCACTTCTCCATGGCCATCAGGTAGAACAAGCCGGTGCTCGGGTTGTAGGCGGTGGACATCCAGTTTGTCGCGCCCGAAACAGCAGGGCAAACCTTCACTCCTTCCGTGGTGGGGTCACTGCCCGGCGCCACTTGCGGCCTGCCGTCCGGACCGATACCGGTGGCCCACGTCAGCTTGTGAACGAACGGCTGGGCCAGCAATAACCGGCCGTCGGTCCGATCCAGGACATAGAAGAAACCGTTGCGGTTGCCCTGGGCCAGCAGCTTTCGCGGGCGGCCTTGGAACCGGGCGTCGATGAGCATCGGCACCTGGACGGCGTCCCAGTCGTGCAGATCGTGAGGAGTATATTGGTAGTACCATTGCAGCTTGCCGGTCTCCGGCTTCAACGCCAGCACCGCGGCGGAGTACAAGTTGTCTCCCTTTCTCTCGTCGCCGTTGTAATCGGGGCAGGGATTGCCGGTAGTCCAATAAAGCAAATCGGATTCCGGATCGTACGTACCGGTGAGCCAGGCGGTAGCGCACCCATGCTCCATCGCCCGGCCGACCCAGGTTTCCGAAAGCGGTTCGCCCGGCGCGGGCATCGTCCAAAATTTCCACACGCGCTCGCCGGTGGCTGCCTTGTAAGCGCTGATGAAACCGCGAGCGCCTTCATCGCCGCCGGAGGTGCCCGAAATGACAAGGTCTTTCACCACCAGGGGCGCCGACGTCGCCCCGTAATGCTGGCGGTAGTCGGCCATCTCCACGTCCCAGAGCAACTGCCCGTTCGACCGGTGAAGAGCGATGAGGTGCGCGTTGTCCGTGGCCAGGAACACCCGGTCGCCCAGCAGCGCCACACCGCGGTTGATGGCTCCGGCGGCATCCCCGATCACTCCCTTGGTGAGCGGCCGCCCGTAATGCCAGATTTGCCGGCCATTAGCGGGATCAATCGCATAAACCTCGTTCGCCGTCGTCACGTACATCACGCCGCCCGCGACTACGGGCGTGACCTCGAGCCGGCGGGAGTTCGGAATGGGGAAAAGCCACTTCGGCCCGAGCTGCGCGACGTTGCCGGTGTGGATTTGATGCAGGGGGCTGTGGCGGTTACCGCTCAGGCGGCCATGGTAAGTGGGCCATTCGCCGGCCTTGGGGTCGACCAGGTCGGAAAAGCGGACAGCGCTGCCGACCTCTCCGGCGGATTCCGACGGGTCAATTTTCATCCCGGAGAGCCGGCAAAGATACGCCAGCAGATTCTGCATCTCCGGTTGGCCCGCCTCGACCGGTGGCATCAGCGATTTCTGCTCGCGCACTTCCTCCGCGATTTCACCCCGCCGCAGCAGATAGAACCGCCCGTCGAGCGCCTGCAATTGCAGATCGAAGTTGCTTTCGTTCTTGGCCAGCCCCCGAAGGGTCCGGCCGTCGCGCAGGCGCACCGAAACGACGCCGTAACCCGGCGTCACGCGCAGGCTGGGGTTCCGCAATGTCTGTTCAATCTGGCCCAATCTCCGTTCCCGCGCGACGCTGGTCAGGTCCGGACCGACCAGCCCGCCGCGCCCCTCGACCATGTGGCAGCTCGAGCAGTTGCCTTTCCCGAAAAAGAATCGCTTGCCGGCTTCTGCGTCGCCCGGCACGGCGTTTTCCATGGCCGGCGCGGTCAGAGAGACGACAAAGGCCAGGAGCTGATCCAGATCTGCTTCCGGAAGCTGAAACGCCGGCATGCCGGCATCGAGAATGCCGTTGCGAATGATTTCCCGCAGGCCCTCCGCCGACCGGGTGCGTGGATGGCGGGCATCGACAATGTTGGGCCCATGCTCGCCGCCTTCGCCGTCAGCCCCGTGGCAGCCGGCGCAGCGCGTCTCGAATTGCCGTTTGCCGGCGAGAATGGCTTCTGCATTCCCCGCGGTGTGCTGGGCGGTGGCGGCGGCCGCGAGTGCCACAAGGGCAGCTATGCAGCCCCAGCCCATGCGGCATTTCAAAGCGGATCTGTGGTTTCCGTGTCTCTTCACGCTGCCAGCCTACCAGAGAAACTTCAGGAGATGGCGCTGCTCGCCGGCCGGGGCGTCATTGTTTCACGAACTTCTGCACCCGCCAGTTGAGCTCCGCCACGTAAACCTCTCCGGCGTCGGCGACGGCGATACCGTGGGCCCCGCTCACGTGTCCCGGCAGGCTGCCCGGCGGGGCCAGGCTTCCCAGGACCTGTCCCTCCAGGTTCAGCAGGACCACGCGATCGCCGCCGGCTGCCCAGATCCGCTGGTCTTTGGTGATGGCGAGTCCGGAGAACCCTCCGACATTCGCCCATTGGTTCAGAAACTTCCCGTTGGAGTCAAAGATCTCGATCCGCCGGGTTTCCCGGTCTGAGACGTAGACCCTTCCCCGCGCGTCGAGCACCACGGCGTGGGGCAGCAGGAATTCGCCGGGGCCCGATCCTTTCGTGCCCCACTCGAGCAGGTATTGCCCGTCGCGTGAGAACTTCACCACCCGGGAGTTGCCGTACCCATCGGTTACATAGAAGGTGCCATCCGGCGCGAAGGCCACATCCGTGGGCAGGTTGAAGTTGCCGTGGCCCGTGCCGGGCACGCCCTTGCGGCCCAGCTCCAGCATCACGCGCCCTTTCGGGTTCATTTTCACCACCACGTGACCGCCGACGTCGATTACCCAAATGTTGCCCTCCGGGTCTACGCGCACCGAGTGCGCGCCGCAGGAATCGCAGGATGGCCTGGCGGGGATTAACCCGTAGGTGGGATTATTCGGCCCCGGAGACCAGGAAATCATCCCGTCGCCCCAGGAACGTACGAACTTCCCGCCGCTCTCGAATTCCATGATCGGGTGAGGGCCGCGATGGAACACGAGGACGTGGCCGCGGGCGTCGGTCGCCACGCCCGCGACCTCGCCGAAGTTCCACCCGGCCGGGAGGTCCGGCCAATCCAGCACGGCCTTGTAACCCAGTGCGGCGACACCACCTTGCTGGCAAAGGGCGGAGCCGAGAAAGGTAAAGGAGCCGAGAAAGGTAAACAGGAGCAAGCTCAGACTAGAGCGGCGCATACCGATACTCCTTTTGCTCGAACTATCCAGGATCTCCATTTGGGAACTCACCAATCTGACATTCCGGCATAGGCCTCCCCGGCGAGTGGGTCCTACACCGATCGGTCTCTCATGCGGCAATCATTCCGCGTCGCATCACTCGCCCCGCCCCAGGCAACCGGCGCCCAGAACGAACCGAGTGCCAGAGATACTAGCGCCTCCGTTCGAGTGCTGTCAAGAGTGAGTGCAATGTGGCAATGTGAGCGCAGAGCCCCTAAGCCGCGGCGTACCAGCCCGCCTTAGCGGCGACTGCTTATCCGAGACTCTTGACCCGTTCCGGGGCGGGTCTGCCCGCGCTGCCGGCGACCTATACGTACCTCGGCGCGAGTCGTGTTACCCTTGACTTCGAACTGTTGCCGCAAAGGCGAACCGATGGATAGCCAGGATCTGGTTGGCCAGATCTTTTCCTATTACAGGGTTTTGGAGCGGCTGGGCCGAGGCGGGATGGGCGTGGTTTACCGCGCCGCGGACATGCGCCTCGATCGCATAGTCGCCGTGAAAGTCCTGCCGCTCGCCGGCATGCTCGATCCGGAGCGGAGAAGGCGCTTCGCCCAGGAGGCCAAAGCCGCCTCCGCGCTGAACCATCCCAACATCGTCATCATTTACGACATCGGCATGGACGGCGGCCTGGACTACATCGCCATGGAATACGTGGCGGGCCAAACGCTGCACCAGCTCATCGGGCGCACGGGACTGCCGCTGCGAGACACTCTGCGGTACGCCGTGCAGATTGCGGACGCGTTGGCCGCCGCTCACGCTGCCGGCATTGTCCACCGCGATCTCAAGCCCGGAAACATCATGGTCACAGAGAAGGGCCTGGTGAAGGTGCTGGATTTCGGGCTGGCGAAGTGGGTCGAGCCCCAGGAGCCCAGCGATCTGACTGCGAGTTTGGCCGTCGGCCCGCAAACCGAACAAGGCACGATGGTGGGCACCGTCGCCTACATGTCGCCCGAGCAGGCGGAGGGCAAGAAGGTAGACAGCCGCTCCGACATTTTTTCCTTCGGCGTGGTCCTGTACGAGATGGTGACCGGCCGGCGGCCGTTCCAGGGCGAAACGACCATGTCCACGATCTCGGCGATCCTGGTCAAAGAGCCGAGCCCGCTCAGCGAGCTGGTCGGGGACGTCTCGCGCGATCTGGAACGGCTGATCTTCCGCTGCCTTCGCAAGGAGCCGGAACGCCGCGTTCAGCACATGGACGATCTGAAGGTCGCGCTCGAGGAGCTGAAGGACGAGTCGGTCACGGGACGGTTGATTTCCGGCGTAGCGAGCGCCCCGAGCGGGGCGGTTTTTGCGCCTGTGGCGGCCCGCCGCCGGTCGAAATTGCTCCCGGCGCTGCTGGTTGCGGCGGCTCTGCTGATCGTTGTGGGGGCCGCAGCGTGGTTGTGGTTGCGACCCCGGACGGCTGGGCCGGCCGTCCTGACGCGGCTCACTTCGGACTCCGGCCTCAGTTGGAGCCCGGCGCTTTCGCCCGACGGGAAGCTGCTCGCCTACGCCTCGGATCGCAGCGGCGAGGGCAACCTCGACATCTGGGTGCAACAGATCGGCGGGGGCGAGCCGATCCGGCTCACCCGCGATGAGGCTGACGAGACCGAGCCGGCGTTTTCGCCCGACGGGACCAAGGTCGCCTTTCGTTCCGAGCGGGAGGGCGGCGGCCTCTACCTGGCCCCCGCCCTGGGCGGAGAAGCGCGGTTGCTGGCCCCGGAGGGTCACCGGCCCAGGTTTTCCCCCGGCGGCGACTGGATTCTGTATTGGGTTGGCATCGTCGACCCCGGCAGCATCGCTGGCTCCACCAAAGCGTATGTGATCCCGGCAAACGGGGGCGAGCCCCGGCAGTTCCACCCGGAGTTCGCCAATATCCGCCACGCGATCTGGATGCCGGACGGGAAGCACCTGCTCTTTCTCGGCACGCGAGCAGTGAAGCCGGATTTCAGCGCCAGCGG
>JBGOUJ010000145.1:0-13619 GCA_041477005.1 Terriglobia bacterium | reverse complement strand
CCCCTCGCCCGGGTGTCGCGCCGCTCGCCGTGGTGAAATGGATCCGGATCGTGGCGGTATCGTAGGGATGCAGCCTCTGGCGGCCCGGCTCGACTCGCAGCTCGACTCCTCCGACTGCCCCGCGGATGAAGAGCGGCCGGGCCACCCATAGTACGGCGGGCAGAGCGAGCAGGGCGGACCAATACCTTCGGCGCAAGGCGATCTCCGGGCCGGGGGGACCAACACTGGAGATGATAGCGCAAGTCCGCGCTGGGGCGGTTCGGGCCCCAGGTCAGCGCCGACGGGTCTGCCTCGCAATCAGCGTGACCGAGCTGTCTGGCCTAGGAGATGCCCGAGCAGGTCCCTCGCGGTTGAAAGCGCTGTCTGAATGTCCATCACGCTTGACATCGCAGCCGGCAAGCGAGCCTCACGGAACTCCTCAAGAGCGATGGCGGTAAGACGGTGAGCCTCCTGTAGCCGATTTCTTTGAACCTTGGTCAAGGTCATGTGACTCGGTCTCGAATTTCAGAGAAGTTGTGTGCTGCCTCTCGTTGTTCGTCCTCGATTTGTTTGCTGATCTGGATGCTGTTGGTGATCCACAGAGAAAGGATGCCGATGAGCTGCACGAGACTCGGCAAATCGGCGACGAAGATGCTTTCTGCAGATCGTCCTATTTCAAGTGTCACCAGGTATGGATAAAGAGGTGAACGCCTTTCCGCCGCACCGTAAACATCCACGGAGTTCTTGTCTCTGGGCGCCAGGAATTCGGGTTCTCGGTCGTAGCCTAGAGACTCGATGTATTCTGCCCAAGCCGGCTGGTCCCGCGCATGGGTTGGCTGTTTAAGAGGGGCGAGTGGGTTGAAATCCCAGAGGGCGGGAGGCCGGCACACGTCATTGGCTTTCAACGCACCCATGCGTTCCGCTCCTTTCGCCGCTCCGGTATGGCTTGGCGTTCGTGCTCCCTTTGATAGTGCCATGCCTACACCGGGAAACCGGATCACGCTCGACCCAGCCAGGGGCGCCCATCGGGCTGATCAGCGGGCTGTTGTAGGTGAACCGCCCGCCAGCTTTCGCGCTCGCGCGATAGTCGCCGCCAGATCCCGGGCGATCTTGTCGGCCACGTCGGCGCTGGAGCCTTTGAACTTGGCGCCCAGGCTCTCCTGCGTGGTGGACCACAGAACGTCGCCGTTGCGCGCCACCAGCCGTATCGCCGCCGTCGCCTCGTGCTTGCGCTCGCGGGAGTAGTGGTCTTCGTTCTCTCCGACACCCAGACTGCTCGAAACCGAGGCCGAGGACGACGAGCCTGCGGCCGAACGCTGCCCCCTGGCTGCCCGGCTGCTGCCGCGGGCGTTGATCCCTTCCCGCGAGGCGCGGACTTCGGTGAAGACCAAGTCCTCGGCCGAGCCGCGCAGGTAGGCGTCGGCGCTCGCTTCTTCCTCGGTGACCACGAAGAGGCGTGAGCGTGCGAGCGCCGCGATGACCATGTCGCGAATCTGCTGGGCGGTCTCCCCTCCCGAGAATCGATCGACGTAGACCCGGCGCAGTGTCAGCAGTTGACGCAGGTTCTGCTCCTCGATACGCTCCCCGGATGGTGGTGGCTCCGGTGGGGATGCCTGCTGCGCACAGGCGATCGAAGCCAGCAGCGACAGTAGTAGCCGGCGCATCACCTTTTCTCCGGCCTGCGGGCTTCGTCGTCCTGAAGCTCGATCTTCTTTCCGGTCCGGGCCTCGAGAGCCGCAAGCGTCGGCCGCACGATGTCCTTACCCAGTTCCAGCACGGCGGCCTGCTGCCGGCCCTGCTCATCGACAAAGTTGATGGTCAGGAAATGCCGGCGCTTCTTCGACAACAGAGGGATCGGGGCGAGAACCGGCGCTACGACGATCGCAACGGCCGCCGCCACACCGATGCGCCGCCCCGCCTTTTGGCCATACTCCAGAAAATTCACCCGCTCGTAAGGGACAGTCAGCCGCCCCTGCTTGTATACAAAACGGAATTCGTGTTCGTCGGTGGTGGTTACGGCTCCTTCGGTGTTCTGGGCCAGCGAGGCGACGGTACCGCCCCGGTAGACCGCTTTATGGCTGGGGATGCCACCCAGCAGAGCCGGCGAAATGGCATTCGCTAAGAAAACCGCCACCATGAAAAAGCTCCGCTTCTTCATTGGCGTCTTCTCCGCGAGGATTATGATCCTGAGCCTATTGTGGCCGGACTGGGGAAAAAGCGCAAGGGTTACTTCGAGCTGGGGCTACTTTGAGCAGCTTCCGTGATTGCGGTCACAGCTCCTTCTCGTCCACGTCGACCTCCATCCGCAGCAGGGCCGCCCCGTAGGTCTTGCCCTGGGCGTCGAGGCGGAGCGAGACGGTGCCTCCGCCCCCGAGCGAACCGTGCAGCAGGAAGTTCAGGGCATTGAGGTTGGGCAGCTCGAAGCGTTCTATATCGCCCTGGCAGAGGGCGCCGAAATGGTGCTTCACCCGCTGGGCTGTGACTTCCCGCTCCAGGATGGGGTAGTGGCGCGGGTCATAGGCGATCAGGCCGATGTTGGCGGTGTCGCCTTTGTCGCCGGATCGCGCATGCGCCAGCCGGGCGAGTGAAATTTTCATAGAGATCAGTCTAACGCAGGACAGCCAACCAGCCGATTCCATCACTGATGAGCCGCACCAGTCTGGCGCTGCTTCTGCTTCTCGCGCCTGGATCTCTGTCTGCCCTGGGACTGAAGTCTTTCCCCTTCATCAACCGAGGCGGCCCGAAACTCAAAACCCTGACTTTCATCCAGTCTCCTACGCTCAGCCTGGCCAACGTCCGTGTCGGCGTCTTCGGCTTCTCCATTCCCTCGTATGCGGACCCGCCGCCGCCCCCGTTCGGCGAGCTACTCTACCAGGCGCTGCTGGCCGAGCAAGCCGCCGGGCGAGTGACGTATCTCGACGCCGCCTGGGACTCGGAGAAGCTGGCCGAGCAGGAGCGCATTGCCTCCGCCGCCAGCTACGGCCGGGCGCGCGGCCTCGACCTGATCGTTCTGGGCCGCCTGGACTCGATGCTCTCCCGCTCCTCGGGAGGCCTGGTCCTGAAGGTCACCTGCCGCCTGGTCTCCACTCAAACCGGCGAGGTCCTTTGGTACGGCTCCAAGAAGGCCGACTGGCTCCGTCGCTACCCCCTCGAAGACTGCTTCCGAACCCTGGCCTATTCTTTCCTGGAAGAGTGGATCGAGTAGCCCCGCACGGCGGCGTCCACCCGGTTGTTTCAATGCCGTCGTACCGCGATCAAGGAAATCTGCTCGAGGGTCGGATATCTCCCCGCACCTCCCGCCGTCCGCGCCTGGCCCAGACTCCCAACCTGCTGCACGGTAGTCCGCGTCGGCGGCGCATCCTTGAAGTAGGTCGCATACGCGGCGTTCATTTTTTCGAAATCCGCTATGTCGTCCAGGTAGACATTGGTCGCCACCACGTCGCCCCAGCCCAGACCGGCTTCCTCGAGGCCATCCAGCAGATTCCGCATGGTCTGCTTGAGCTGCCCTTCGACGTCCGGAACGCGGATCCCGCCCTCCGGCACAAAGCCCGACTTGGCCGAGCAGTAGAACGTGTCGCCCGCGAAAACGCACGGGCTAGCCGTCGGGCTGGGCTTCATGTTCGACGGCCGCACCGCCCGGCGCTGCTTCAGATCCCGCACCGCCACCCCGGTGAACTCAATGGACGCGTGCTCGGGCAGATCCTTCACGTTGATCGTCGCCCGCCCCGGGGTGTTGCCGAACTCGAAGAAACTGGCGTAGACCTTGTTAAATGCATTGCCGCCTTGCCGGGCCGTCAGATAGGGGTTCACAAAAACCATATTGGGGAAATCGAGGTGGGCGGCCTTCAGCACGCTCCCCATCTTCTCCAGCGCCTGCCGCACCTGCACGCCGTAGTCGCTGGTTCCGGGGTTCGGCCTCTGCCCGGAGACGTAGAGCCGATCCCCCACCAGCATGCCCGGCGCAAACACCTGGCCCCGCCGGGGCCACTTGGCCGGCCAGACCGCCTTCTTCTGCGAGGCGTGAGCGGTGGCCACGCAAGTCATCTCCACATGGGCGCCGCCCGGCAGGGTGGCGACGCCAAGAAACGCTCCGGCCGGCGGATTCTTCCGGAATCGCCTCCGCAGGACCCACGTGGCGGCTTCGTAATTCTGGAAATCATCCAGATAGACCTGGCAGTAAACGACGTTGCGCAGATCCATCCCGCCCGAGTGGAGGATCGAGCGGATGTTCTCTACCATCTGGTTCACCTGCGCCTCAAACGTTTCCGGGGGTTTTCCCGTCCGCGGATCCCGGCTCCCCTGGCCCGAAATGTAAACCGCGTCGCCCACCTGAATGCCCGGGCTGTACGGTCCGATGGGTTTCGAATCCTTGGGAAACAGCACCTTCCGCTCCGCGCCCGCCGCGGCCGCCACAGCAAGGAGAACAATAGGAAAGATCGTCAGTTTTCTCACGGGTCCAGCATAGCAGACGATTTTTTCTTCGCGATTCCTCCATAACTCAATTTCTCAATTCCCGCGTAGAATAGAGGTATGTGGCGCCGTTTCGCCGTCTCGCTGCTGTTCACCGTCCTGGCCGCGGCCCAGGCAGGCCTGACCCTCGAGCAGTTGTCCTCCTTCATCCGCTCCTCGATCAAGCTGCAGCAGCGCGACAAGGAAGTGGCCGCCTATCTCCGCAAGCAGAAGTTGAGCTTCTCGCTGAGCGACGCAGCCATCGAGGAATTTCAGCGGACCGGCGCCGGCCCCCAGACCATCACTGCGCTGCGGGAATTGCAGAAGACCTCCCGCAGCCTTCCGGCCCCGCCCGCCGGCCCCGTGCTGACGCTGCCGGCCAAGCCCGTCGAGCCGGCGCCCTCGGAAGAGGACCTGAAGCGTATCATCGAGCAAGCGCGCGAGTACGCTCTCTCCTACACTAAGCACCTGCACGACTTCATCTGCCTCCAGCTCACCCGCCGCTTCGTCGATCCCAGCGGCGCCGGAACGAGCTGGCTCAAGTACGACGAGATCAAGACCCGCTTGAGCTATTTCGAGCAGCATGAGGACTACAAGCTGATCAGCGTCAACGAGAAACTGACCAACCGTTCCTACGAATCGCTGGGCGGGGCCATCTCGACCGGCGAATTCGGCAGCGTCCTGCTCCAGCTTTTCACGCTGGAAACGGCGGCCGAGTTCCAATGGGACCGCCATAGCGCGCTGAATGGGCGGAAGGTCTGGGTCTTCCGGTTCCGCGTTCCCCGCGAGCGCTCCCAGTGGCACCTGACTTACGGCGAAAAACGGGAGCGCGACATCATCGCCGGCTACAGCGGCTTGGTTTACATCGACAAAGAAAGCGGCATGGTGCTGCGTATCAGCTCGGTGAGCGAAGAGGTCCCGGCGGACTTTCCCATCCGCGAGGCGCGCAGCGCCCTCGATTACGGCTTCACCAAGATCGCCAACCGCGACTTCCTGCTGCCGCTCCACGCCACGACCCGCATGCGGCAGGACAATAACCTGCTGGCCCGCAACGAAGTCGAGTTTCGCCTTTACCGCAAGTTCAGCGCCGAGGCCAGCATCGCCTTCGACAACGCCGACCTCGACGCCAAGCCCTCTGACGACAAGCCCCCCACCGAGCCGCCGGAAGAGCGGCCGTAGGGTAAGCCTCCGGCTGGCCCGTCGTACAACGGCAACCACTCCCGAAACAATCGAAACCGCAGATGAACGCAGATCGGTTTTACTGCCCGAGGTGTTCGCGGATCACCTCGGCCAGGCGCCCGGCATGGCGGTCGACTTCTTCTTGGGTCTCCGCCTCGACCATCACGCGGGCCAGCGGCTCGGTGCCGGAGTAACGCACTATCACCCGACCGCGACCATCCAGGGCCTGCTGGCTGGACCGGATCGCCTCGGCCAGCACCGGAATTTCGTCGAAGGGCACCCGGGCGCAGACCGGAACGTTGCGGATGGTCTGCGGGTAGACCGGCAGGTCGGCGGTCAACTGGTCCAGGCCGAGGCCGGTTGCCGTTACGATCTCGAGCACTTTCAACGCCGTCAGCAGGCCGTCCCCGGTCGTGGCGTGGCGGCGGAAGATCACGTGGCCCGATTGCTCCCCGCCCAGATCGGCGCTGCGGCGCAGCATCTCCTCGAGAACGTATTTGTCCCCGACCGGCGTGCGCACGGTGGCCACCCCGGCCGCTGCGAGAGCCTTCTCCAGGCCCAGGTTGGCCATGGAGGTGGTGATGACGATGGGGACACGCAGATGCCGCGCCGCCATCCACAACACGGCGTCGCCGTCGATTTCTTTGCCCGTCGCGGAAACGAGCAGGGCGCGATCGGCGTCGCCGTCGAAGGCCACGCCCGCATCGGCCCTGGATTCGAGCACGCTCGCGCGCAGCATCTCCAGGTGCATGGATCCGCAATTCAGGTTGATGTTCCGGCCGTTGGGCTGATCGGCCAAGATCTCGGCCTGCACGCCCAGCCGCTCGAACAGCCGGGGCGCGATCCGGTAGGAAGCCCCGTTGGCGCAGTCCACGTGCAGCCGCAGGCCCGGCCGGAGCGGCGTCGCCAGGCACGCCGCCAGATGATCGAGGTAGGTTTCGGCGAGCGCCGGGTCGGGCGTGAGCGGGCGCGACTGCGCCTCGCCGTTGCGCAGCCGGGCGATGCCCTCCTCCACCTGCTCTTCCTGATCGTCCGGCAGCTTGAAGCCGGAGTGCGCGAAGACCTTGATGCCGTTGTCCTGGTAAGGATTGTGTGAGGCGGAAATCATCACGCCGGCGACGAAATGCCCGCACTGCGTGAGGTGGGCTACCGCCGGGGTGGTGATCACGCCGGCAAAACGCGCCGGAACGCCCGACCGGCCGAGACCCGCTGCCAGGGTCTGGGCAATGCCCGGCCCGCTCTCGCGGGTGTCGGTTCCGATCAGCACTTCCGGCTGCGGATCCAGCCGCGCTACCAGTTCCCCCAGCGCCCGGCCGGCGGCGAACACCGTCTCCTGGTCCAGCGGATATTGCCCCGCCACGCCGCGAATGCCGTCGGTTCCGAAAAGCTGCTTGGCCATCTTATTTCTTGGTCATCTCCACGGTCACCCGGACGGGCTGGGTCTCTTCAAAGCGCAGGTACGGATCGGGCAGATAGGCGTTGGTGGTGAAGGTGGCGTGCCCGGTCAGGCCCTCCACTTGGATCGAGTCGGTCACCGCATGATCGAGCTGTGCCACCCGGCTTTCCGGCCCGACCACGCGGAGCGTGGGTGGGTCGACCGTGTAGCTGGCGATGTGATAGCCCGGCTGGATCTCTCCCCGGAAGCGGGGCAGTACTGGAACAGCCCGCGTGGCGCGCTTCTCAAACACCAGCCGCAATTGCGACGGAATGGATTTCACCAGCGTAACGCCGCGCGGCAGGATCACCTGCGAGCTGTCGAGGGGGAAAGTGTGGGCGCCGGGATGCTGCACCGCCAGCAGGTCGAGCACCACCGCCACATCGGCCCGGGTGATCGAGCGCAGCTTGCCCGACGGCCCCTTCACCTGGAGGTGAACGGTGGAGTCCTGGTCGGTCATCAGCTCCAGGTCCTTGGGCGCGTTGTGAAACTCCACCGGAACGCTGATCGTGGTCTCCATCTCCGGCTCCGTGGCCAGCAGCCCCCACAACGCCACGGCGGCGACCAGCGAGAGCAACTTGAGGCCGAAATTGTGGAAGACGTAGCCGCGGAGCAGGCTCATCGGCGCTCGACCTCCCGGGGAGGGGAGGGGACCAGGTCGGCCGGAGCAGTCGCCTCGGGCATCACCGGCAGGCGGGCCGCGGCGCGGCCGAAGAAACCGATCAGGCGCTGGCGCAGAACCTCCGGCGTGATCCCCAGCTCGATGTGGCCCGCCGAAGCGACCGAGATGCGGCCATCCTGCTCGGAAACGACCAGCGCGACGCAGTCGGCCTCTTCGGTTATGCCGATGGCAGCGCGATGCCGGGTCCCAAGCTGGCTGGCGAGCGCCGGGTTGGTGGTCACCGGCATGAAGCACGCCGCGGCGGCGATCCGGTCCTGCTGGACAATGGCCGCGCCGTCGTGGAGGGGGCCGCCGGGGTGAAAGATGGCCAGCAGAAGGTCGTAAGAAAGGCGGGCGTCCATAACCACCCCGCTCTCGATGAAAGTCCGCAAGCCGATGTCGCGCTCCAGAACGATCAGCGCCCCGATGCGCGCCTGGGACAGATGGGTGATGGCCAGCAGAACATCGTCATAAGATTCGCGCTCCCCCAGCCGGGTGCTTCGAAAGAAGCTGTGGCGCCCCAGCCGGCCCAGCGTCCGGCGGATCTCGGATTGAAACAGCACGATAACCGCCAGCATGGAATAGGGGATCAGGTTGGCCATGATCGAGTGCAGCGTCTCCAGGTTGGCCATGCGCGACGCGTAATACAGGAGGGCCAGCAGGGAAAGACCGAGCAGGATATGCGCCGCGCGCGTTCCCCGCACCACGAGCAACAGTTGGTAAATGAGGTAGGCGACCAGCAGGATATCCAGCGCGGCGGTGAAGGTCAGCCGCGGCATGTTGCTCCAGAGCCACTGCGGAGTGCCAAACAGCGTCGGAAACACGTGCGCCTCAGTGTTATCTTAACCTAAGCCGCTTATCCCAAGCCATACGCCGGGGTAGGCGCCGGGGTAGGCGACAGGAAAGAGATGAGTCGTTTCTCCGCTGCCTTTCGCAGAGTGGGCAGGAGGGCCGAATCGATGGTCGCGAATGCGTCGAGCCACTCCAATCTAGACCAGCCGGCAGGATTTACGAGTGTGCTTCATATGGGACCCCATCTATTTCGGGGACAGAAGGGAAGCGAAGCCCTCCTGTGAAAAGTGGCGGTCGTTGGTCAGGATTTCCCGAATGCCTCGGTCGCGCATCGCTTTCATGGAAATACAGTCCACGAGACTGTATCCCTTGTCCAAGCGTCTTTCGTACAAGTCCAGGCCGCCCACAAAGGACTCTCGAGACTGAGGCAACACGGTCACATCAGGATCAGCGAGCAACAAGCGAACCATTTCCACCGCCCTGCGCCGGAGATGTTCCCCTCCGGATGCCAGAGCGGCCAAGAATTCGGAGAGCACTTCATCTGTCGTGACGATGTGAGTCCCTTCGAGCGCCGTCGCAACGCGTTCCGCCGCTTCAGACCACGGATCGTTCGGCCGGACGAACGCAATCCAGTAGACCGCATCGGCAAAGACGAGCCTCATTTCTTGGGGGTGCCGTAGAGGTAGTGGTCTAGGTTCTCGGTCAGGTCGGCTGGAAGCTTTTTCCATTCCTCTGGCCGCACCTTCGCTGCGATTCTCTTGAGCTTGTCGAAGACGGGCAGTGGATAGCGGCCCGCGATTCGGTCCCCGTTTCCGCGTTGGCTTGCCCGGCTCTTGGCCAAACGCCTCTTGGCCGTGCGAATCATCGTTTATTGAGTATAGCAGGGCGGAAGCAGCACGCTTGGGGCGAATGGAGCGGGTGCGAACGCTCAGGCCGAATCCCTAAAAAGCTCCATTCGTTCCAGTGCCTGGGCGGGCACGATCCCCTGGAGCGGTCGGGAGCTGGTGAGCTGGGGCGCCGTGGGCGGCTAACTCCCAGACACTGTGACCGTCGGGGTGTTGCTCTGGACGCCTCCGACCGTGATGACGAGTGGATAATCACCCGGGCTGAGCGGCGGCACCTGGATGTTCGCCTGCACGACGCCAACGAACTGCGGCGTCAAGCCCAGGAACTGAATGTTAGCCGGCTGTCCGCCGATCGTGGCGCTGGCTGACGCCTTCACGCGCGACAGCGGCGAGAGCGGTGCCGGCGCACCGGTGGCTACCGGGTTATCCAGCGCACCTCCGCCGGTCAGGTAGACCGTGATGAAGCTGCCCACCGTAGCGGGGTTCCCGACATTGTTAATGCTGAAGTCCTGGTTCTGCACCACGGCTCGGTTGCTGCCGAACAGGAAGATTCCTGGGGCGGCTGGCGCCACGGTGAACTGCAGCGCCGCGCTGGTTTTGCCGCCGGAGGTCACGATGGCGTTGGCCGGGCCTGGCGGGAGTTCCCACGGAACCTGGGCGTTGATCTGGGTGGGGCTGGCGTAGAACAGCGGCGCTGGTTTGCCGCTGAAGGCGACGGAGGCGCCGCCGAGGGTGGTCGGCAGCGGGGTGGTGGAGGCGCTCGCCGTAGTGCCGGCCAAGAGGGCGCCAATCAGGGAAACAATCGACCCGGCTGAAACCCCTGGCCCGCTGGAATTGAAGCTGGCGCCGTTGGCGACGGCATTGATCTTGGGGAGGTCCGGCGGAGGGCCAGGCGGCGGTGGGGGCGGAGGCGGAGTGTTGGAAAACTTCAAGATGTAGCCCTTTGCGCCTACTCCGGCCGGGGTTGCCCCCTGCCCGCTAACGGGGAATTTGGTGTACGTGGTCTCCACGGCGAGGTAAAGGGTGCCGGCAGGGCCTGCCGCGACACCGCGGACAATTGTGGATGCCGTGGGGTCACCGGGCGGAAGGGGAGGCGGCGGAACCTCGCTGAGGTCACCGGCCCTGACCCTCCAAAGCAAGGGTTGCGGCGGAGATTGGGCGGGGGGATCATCACCTCCCACATCTACGTCGTGCTCTGTATCGTCATCCTCTTCATCCTCGTCTTCGGCATTGGATCCGCCGTCCTTCTCCTCGTCACCCTCGTCATCCCTCCGGAGCACCGGATCAGAGAGAAGCTGCGGGCGCCCGCCCTGCGAGTAAAGTTGGTCCGGCTTGGCCGCCGAGATCAGCTCAACCGGAAGTGTTAGCTTGGAAAGGAAGACGGCGCTGTCGCTGCTGAATTTAGGCGGCGACGCCTTAAAGGCTGGAAAGTTGTGTGACAAGGTGACGCCGGCCATAAAGACCCGGCTTGGGTTGTTGCGGTCCACTATAAGGGCCGTGCCGGTATCGTCCTTGTTTCCGCCGTAGTAGGAACTGAAACCGAGAAAAGATCCGGTGATGTCTACGAACGCGATGAACGCATCGGTGCCTCCGGCCAGAGTCGATTGAAAGGGATCGTCGCTAAGGGGGAAATTGGTCGAGTTCGTCGAGCCGGTCACAAAGGCAATTCCAAACGAATTCACCGCCAGGGCATTCACCGAGTCGTCCCCCTTGCCGCCCAGGTAGCCGGACCAGACCAGCGCTGCGCCCGCCGTGTTGAGCTTGGTGACGAATCCATCCAGACCGCCGGCGGGGGCGTTGCCGAACGAGGTCTTGGTGACTGGAAAATCAAGTGACCGCGTGGAGCCTCCGACATACGCGTTTCCGAACGGGTCGATGCCAAAGGCGTTGGCCGTATCGTCGGCGATGCCCCCCAAGTAAGTCGAGTAGACCAGCGCGTTGCCTGCCGGGTTTAACTTCAGCACGAAGGCGTCGCTCCCGCCAGCGAGCTTATTTTGGAAAACGTTCTGCGTAACGGGAAAGTTCGGTGAGCGCGTGGTGCCGGCGACGTACGCGTTTCCGGCGGCGTCGACCTTGATTCGCCGGCCGGTGTCGTCGTCGCTCCCGCCCAGATAGGTCGAATAGACCACAGCGCCGCTCTGGCCGTCGATCTTGGTGACAAAGGCGTCGGTTTTGCCTCCGCCGGCGCCCTGGAGCGGACCCTTGGTCGGGAAATTGGGCGAAGTGGTGCTGCCGGTGACGTAGGCGTTTCCTTGCCGGTCGACCGCGATACCGAGCGGACGGTCATCCCCGCTGCCGCCAAGGTAGGTGGAGAAGTAGACGAACGGGTCGATGATCAGAGGCTTCGTCGGGTCGTAGGCGCCGACGTCGAAGCCAACCTGTGAGCCATCGCCAATGGCGTAGCCTCTCGGGATCGGGTTCCTTAGCCCTGCCCACTCCTGATAAATCACCGGCTTGCGGTGGCGAAGTTGTCCGGATGAGGTCTCGAGCAGCAGGTCCCCGCTCGCGTCTACCCGAACGCTCCGGGCCCCTTCGAAGTGGGTGCGAATCTGCCGGTAGTCGGCGCCGGGCGCGACGATGAAGTCGTATTCCAGTTGATGCTGGTTGCCGTAGTAGACCAGGTTCACACCGGGATAGACCTGCGCGTATTGCACTTTGGTGTAGCGGATGATCCCTGTGGTCCACTTGGCCGGATCGGAGCCGGTCAAGTAGTTGCTGATGCCGGGCAGGGGATCGAGGCCCGTGACCGCCGCGCCAGTGTTGCCGCCGACAAGTCTCATGGTGAGACTAGTGGCGTTGTTGCCCTGGGGGACGAGCATTGAGGCGTCAGCGGCCAGGAACAGGCTGGGTCCGGCGCCGCGCGACACGAAGCGAATGCTCGGGTCGGTCTGCCCCTGATTGGGTTCGAAGTACAGCGGCTGCTCCAGGCGCGTAACGTATCGATTGCCTCGCTTTGTTTTGGTTGAGCGCGCCGCCGGTGGTTTTGCGTCCTCATAACGGCGGCCCGCAAACACGGGTTGCAAGGGAACGCAAACTGCCAGCAGCACTGCAAGCAAACGAGTCAGGAAGAGACGGATTGCTTTCACGGCACCTCCAGATGACCACGGCCAACCGAGCAGCCAGTATAGTGATATCGCGAAGCGGAGCTCGCCGTCAAGAAGTCCTCGCGCGCACGACAAGCCGCCAGCCGCGTCCGACCCATCGCCGCTCCGATTGGGTCTTGTCGGCCGCACTTTTATGTCGCGGGACCTCTTTCTTGATGTAGAATGAGGCAACACTGCACGGTGGAAGGCAGGTCGCGGAATGTCCCTGGGGTGGAAAGCATTCCTTCTCTGGGCGGGGTTGAGCCTGCTGTGGGGCCAGGAGCCGCCTCCGACGCCCGCGCCGCCGAAGCCTGCGGTCCTGTTCTACGAGCGCCGGCCTTTACGAATCCCCATTCTCTGCCGGGCGGAGACCTTCGAGGAGGTGGGCCTCGACTGCTCTCCGGATGAGCCCTGCCGCGTCCTGCTGGAGCTGACCGCCGTGGAGGCCGCCGGCGCCAAAATCTTGTTGGTGGGCAATCTCCATACACCGTCGGCCACCGTGTCTTCGATCGCCCTGGCCAGCGACGATGCCGGCACCACCTGGCACGAGCCGTTGAAACGCCTGGCCGCCACCGGGTTCGAAGCGGTCCAGCTCCTCAATGAGCAGTATGGCTGGATCTCGGTTCAACCCCAGGCTCAGTTCGCCTCCGATCCCTATTTGCTGGCCACCCCCGACGGTGGCTCGACCTGGCAGAAGCTTCCCATCTGGACCGAGGAAGGCCGCGCCGGCATTTTGCAGCAGTTTTACTTCGAGAGCAGGGATCACGGGTTTGTCCTGATTGACCGTTCCCAGAACGAGCAGCGCGACGACCGTTACGAACTATACGAAACGCGGAACGCCGGCCTCTCCTGGATGCTGCGGGAGACCAGCCCCAGGGCCATCACCCCGAAGTGGCCCGCGCGGCGCCAGTCCGACTGGCGGATTCGCGTGGACGCCAAGGCGAAAACCTACGAGCTGGAGCGCCGCGTCGGCGAGGATTGGCGGCGCATGGCGAATTTCCACACCGATCTCGGGGTGTGCAAGAGCCTGGAAACGGACAAGACACCCCGGCCGGGCCCAGAGGGCGCCCCGGAACGCCCGCCGGATGGCGCCCCCGATCGCGCGCCTGGGGGCGTCCCGGATGGAAGGTCGGCGCCGCCACCGCCGCCGGCGCCATCATCGGAGCCATAGCCGGCGGCGGCAAGGGGGCGGCCAT
>JBGOUJ010000144.1:0-13705 GCA_041477005.1 Terriglobia bacterium | reverse complement strand
TCCCTGATCTCCCCGTCGGTTGTGATACCGCCCCAGGTCGTACAACAAGCTCGCTTCGGCCCTGCGATGTCCAAGGTTGCGAGCTTGTGCGAGCGCGCCGTCCAAGGCCGAACGGGCTCGCTCAAAATAGCCCATCAGAACATAGACACCACCTAGTTGGTGGGCGGTGTCGAGTTGCATTTCCCAGTCGTTTAGCTCCTGAGCGATTTCCAGCTTCTCCTGGAAGCATGAAACCGCTTTCTCATGGTCGTCCAACCTTCCGTAGGCTCCGCCCAGCAGATCGTCAAAGAGCGCGACCAGCTCGGCATCGTTCTGCGATCGGGCGGCGCTCACGCCGGCTTCGGCCACCTGGGTCGCTTCCGGCCTATACTGGACTTGATACATCGTCGCAAGCGCCAGCTTTCCGTCGGGGCTGTCGAGGCCGCCGGGGATCCGGACTTCCAAATCTTCCTTCGCGAGCGAGTGCTTCTTGTAGATTCCGAGCATATCTACCATCCGCACGTAACACTCGTGTGCCCCGGGCGCTTCCTGGATGCAGCTTGTGTAATGGTCGGCGGCGGCGCCAAACTGCCCGTTCATCTCGTAGACCTCCCCCAATCCGTAGTGGGCGAACCCATTCCGGGGTTCCCGGTCAAAAAGCGAACGAAAGTAGCGTTTGGCCTCCTCGAGATCGTTCTTCTGGTGATAGGCCTCCACCAGCGTCTTGTACGCACGGTAGAACGTTTTGTCTTTGGCGATGATCTGCTTCAGCAGCGGAATCGCTTCGTCCGGCCGCAACTGCCCAGCTAACTGCCAGGCTCGGTTGTACTCGCTCATCAGCGGGTTGGGCCCGGCCGCATAGCCGACGCAGGCAGCCGTCAGGTAGAGCAGTATGCCAAGAAAGGCGGATTTCACATACCGGGGAAACGGTCGCTCAAAATAGGAGCGGTCCCTCGTGAGCAAGAGGCGAGCCATTAACGCTTCATCCGGTAGGTCGCTTAGACCCCTAGGATTCATCTCTACCGTCCGAGAGCCATTTTACGCTGGTTGGGGTTGAAAGCAAGAACAGAGTGTGAAGCGGCGTGCGAGGTTCTTAAGCTATTGATTCTTAGGGATGTGCCAGAGGTCCCGTGGTGACCGGCATGGTGAAGGAGGCGGGGATCTGACCGTCAAAACCGAGCTGGACGAGCTGGGGTCCGTCCGCTCCAGACGGCACTTGAGCGTTAATCTGCACGACCCCGACTAATCCACGGGCGGCTACAGCGAGGGTCGGAGCGGCACGACCGGCGATTCGCGCCTCGACTCTCGCCGAACGAGCGAAAGGGGATTTACGAGGGCGGGAAGGCCGATCCCATCGGCGTGTCGCCGGAGGCTGCAAGCGTTGGTGGTTGGAACGAATTGGTTCAAAACCGTTCAGAGTCCTTAGCAGGAGCGGAAGGCGCCGGGCGGATCAGGGCAGCGTATCCTCTTCAAAATCAAAGACTTTCGAACTATTTGAAACTGGATCAAAATGGCGCGAAAGGGTCTCATAATCCCTAGGTCGACGGTTCGAGTCCATCCGCCGGCACCACAGCCTTGCGATTTGATGATTCGGCGATTCCTCGGCAAATCACTAAATCCTGGTATGATGAGAGTTTGCGCTACGAGCGCGGGAGTCCAGATGTACGCCATCATTGAGAGCGGGGGCAAGCAGTACCGCGTGGCCCCGGGAGATCAGATCCGGGTCGAGACGCTGCCGGGCGAGCCGGACTCGCCGGTGGAGTTTTCGCGGGTGCTGGCCGTGTCCAAGGACAGCGGCGAGGTGCTCGCAGGTGGTGAACTCGCCTCGGCCAAAGTCACCGGCACCATCGTCGCCGGCGGACGCGGCAAGAAGGTCATCGTGTTCAAGTTCAAGCGCAAGAAGCAGTACAAGCGCAAGACCGGGCACCGGCAGAACTACACCCAAGTCAAGATCAACGAGGTCGTCCTGTAATGGCACACAAGAAGGGTCTGGGAAGCTCCCGCAACGGGCGGGATTCACAGGCGCAGCGCCTGGGAGTGAAACGGTTCGGCGGCCAACTGGTTTCGGGCGGTTCCATCCTTGTAAGACAGAGAGGCACCCGCATCCGGCCCGGCCAAAATGTCGGCCGCGGCAAAGACGACACGCTGTTTGCCAAGATCACCGGGATAGTGGAGTTTGTGGATCGCGGTCGTCATGGAAAGTTCATCCACATTCGCCAGGCGAATCGCGTAGAGCCGGCAGCGGCGCCGGCATAACAATATATTTTCGCGGCCATCTTGACTTCGCTCCGCGCGGGCTCATAATGGAAGTGGGAAAAGTTAGGCGGAAGACGCCGGACGGCACTCCACCCGAATGGAGCGGAGACCCACCTGATAGGTGGCAATTAGTCCGGCAGTTCTTCCGCCTCTTCTATTTTTGGCGTGACTGTTTCCCTGGGCGGCCGCGCCAGTCACGATGTTCATCGACGAAGTAAAGATCTACGTCAAGGCCGGCAACGGCGGCGATGGATGTCTGGCTTTCCGGCGCGAGAAGTACGTCCCGCGGGGCGGTCCCAGCGGCGGTGACGGCGGCAAGGGCGGCGACATCGTTCTGCAGGCCAGCGAGCGCCACAACACGCTGGTCCATTTCCGTTTTAATCCGGAGCACAAGGCCGAGCGGGGCCGCCATGGCGAGGGCAGCAACCGCACCGGCCACGATGGCGAAGACCGGGTGCTGAATGTGCCGGTCGGAACGCTGATCTATGACGCTGACACCGGCGAGCTGCTGCACGACTTTGCCCAGCCCGACGAGCGGGTGGTCATCGCGCGAGGCGGCCGCGGCGGCCGGGGCAACGCCCGCTTCACCACCTCGACCCACCAGGCCCCGCGCGAGTGCGAGCCGGGCTTTCCGGGTGAGGAGCGGCGGCTGCGGCTGGAGCTGAAGCTGCTGGCCGACGTCGGCCTGGTAGGCTTCCCCAACGTCGGCAAGTCCACGCTGATCTCCCGCATTTCGGCCGCCCGGCCCAAGATCGCCGACTACCCGTTTACCACCCTGGAGCCCAACCTGGGCGTGGTTTCGATCGGTGAATACGACAGTTTCGTGGTCGCCGACATTCCCGGCCTGATCGAGGGGGCGCACCTGGGCCAGGGCCTGGGGACCCGGTTTCTCCGGCACATCGAGCGGACCCGGCTGCTGGTCCACCTGATCGACGTAAGCCCGGCCAGCGACCGGGACCCGGTCCAGGATTTCCACGTCATTCAGGGCGAGCTGGCCAGTTTTGACCCAAAACTTGCCGAGAAGGCCCTTCTCGTTGTAGCATCCAAGATTGACGCGGCGCAGAATCCCGAGCGCATCGAGAAGCTGGAAGTTTTCTGTCGAGAACGCGATCTGCCCTTTTTTCGAATTTCGGCGGTCACCGGGGCGGGCCTCGATCTCCTGAAATTTCACATGGCTGAACGGGTGCGGGAGGCGCGCTTACAACAGACGGCAACGGCGTGAACCTGGCGATCTTCGGCGGCACGTTCGATCCTATTCATAATGCTCACCTGGAAGTGGCCCGAGCCGCCCGGCGCGAGTTCTTCCTGGACCGCATTTTGTTCATCCCGGCCAGCCAGCCGCCGCACAAACCGGGCCGCTGCGCCGCCGACTACGAGCACCGTTTCGAGATGGTGCGCTTGGCCTGCACGGAGCACCCGGCCTTTCAGCCCTCGCGGCTGGAGGCGCCGGGCCAGGACCGCGGCCGCAACTACACCATCCAGACCATCCGCCGGGTGGCCGATCACCTGACCCCCCACGACCGGCTCTTCTTCCTGATCGGCGCCGACGCCTTCGCCGAGATCACCACCTGGTATCACTGGCGGCAGCTCCTCCGGGAAGTCGAGTTCATCGTGGTGAGCCGCCCCGGGTTTCCGGTGGACGAGGCCATGGTGCCGCCGGGAGCGCGGGTCCATTGCTTGCGCTCGGTCAACAGCCCGATCTCTTCCTCGGAGGTCCGCCGGCGGCTGCAAGCCGGTCAGAGTACGCGGGGCATGCTGCCTCTGGCCGTCGCCCGCTATATCACGAGGTGTCAACTCTATCGCCCGAGGCAAGCCCGGAGCCGAACCCCCAAGCGCCGGCGGGGCGCCGGAGCGTGATCCGCATTCCCGCCGCAGGCCAGGCGCTGGGGGGCCCTGCGTCAGACTGGTGGCTGGTGGCTGACTAACAGCATGACAGGACAGCTACTAATGCTTTCTGACGATGCTTTCTGTCGAGAAGTAGTGTAGACTTACAAAACGGAGGCAGCATGGATTCGTCAACGATTCGGATCGTTTGCGGGACAGTGGCGGTACTTTTGCTGGCGGTCATCATCATGCGCCGGCGGGGGAAGCGGGACGAATAGGTCGCGCCAACGGGGCCAGCGACCATTTCGGGACAGGCACTCTCTCGCACCGGGTGAAACAAAACCGGTGGGGCGTGGTGCTCCATCCCCGGCCCCGCGCAAGCCCTTTCCCATCTCTTAAGTTCCCTGTCGTTTTCGCCGATTTGCTTACCGATTGGTAGGCCGGACCGCACAGGAAAGCCTGTAGCGCACGGGCCGGAGGTGCGCCCTTCCCTGCAAAGTCCCTGTCGACGGCAGTCGCGGCGCCTTGGAGCATCGCTTGGCGCTGGTCGCGGATGCCGCCCACGCCGCCGGGCGCCGGCCACAGCGGCCAACTCGTGGGCAGTCTGGGCCGCGTGGGCTGCTGCGGCTTCTATCCGACGAAAAACATGACCACTGCCGAGGGTGGCATGCTGGTGACCAACGAACGGGGGCTGGCCGAGCGCGCCCGGAGGCTCGCCCACCACGGACTCAGCCACGACGGCTGGCGGCGGTACTCGGCCGGAGGCGGCTGGCAGTACGACGTGGAAGAGGCTGGCTACAAATACAATGTGACCGACTTACGGGCCGCTCTCGGGCTGAGTCAACTCGCGCGGTTGGACGGCTTCGTTGCCCGGCGCCGGCACCCGGCCTCGCGCTACGACCACGCTCTTGCCGGCCGGGGGGACCTCATTGTGCCCTAGCGACCGGGTCGGCATTCACCCGCTGCGCCGGCTGCGGGGGATCTGGCAGAGAGCGGAGCGGCGGGGGCTTCGACAGCGCGGCGGCCTGCGACAGGGGCCCTCATCCGAGCGACGACCGGGGCCATCGGGCCTGGTGGACGCCCGATGAGCTTGCGGCGGCGCCTGGGAGTGGCCACTTGCCTGTCGGTCGGCGCGAGCGCCGTCAACCTGGCGGCGAACTCCGGCCGGAGCTGGCTCACGGCGCGACTGTTGGGGCCGGCCGATCTAGGGCTGCTGGCCACGGCGGCCACCTTGGCGGTCTGGGCCTGTTCGCTGTTCGGTCTGGGACTGGCGAACAGCATCAGCAAGTACCTGGCCGAGCACTCGGGCGACCCGCCGAAGGTGGCCGCCGCAGCGGGCTGGGCGCTGCGAGTGGCGACGATCAGCGGCTTGGCCGGGGCGGTGGCGCTGGTCGCGGCGGCGCCGGCGGCGCGGGCCCTGACATTAGCAAGCCATACGGGAAACAGCTCGGGAAGCGACGCCAGGTTCCAGGCGCTCGCGGTGGCGCTGGCACTCTCGATTCCCTCGACGATCGTTTTGAACGTGTCGAGCGGCATCTGCCTCGGGCTGGGCGAGGTGGGAAGCGCGGTGGTCGCGGGGGGTCTGGTGCTGCCGCTCGCCTCGCTCCTGCTGGTGGCGGCGGCGTTCACGGCCGCGAGCGGCGTGGTGGGCGTGGCCGCAGCGCAAAGTGCGGCGTGTGTGGCGGCGGCGGTTGTGGCGGCGGCGCTGGCGGCGCGGGCGGCCGAGGCCCAGCGGTGGATCGAGCCGGGCGCGCGGCCGGACGGGGTGGCGCAGGTGGGCGCGGTTCTCTTCGCCGCTACTGTGGCCAACAGCATTTGGCTTTATCTGCACAACGTCTTCCTCGCCAAGTATTGGGGAGCGGCGGCGGTGGGAATCTTCGCCATCCCCTTCCAGCTCTCCTACACGCTGACGCTTTTGATCGGCGGCGTCACCAGCTACTTCTTTCCCGCCGTGGCCGCTTTGAAGGCGGCCGGGGGAACCGCGCCGACGGAGAGAAGTGTGGGGACCGGGCGAACCGCGCGAGAGGAAGCAACCGCGCGGGCCGAGGGGTCCCCGTGGATGGAGCGAACCGCGCGGGCGGAGCTGGTCACGCGGATCGAGCGGGCCGTGCCGACGGAGCGAAATGTGCGGACGGACGAAACCACCAGGAGGGAGCGAACCGCACGGCCGGAGCTAACCACGCGGATCGACCGGGCCCTGCGGACCGAGCGAAACGTACACACGGAGGAAACCGCCAGGACGGAGCAGACCGCGCGGGCGGAGCTGGTCCGGCTCTACCGGGAGCTGAGCCTGTGGTGTGCTTACGGGAACCTGGCGCCGGCGCTGGTGTTTTGCTTCGGGGCCAAACAGATTCTGCGGATCTTCGGCGAGCCGTTTGCCACGGCCGAGGCGGTCCTGGCGCTGCGGGTGCTGGCAGCGGCCTTCCTGCTCTACTCGCTGTTCGGTGCCATGCCGAGCGTGGTGCTGGCCGCCGGGGGATGGCACCGGAGAGCGGCGGCGATCGAGCTGGGGATGATCTTCGCCGGCGCGACTTTGCACGCGGCTCTGACCAGGCGCTACGGGGTGGCTGGGGCGGCGGCGGCAACCGGCGCAGCCCTGCTCGGGGCAGGCGCGCTGCGGAGCTTCGCGTTACGCGCCCAGCTCGGGGCCTGGGGGTTCGATGCCTCTGCGGGGCGGCTGCTGCCGGCGGCGCTCGCCGCCGGCGCCTCGTGCGCCTGGGTGGAGCGGCAAGCTCTCGACGCTCCGTCGCTGCTCGTGCTTCCGGCGTTGCTGGTTGCCGCCGCGGCCGCCGAGGCCACCACGCTGCTCGCTCTGCGGGACCCCATCGCCTGGCGAGCGGTGGCGGCGGTAACCCAAAGGACCCGAAAGGCCGTGGCGGCACAGCCGCTCCAGCCGTGAGTGCTGGAAGGAGAGAATCCGTATGGACCTCGAATACATCGACCACCACTCGCTGGGCCGCGACCTGTGGATCGCCGCCCGCACCCTCGGCGTCATTCTGTGTCCTCGATCCGCCGGGAGCCGGGCGTGAAACATCGCTTCGCGCCGCTGGCCTGGCGAGTGCTGGCCGACGCCCTCATCGCCTTCTTGTCGCTCGCCCTGGGATTCGCGGTCCGGCTTTGCTTCGCCTTGGTCGAGACCCATGCCCTGCCCCCGCAGCAACTGCTAAGAATCTTTCTCTCCTGCTGGGCCGGCCAGGGACTGCTGCTTGCCGCTACGCTGGTGGGGACTTTCTCGCTGTTCGGCGTGTATACCCGCACCCGCTTTTACACGCGCCGCTTCAAAGCGGTGGCTCTGTTTCAGGCCATCTCCCTCGCTTACGGCATCTTCCTGCTGCTGGTCTACCTGTCCGGCCGCCGAGACGCCTTTCTGCCGCGGGGCGCTTTCCTGATCGCCTACGCGCTCACGCTCGGCCTGGCCATGGGCCTGCGACTGACCAAAGCCTATTTCGAGCGCCGCTTTACGCTCGAACCGGCCCAGCCGGCGCCGGAGCGGCCGGTCCAAAAGGTACTTGTAGTTGGTGGGGCCGGCTATATCGGCAGCGTCCTGGTCCGCCATTTGCTGGCGGCCGGCTACCGGGTCCGGGTGCTCGACTCGCTCGATTGTGGCGGCGAGTCCCTGCGGGACCTGGATGGTCATCGCGGATTCCAACTGGTGCAGGGCGATTTTCGCCACGTCGCGCCGGTGGTCCGGGCGGTGAAAGGGATGGACGCGGTGATTCACCTCGGGGCCATCGTCGGCGACCCCGCCTGCGCAGTCAACGAAGACGAGACGCTCGAAACCAACCTGGCCGCCACGCGCCTGCTGGCCGATGTCTGCCGCGCCTCGGGCGTATCGCGGATCCTGTTCGCTTCGACGTGCAGCGTCTACGGCGCCACCGACCACCCCGTCGACGAGCGCTCGCGCCTGAATCCGGTCTCCCTCTACGCCGCCACCAAGATCGACTCCGAGCGTGTGCTGCTCGACTCGCGCGACCGGAATTTCCATCCGGTCATTCTCCGTCTGGCCACCGCGTTCGGCTGGTCCCCCCGGCCGCGCTTCGATTTAGTGGTGAACCTGCTGGCGGCCCAAGCGGCGGTGGAGAAGAAGATCGTGATCTACAACGGCGAGCAGTGGAGGCCTTTCATCCACGTGTCGGACATCGCCCGCGCCTTCCGGCTCGCCCTGGAGGCGCCGCTGGCGGTCGTGAGCGGCGAGATCTTCAACGTGGGATCGGACGCCAGGAACGTCACGCTGCGGGAACTGGCCGAAACAGTGGCGCGGCTTCGGCCGGGCGTCGAGGTGGAATACGCTGACCACGCCGACTCCCGGAACTACCGGGTGAAGTTCGACAAGATCCGGGGAGCGCTGGGACTCGAATGCCCGACCACGCTCGAAGCCGGCATTCGGGAAATCCAGGACGCTTTCGGCCGCGGCCTGGTCGCCGACTACCGCGAGCCGCGCTATAGCAACGTGCAACTGGCCACGCTCCGCCGGCAGGAACACTCGAACGGCAACGGCAAAATCGGATTGACGGCGCTGCAGTTCGCCAAGAACAGCTCCTGGTGGCGCGAGCTGGCCGCCGGCGCTTCGAGCGAATCGCTGCTGCAGAGCCACTCCACCGGCCTGGCTTCGCTGACGCGATCCGTCGCGGAACTAAACAGTCCGTTTCAGAAACACGCTAACGCTTTTCCAGACGGACGAAACACTCGGCTGGACGTGCGCCGTATTGCGGAGAGCGAGACCGGGCCGGTGAATCTCCATTTCGAACGGCCGAGCACTAGCTCCCAGTAGTATTGTAGGAATCGATAACTTAGAAGCTCTGCGTCTCCGCGTCTCTGCGGTTGATTGTACGCTCTGCGCGGGTGCGGCCCGCGGCGCCCTACCTTCCCTTAAACGCGGGCTTCCTCTTCTCCAGGAACGCGCGCGTTCCCTCCGCTTTATCCTCCGAGCCGAAGCAAACCGTCTGCGCCAGCCTCTCGATTAACAGCCCCGCCTGCTGCGGGGCGTGACTCGAGGCGTTCATGGCCAGCTTGGCCATGTGCAGCGCCAGCGGCCCCCGGCTCAACATCCTTTCCGCATAGCTCCTGGCCGTGGCCATCAGCTCGGCCGGCGGCGCGACGGCCGAGACGATTCCCAGCGCGAGCGCCCGCCGGGCGTCAATCACGTCGCCGGTGAGGATCAATTCCTTGGCGATCGCCAGGCTGATCAGCCGGGGCAGCCGCTGCGTTCCGCCCGCGCCGGGAATGATGCCGAGGCCGGTCTCGGGAAATCCGAACCGCGCCGTCTCGCTCGCCACCCGCAGGTCACAGGCGATAGCCAGCTCGAAGCCGCCGCCCAGGGCAAAGCCGTTGACCGCCGCAATCACCGGCCAGGGAAAATTCTCGACTGCGGTGAACAAGCCCTGGTTGATGGCGCAGAGCGCGTCGCGCCCGGTCCGCTGGTGAAGCTGGCTGATGTCGGCGCCGGCGAGAAAGGCCTTGTCTCCCCCGCCCCGGATAATCACGACGGCGCCGGCCTGGCCCGCCTCACGCTCGACCTCGTCGAGCGCGTCGTGGGCCTCGCGCACGGTCTGGGCGTCAAGCGCGTTGCGCTTCTCGGGACGGTCGAAGGTCAGGATCCAGATGCGGTCACGGTTTTCCAGCTTGACGTTTTGGCGTTCCATATTCGTAGACTCCACGCCCGGTCTTGCGGCCCAGGCGTCCGGCCTTCACGTATTGGGCGAGCAGCGGCGCCGGCCGGTATTTCTCGCCGAGGGCGCGGTGCAGTTGATCGAGCAGGTGAAGACAGTTGTCGAGGCCCTCCTGGTCGGCCCACTCGAGCGGCCCCATTGCCTGGTGGAGGCCCAGTTTCGCCGCGCGATCGATGTCGGCGGCGCTGGCGAGCCCCTGCTCCAGCATGTGGAAGGCTTCATTGCCGAGCAGGGCGTTCAGGCGCGCGGTGAGGAGGCCCGGCGATTCCTTCACCCGCGCTGTTTCCCGACCCATCCGCGAGGCGACCTGCTCGGCGGCGGCCAAGGCGTTGTCCGAGGTCTCGAGACCCCGCACCAGCTCGATGAGCTTCGCCTGAAGCGCGGGCCCCGTGAAATGCATTCCCAGAACCTGCGGGGCGCGATAGGTGACCGAAGCGATCTCGGTGATGGACATGGAGGAAGTGGTCGAAGCGAACAGGCAGGCCGGCGCGGCGGCGCGGTCCATGATGGTGTAAACCTCGATCTTGGTCTCCATGTCGTCGGGGACGGCCTCGATGATCAGCTCCGCCTCGGCGACGGCGCGGTCGAGCGCTCGCTCGGGCTCGATGCGGGCGAGCAGCGCCTCCGCGTCCCCAGCGGCCAGCCGCCCGGCGCGAACCTCCTCGGCGGCGATGCGGCGGACCTCATCCAGAGCCAGATCGATCATCTGGCCGGAGATATCTTCGAGAATAGTCCGGTAGCCGGCCTGCGCCGCCAGGTAAGCGATCTGCCGCCCCATCGTTCCGGCGCCCAGCACGGTGATGGTCTGGATTTGGCCGGTCATCGTTAGATCTATGGGGCTAGGTCCATCGGGGCCAGGTGTTTTCGGGGCTCGGGCTCAGGCATACCGCGGCACCGCTGGGTCGATCTCCCGGCTCCAGCGGTCGATGCCGCCTTGCAGGCTCTGGGCGTGCTCGACGCCCTGGCGGCGCAGCCAGGCGGCCACATTCATGCTGCGGATGCCGTGGTGGCAATAGATGACCAGTGGGGCTTCCTCGCCGTCCAAGCGCGGCAGATTGGCCGGGACGTCGGCCATCGGGATCAGCTCGGCGCCCTCGATCCGGGCCGTCTGATGCTCCCAGGGCTCGCGGACGTCGAGCAGCCGGACCCGCTCCCCGTGCGCCATCCTTTCCCGCAGTTCTTGCGGGGTGATCTCCATCGGCAAGTCCTCAGGAAAGCTCATCTTCCGGCCTCTTAGCTCCTGCTGCGGCGAGAAATAGTGTACCATTGAGAGATCCTTGGATCTTTTTCAAGCCGTGACGATCCAATCAGATAGCTCCGAGGCAGTGGCCAGCGAGCTGGAGCTGGTAGAGCAAGCCCGTCAAGGCGACGCGGCGGCGTTTACCGAGTTGGTCAACCGCTACGACCGAAACATTTTTCGGCTGGCCCGTCACATCACTCAGAACGATGAGGATGCGGAAGACGTTTTGCAGGAGACGTTTCTGAAGGCTTACAGGAACCTGGCGCAGTTCCAGGGTCATTCCAAGTTCTACACCTGGCTGGTGCGGATCGCGGTCAACGAGTCGCTGATGAAGCTGCGGCGGCGCAAGGCCGACAAGACGGTCTCGCTCGATGAGCCGGTCGAGACCGGGGAAGATTCGATGCCCCGCGATATCGCCGCCTGGGACGAAAACCCCGAGCAGCGTTACGGCCGGGCAGAAATGAACACTATCCTGACCCAGGCCGTCGACTCGCTCTCGCGGGGCTTTCGAACCGTATTCCTGTTGCGTGACGTGGAAGGTCTCTCGACTGAGGAGACCGCCACCACAATGAACCTTTCCATCCCCGCCGTGAAGTCGCGCCTGCTGCGGGCGCGGCTCCAACTGCGGGAAAAACTGAATCGGACATTTCGCAAACATGGGGACCACACGCCAATTCACGTGTAAACATTTGCTGAAGGAGCTGACCGACTACCTGGACGGGTCGCTCGACGCGGAGGTCCGCACCCAGCTCGAGGCTCATCTGGCCAAGTGCCCGAACTGCTGGGTGGTCTGTGACACGACCAAGAAGACCATCCAGGTATACAAAGGCATGGAGCCGTATCCGCTGCCCGATGATGTCAAGGGCCGGCTCATGAAAGCGCTCCAGAAGCGATGCCACCAGGCCGGGCACTCTTAGAGCAAGCCTTCCAGTTGCCAGTCCCGGCTCCCACCCTTCCCTCCCAACTGCCGCGGTCGTCTTTCCTTCCCATCCATTGCCATCGGCCCCTGAGCCGCCGATTGCCATCGCCTCCTCGATCCGGCGAGGCCCTGTTTTCCCCGGCTCTTCCCGTCCACCTGCGGCCCTCTCGGAAGCTAACGTTAAATATCCAGTCTGCCGATCACGCGAATTGCGATTCTTGCAACCTGCGTGGTCCGAGCGGGATCTAAGAGACAGGGAGGGAAAGCAGAATTAGAGGAAGGGCGAATATGCTTTCTACGATGGCCGACTGGCTTCTTGGATGCTCCCACCGCAACACCGGTTTTCCTATTACCTTCCGGCGCAGCGTAAGCGGCGGGGAGCAATCACCGGGCGCGGAGACATACGTGGTGTGCCTGGACTGTGGTAAACACTTTGCCTACGACTGGGCCCAGATGCGGATCGCCAAGGAGTCTCCGGTGAGGGTCGGAAGCGCTCGGGAGCAGGAAAGAGAAAAATCACCGGCGCCCCTCCCGGCTGGAAACCGTTTCCTTCATCGGCTCGTCCATCACACTTAGGGCCGGTTCTGGCTTTCTCTCTGCACCCGGCTCTCCAGAGAATGGAGGGGTCCTCAATGTCTTCAACGGCAACAAACATAACGACCTTTTCGCCGGGACCGGAAGATCCTCTGGCGCTGCTGCCTCGAACGCCGGTTCGCGAATACAAGAAGAACGACAGCATCTATGACGTCGAGGATCGCGGCGACGCCCTCTACCTGGTGATTGACGGCCGGGTGAAGGTCAGCCGCCTCAGTCCCGGCGGCAAGGAAGTAGTGCTGGACTTCTATCAGAGAGATGATTTCTTCGGCGAGACGGGATTCCTCGGACCGGATCATCAGGGCGAGCGGGCGACGGCGCTCGAGAAGACTTCGGTCATGCTCTGGACGATCGCCGAGCTGCGGCGCTTGATGCTGCGCAGCCCGGCGCTGGGACCGGCCCTGCTGCGCGTCCTGGCGCAGAAGCTGTCGGACGCCAACCGCCGCGTCGAAAGCCTGAGCCTCGATCCGATCAACCGCCGGCTGGCGAAGCTGCTGCTCGACCTGGGCCGGCGCTTCGGCCAACCCGCGGAGGAGCAGTCGATTCACCTGCCGCCCATCACCCACGAGCAACTAGCCCGCTACGTGGGCACTTCGCGCGAGATCGTCACGCAATACATGAACCAGTTTCGGCGCGACAACCTGGTGAAATATTCCCGCCGCGGGCTGGATCTGGATGTGGCGGTGCTGAAGAAGTACGCGGAAGCCGCGTAGTCCGGCCCGCGCCAAATCGGAAGGACCCCACAAATCCCGGTGATCGGCGTGTCCGCGGCTCACCACAAAAGACATTCGGGCTGCCCTGGCCTATGCGGCCGACTCCATCTCCCGCGAAGCCGTTCTGACGCTTGCTACTGAGCAGTCCGTTCCAACCTGATTCCTCTCGGACGAAAGCTGCGATTTCGCCGTAGTGCGTGCCCTCCGCGCCGGCCGGCCCGGGGCCGGCGTTCCGAAAACTCTTGAATCTTGGGACGTGGGTCGCTTTGTTGGAAGGTGACGGACCTCGCTGCAAATTTGCAGCTGGATCAGTTTGCCGACGACCTGGTGGCAAATTTGGGCAAAAATATGCTTGACTCATCAGCTAAGTTGATGTAGTATCGATTCATGGCGTACGAACCCCGCACCCTTCAAGAAGCGATCCAGTACTTTTCCGATCCTGACAACTGCGTGAGCTATCTCGTGGCGCACCGGCCCGAATGGAAAGATGGCGTGGTTTGCCCTACCTGTG
>JBGOUJ010000143.1:0-13782 GCA_041477005.1 Terriglobia bacterium | reverse complement strand
TCACACTCCCCATGTAATTGCCGGGCGCCAGGCCAGCCGGATTGAGAGAGACATTCAGAACCGACGGCGTGGTCTGACTGCCCGGGTTCACTGCAAGCCAACTCTCTCCCGAGGTTGTGACCGCATAGTTGAGAGGCGGGCCGCTACTCAGCACGGAGACCGGCTGCGCGGCCGGAGTCGGGCCGCCGGTCTGGTAGGACAACGCCAGGGAGCCGGGGTTGAGCACCAGGCTGGGAACCGGGTAGATGCGGACGGACCAGTTGTCGATGCCACTGTCGAGCGTAACCGTCCCGCTGCTCGAGCTGCCGGCGGTAAGGTAGCCCAACTGGATCGACGCGGCCAGGGCGTCAAAGCTCGGGATGGGAGGCCCCAGGCCCGCGACCCGGACAAAATTTGCGGCCGCCAGGCCGGTGTGGGAGAAATGCGCCCAGCCGGGGCCCGACGCGGTATCGGCCGCCACCGAGCTATAGTAGGTCGCACCCTGCACTAGCAATAGATAGTAGACCACGGGCTGGCCTGGAGCGCTGCGCAAGCTCAGGTCGTAGGAGAAGTCGATCGATGTGATCGGCCCCCGGATCAGGGGGTTGTAGGTGACGCCGCCGCGCACGTGGGCCACCAGGACGCTGCCCGCGCCGAGATTGAGTAGCACGCGCCGGAAAGCGTCGGGATTGCCGCCGGAACTCTGCTGAGCGGCGGTGAACGTCGCTCCCAAGCCGGGCGGGGTGTCAGCAATCTTGGCGCCGCTCCAATCCTGGTCCAGAAACGTCGGGTCGGCGTAGGTGACTCCACCCAGGTCGGAGTAGATGGTGACGACCCAGTTGTCGACGCCGCTGATTCGAGAGTGCGGGCCGGGGTCGATGGCGCCGGCGCTGTTCGCCGAAACATAGCCCACCTGAATCGGCGTCGCCGCCGGGCCGATGAAGATCGGGGTGGACGGCCCCGACCCGGCGACCCTGGCGAAATCCCCGGCGGCGAGGCCAAGATGGTTGAACCGCCTCCAGGCCGAATCCGTGGCGTTGTCCGCCGTCGAGGACCGGTAGTACGTGCCGTTCTGAACGAGCAGCAGATAATAAGTCACCGCCTGGTTGGGCTGCGCCATTAAGTCGTAGGAATAATCGATCGCTGAAATCGGCCCTTGAGCCTGGGGATCGTAAGCGACGCCTCCGCGGACATGCGCTACCGAGATGGCGCCGACGTCGTAGGCGTGGGTGGTGCGTCGGTACGATCCCGGATTGCCTCCGCTGGCGGTCTGGCCGGCGGTAAAGCTGGCGCCGCTGTTCGGCGTCGTGTCTTGAATCTTGGTGGCGGTCCAATCCGAGTCGTTGAAGGCGCCGTCGGAAAAAGTGACGGAGGCGGCGAAAAGAAGCGGTGCACCCCAAAGGACGCATACAACGCCGAGCAATCGGGGACTCAGCGTCATCAATGTTCCCATTGTCCCATCGAACGGCGGGATCGGCCAGCTAAATCACCGAGACGCCAAAACTGGGACCTCCGCTAGCTGTGAGAATACGTACGGTCCTTCGGGAATAACAGCAACGGTTGGATGGCTCGGCAAGCTCGCCGCCAGGGCATCCACGGCGAGTTGGGGATCGTCGAAGCTCGGGCCCCAGAGGTGGCGGCGATCTTCGGCGGGGATTCCGGGGACGCACCAGAAGATCTCCGCGCGGCGGGCCACCAACGCCAGCTTCTCGAGCTGCCACTGGTCGATGATGACGGGCCGATCGGCGAGACCGTCCAGGCAGGATTTCCAATCGGGAAAGGCGCGGACGATGCGGGTGAATTCGGGGCTGCCGATGCCCTCGCGGCAGGCGGCCACGAGGAGCAGTTTCCCGCCGGGCTTCAGGATGTGGGAGGCGGCGGTCACGCCCTTTATACTCTGGTAATAGGTGAGATCGAGAGGGTAGCCGCCGCTGGTGGTGATGACGGCGTCCACCGGCTCCTCCACCGGGGCCAGGGTGGACTGGCGAACGAAGTCGACGCCGGCGGCGTGGGCTTTGACGGGATCGCCGGCGAAGACGCGGGCGATTTTTCGATCGCGGGTGAGCGCCACGTCTACGACGAAGTCGTGGCGAGCCAGGCGGGCGATCTCCAGCAGCTCGTGGTGCAGCGGATTGTCGGGGAAGCTTCCTTCGACCGCCCGGGGATCGCGCATGAACGGCGGGCTGTGGAGACGCTTGATCGTTCTTTCGGCGGCTAAGCCCGGGGCGATCAGCTTGCGACCTCCGGAAAAGCCCAGCATCAAGTGAGGCTCGATGAAGCCGAGGGTGAGGTGCAGATCGGCTTCTATGAAACGCCGATCGATCCACACGTCCGTACCGCCGGCCGTGCGGCCCAGATGGGCGTGGGATTCCTCGACGCGGGCGTTGTGGGAATCGACCGGATAGCGGGCCAGCATCTCCGGACCGACGATTTCCTCGAGCTCGGCCGGAGTGGCCGCGCGGTGCAGGCCGGTGGCGATCAGGATGCGAATGCGCTCCCGCGGCACGCCGCCCTGCTCGAGCGCGCGGGCGACGTGGGGGAGAACAATGCGGTTCGGCGCGGGTCGGGTGATGTCGCAGACCGAGATGGCAGCGCTCGATTTGCCCCGCGCCAGCTCGGTCAGCGGCGGCGAGCCGATGGGGCGGTCGAGCGCCTGCGCCAGGGCCTCGCCCGCCGAGTCGACCGCGCCGGCGAACCGCGCTTCCAGAACCGTGGTGCGCCACTCGTCCGGAAGAGCCAGCTCGGCGCCGGCGCGATCGAAAGCGACCCGGACTTTCATCCCTCAGGACCCCGCGGCAGAGGACCCCGCGGCTGCCTGAGCCATCTGCGCCATCTGTTCCTTCATTTTCTTCCTCATCTCCTGAGGTGTGGGCTCGGCCTTATGAGTTGCAACCATCCAAGCAAAGCCCTCCGGATCCACGATCCTGCCGACGCGATCGCCCCAGAACATGTCCGTAACGGGACCCTGGGCTGTGGCGCCCAGTTTCACCGCCTTGGCCACCACTTTGTCGACGTTTTCCACCAGCACGTACAGGCCGACGGGCGAGCCTCCCATCGTCTTGGCGCTGCGGTGCTGGCCGGGCCACTCCGGACCCAGCATCAGGGTTGTGTCGCGGAGCCGCAACTCGGCGTGCATCGGTTTGCCGTCGGGCCCCTTCATAATGCCGCGGCTGGTGAAGCCGAACGCCTTCTGGTAGAAGGCCGCGGCGGCTTTTACGTCGTTTACGGTCAGCATGGCGGTTGTCGCGCCGTAGTTCTTCTTGTTGAGTGGATCAATTTTCTTGGGCATAGCGATAAAGTCACCTCGTAGGGTCAGGAAGAGTGTGAGCCCTGAATCCAGGCTGACTATTTTAGCAGGAACATCCACCCGCCCGGCGATCTGATAGAATCTGGGAAATCCTATGGCTAACGCTGTGTCGAAGGGCCGCTTGATCCCCGCCGCTATTCTGGCGATTTTGGTTTACGGCATGATTGCCTCGATGCTGGGAACGATCGTGCCGGAGCTGTCGCAGCGCCTCAAGCTGACTCCGGAGGAGATCGGAACCATCGCCTTTGCCCAGGCGCTGGGGCTGATCATCGCCTCGGTCGCCGTCGGGCCACTGGTCGACAACAAAGGGAAGAAGACCGGCCTGCTAATGGGCCTGACGCTGATCACGATCTCTCTTTTTGTGCTGCCCAGCGCCGCGAGTTACTTCACAGTCGCGGCCCTGATGCTGCTGCTGGGCCTGGGGGGAGGCATTATCGTCACGGCGGCGAACGCCCTGGTGAGCGACATCAGCGAGGAAAGGCGGGCCTCGGTCTTGAACTTGCTCAACCTGTTCTTCGGGCTGGGAGGCCTGCTCACGCCGTTTATCGGGGCCAACCTGCTCGCGGGCAACACGATTGCGCTGTGCTACCTGGTGGCGGGCCTCACGGCGGTGACGCTTCTGGTGCACAGCCTGACCGCCATGCCGCCGCCCACCGGCGAGCGCGGATTCAAGGCAAATGAGGCGGGGCAACTGCTCGGAAGGCCCACCCTATTCCTGCTTTCCTTGTTTCTGTTTCTCTACGTGGCCTGCGAGGTCGGCGTCTGGAACTGGCTGCCCCGCCATCTCATGGCGCAGGGCGTAGAGCAGAGCCGCGCGCTCAATATTCTTTCGCTGGGCTTCGCACTCGGGATGCTGGTGGGCCGCGTGGCCGTCTCTCCCATTCTGATCAAGATACCGGCCCCCCAAGTGACTCTGGCCGCCTCCATTCTGATGACGGTCACGACTTTTGCCATGCTGCGGACCAGCGACCCCACCCAGGCCGGCGTGCTGGTCTTCTGCGCCGGTGTGGCCATGGCCCCGGTCTTTCCGACTACTTTGGCCATGGTCGGCGACGCTTTCCCGCGCATGACGGCGACAGCCATGGGGATCGTCATCACGTGCGGCTGGATCGGCTTGGCGGTCAGCTCGCGCATCATCGGCGCCATCGCGGGCGACGATGCAACCCGGCTCAAGACCGCGCTACTGGTGATCCCGGCGGCCTCGGTCGTCATGGTGCTGGTAAATCTGGCGATCCTGCCGATGCTGCGCAAGCCAAAAACGGCGTGAGGTCCAGCCGGCCGGGGCCGGCCGTAGGCCTGTCCCACCCATGACGTCGCCGTTCCCCGACCGGCCCAGGGGGCATTCCACCATCAGCAGACACCCTCCGATCCGGGCCGTTTGCTGATGGCTGATAGCTGGTTGCTGATAGCTGCCGGCCGATGGCTCCAGGATTACGAGAGCCGGTACTGCTGCTTGTCGGCGTCCCAGAATACCTTCTTGTCCCGCCGGAACGACATGGTTGCCAGATGCCCGGTCACCGCCGCCTCGTGGCCGCAGCGCACATCGCAATGCAGCGCCTCATTGTACTTCAGTGCGCTGATGAAATTCTTGATGTGGTCGCCGGTCGGGTTGGTCTGGCCGAGGTCCTTGGCGGCGTTCACGTGGATCTCGGGGCGCGACTTGATGCGGTCGGGAGTGTCTTTGCCGAAGCTCTCGTTGTAGACGTGCAGATCCTGCAGGTTCATGACCTCCATGGTGGCCTCGCTGCCAAAGAATTGCTCGCCGTAGCCGTAATGCTGGTTGGCGAACATGCAGCTATAGTTGATCTGGAAGCCGTTGGGATACTCGAAGGCGGCGGTCATGGTGTCGGGCACCTCGCGCCGCTCCTTGTCGAGGCTGTCCCAGTAATAGGAGCCCCCGGAGGCGATCACCGATTTGGGAGCGTGGGCGCCGAGCACGAGGTGGCTGGCGTCGGTCTGGTGGACGAGCAGGTCGGTGGAGATGCCGCCGGAGTAATCCCAGTAAAGCCGCCACTGGAAGTAACGCGGCAGGCTGAAGGGGCGCTTGGAGGCGCGGCCCAGAAACTTGCTGAAATCGGCGTTGCTCTCGTTGGCGTCGGCGGGGATTTCGTAGCGCCACTGCGGGTTGTCCGGCAGGCTGTTGCGGTACCAGAAACCTCGCACGAAGGTGACCTTGCCCAGGGCCCCCGAGTCGTAAATCTCTTTGGCCCTCTGGTAGAGCAGCGAGCTGCGCCGCTGCGTACCCACCTGGAGTTTCTTGCCGGATTTCTCCACGGCCTTGATCATGTCGAGGCCCTCTTCGATGGTGTGGGAAAGCGGCTTCTCGCAGTAGACGTTCTTGCCGGCCTGGAGCGCAGCGATGACCATGTCGTGGTGCAGGTGCTCGGGGGTCATGATGAAGACCGCGTCGATCGACTTGTCCTCGAGCATCCGGCGGTAGTCGTCATAGGTCGCGGGGCTGTCCTTCTGCATCGTCTGGACCTTGTCCTTGCCGCGAGCCAGGTGCCCGGTGAAGGAATCGCAGACGGCTTTCACGTGGGCATCCTTGGGGGCCACATCCATGAGGGTGCCGATCAGCGAGTAGCCGCGAATCCCGACCCCGATCCAGCCCACCTGCACCTTGTCGTTCGCCCCCTGGGCGCGCAGGATGGCCGGGGCTGCCGCCGTTGCCGCGGCCGTACGAGAAACAAAATTGCGCCTGGTGATTTTTTCCGACACGCTTACCTCCAGTCCCGAGTCTGAGGATAACAACCCGAACAGCAGCCGGGCAAGAATGCTGTCCCGGCCTCATGCGGGATTTCCCGCTCGACGGTCACCGCCCTGGAGCATCGCGAATCTTGACGAGGAACACGTTTGCCGATCGCCCGGCTGGAACCGGCTGCAAGGGGTTGACGGTGGGGAAGTCGGGGGAGGATGTCCTGCCGGCTACGTAGGCGTTGCCAGCGGCATCCACGGCGATGGATGTGGCCGGTTGCGGCAGTAGATCAGGAAGACAGAAGTCAGGAGCCAGAAGTCAGAATAAACACCCGGCCAAACGACGGGTGGTACACAGCGGCGTCGGACGTGGGTAATCCGCGCCCGCAGCACCCGCAGCGAGCGCCCGCGCCCTCAGCACACCCGCCGGAAAGCCGGTTTTGGTTCCGCCGGCAGTTCCCGGATGTCCTGAATGCGCGAAGTGCGGATCACTCCGTAAGTCGGGTGGCGGAACTCCAGGCGCATGCCCCGGCCGATGAACTGCAGCTTGATCATCGCGTGGCCCCAGGTTGAGCCGTGAATTCTCACTAGCGCCGGCTTCGCGCAGAACTGGGGGTGGCCCCTCAGCAGGGCGTAGCCGTTCCCCTGGTTCTCAAACGTGTAGGACCGGTTCCTCGTTTCGATCTCCAGCACAGCGCCTACCGGCAGGTCCCGCAAGAAGACGCCGCCTTCGATCTCGGACTGGCAGATGTTAAGGTTGACCTCGTCGGCCAGATTGGGATGCGCCGCGAAAACCTCGACTCTGGACTCTACGGCCTGCATCTTCCTCACCTCCTCGCCACACCTTGGAGAGCACTTGAGCTGCCAGACTTTGTCCCTCCTAGAAGAGTGGATGCGCCGGCGCTTCGCTCGGATGCCCGGGCTGCGAGATTTCACCCAAATCCGCTCCATTCACTCCAGTCGCATCAGGCTAACCCATTGATCCTTCAGGCCATTTGCTGCGATTGAGCGATGGTCTCCAAGATGCACTGGTCTTGTTGGGAGGTATGGCCATGAACGCCAAGTCTTACCTTTACAATACGCACATCGAGTGGGCGAAAAGACGCAGGGGTCGGTTGCATACCCCCGGATTGCCGGACCTGATGGTGAGTATCCCGCCCGAGTTCAACGGCGAACCCGGCTTCTGGACGCCCGAGCACTTGTTTGTCGCCGCCGCCGAGTCCTGCCTGATGGCGACGTTCCTGGGTATCGCCGAGAATTCCAAGCTGGCCGTGGTGGATTACCGCTCGATGGGCCGCGGAAAACTGGAATGGGTGGAAGGCGTCGGGCTGCGCTTCACCGAGCTGGAGATCTTCCCAGCCGTGCAACTGGAGCAGGCTGCGGATCGCGAGCGGGCCGAGCGCCTTATGGCCAAGGCGGTCAAGGGCTGCCTGATCGCGAACTCCATCAACGCGATCGTGCGGATCGAGCCGGCGTTTGTGGTAGGGGCCTCGGCCGCCGCTTGACGCCGCTTCCGGGAGGTTCGATGCGGAGCATTTACGTCCTGTTGGCCCTCTTTCTGCTTCTAATCCCATCGCTTCGGTCGCAGGAGTCCCTCACGCTGCGCCAGGCGGTCGATCTGGCCTTGAAGTCCAATCCCCTGGCCGCCGCCGCTGACGCAGGCGAGAAAGAAGCCGAGGCGCGGATCCGCCAGGCCCGCTCCGGCTATATGCCTCAGCTCAATTTTTCAGAAAGCGTGCAGCGCAGCAACAACCCGGTGTTCGTCTTCGGCTCGCTGCTGACCCAGCACCAGTTCACGGCCGACAACTTCAACCTGGGGCCTCTGAACCGCCCCGAGGCGCTCAACAATTACCAGTCGCGGCTGTCGGTCGAGCAGGTGCTGTTTGACGGCCACCGGACCGCGCGGGGCGTGGAGGCGGCGCGCTTCTCCCGCCAGATCGCCGGGGAGGACGTGCGCCGGAGCCGCTCCGACATCGTCCTTGCCGTGCTGCGCGCGTATTTCGCGGTGGCGCTGGCGGCGCAGAATGTGGAAGTGGCCGAGCAGTCTCTGGCCAGCGCCAAAGCGGACCTGGAGCGGGCGCATTCCGTCTACGAATCGGGCCGGAGCACCCTGGCCGATGTGCTGGCGCTGCGCGTCCACCTGGCCTCCGTCGAGGAGCAGAAGGTCCGCGCGGCAAACGATCTGGCCGTGGCCCGAGCCGCACTCAACGACGCGCTGGGGGTGAGCCTGGACCGCCGGTTCGAGCTGACAACGCAGCTCGAGCCGGCCGCCGGCGCCGAGGCGACGCTCGACGAGTACGGCCGCACCGCCCTGGCCGAGCGGCCCGAGATCCTCCAGGCTGATCTTGCCCGCCGGCTCACCCAAACCGAACAGGGTCTCGCCCGCGCCGGCTACTGGCCGCAGGTGGCTTTCCAGGGCATCCTCGAGGCGGACCGGCAGAATTTCTATTCGCGAGGCGGGGCCAACTGGTTCACCGCGGTCACGCTACGCTGGACGCTGTGGAACGGCTGGGAAACCAAGGCGCGTGTGGAGCAGGCCCGCTTCGCCGAGTCGCGCGCGGAAGCTCTGCGGAAGCGCGCTGATTCGGCGATCCGTTTGGAAGTGCGCAAGGCGTACCTCGACCTGGCGGCTGCCGCCCAACGTATGGAGGTGACCGCTGCCGCCGTGGCGGAGGCCGAAGAAGCCCACCGCATCATCCAGAATCGCCACCAGGCGGGGCTGACCACCGTGACCGAGCTGCTGCGCAGCGAGACGGCCCTGGCCGAGGCCCGCACCCATCGCCTGGCCGCCATCTACGACCAGCGGGTCGCCGCTGGCGCCTTGGAGTACGCAGGCGGGCGGCTGACCGCCGACTCGCCCGTGGTGAACTAAGGTGCGGGTATGAGCCGTTCTCTTCTTCCGCTAACGGTGCTGGTTCTTGCAGCGGCGTGCTCCCGCCCGGAGCCGCAGGCCAAGACCGCGCCCTCCGGCGCTCCGCTCCTGGTGCAAGTGGAAACGATCGCGCCGGTCGAGATCACCGATGTCTACCAGGCGAGCGGCACGGTGCGGGCTCGCATAACCGCATCCATCGCCGCCAAAATCCTGGGCAACATCCGTGAAGTGCGGGTGCGGGCGGGCGAGCGCGTCGAGGCCGGTCAAGTGCTCGTGGTGCTCGACAACCGCGATCTTGAAGCGGGCCTCCAGCGCGCCGAAGCGGCGCAAGCCGAGGCCGCGAGCGCCATCGCTGAGGCCGAGCATGCCATTGCCGCCGCCCAGGCCAATCTGGACCTGGCGCGCGTCACCCACCGGCGCTTCCAGGACCTGCTGGCGAAGACTTCCGTTTCGCAACAGGAGTTTGACGAGTCGGCAGCGCGTCTGAAGAGCGCGGAAGCGGCGATCGAGATGGCCCAAGCGAAGCGCCGCCAGGCCGAATCGCGCCGCAGCCAAACGGAAGCCGAGGTCGCGGCCGCGCGCGTAGCGGCCGGCTATGCCACGCTGGCCGCGCCCTTTGCCGGCCTGGTTACAGAGCGCCATGCCGATCCCGGCAGCATGGCGACGCCCGGGGCGCCGCTATTGCTCCTCGAGCGGGAAGGCAGCCTCCGCCTGGAAGCCTCGATCGATGAATCGCGCCTGAGCCTGCTCCGGCCCGGGCAGAGCGTTCCGGTTGACCTGGACGGCCTGAACCGCCGCCTCGAGGGCCGCATGGCGGAGATCGCGCCGGCCGTCGATCCGGGCACCCGCACCCTCACGGCGAAGATCGATCTGCCGCCGGCCGCCGGCCTGCGGGCGGGCATGTTTGGCCGGGCGGCCTTTCCCACCGAGAAACACCGCGCTCTGCTGGCGCCGGCCGCAGCCATCCTCGAGCGGGGCCAGATCCAGTCCGTGTATGTAGTGGAAGGGGATATAGCGCGGCTCCGCTCCGTCTCGCTCGGCGGATCGCGCGGCGGCCGCCGGGAAGTTCTCTCCGGACTCAGCCCCGGCGAGAAGGTGATCGTCTCCCCGCCGCCGGCCGTAGCCGACGGCTCGCGGGTCAGCGTGTCGGGGTCGGCGCAGTGAACCCAACGCCGCATCTGGGGGCCGCCGGCCGGCTGGCCGCCGCCTTCATCCATTCCAAGCTCACCCCGCTCTTCATAGCCGGATCCCTGCTGTTGGGGATCCTGGCGGTGGTCAAGCTGCCCCGCGAAGAAGAGCCGCAGATCATCGTCCCCATGATCGACATCTTCGTCGAGATGCCCGGAGCCTCGGCCCGCGAGGTCGAGGAGCGCGTCACCAAGCCCATGGAGAAACTGCTCTGGGAGATCCCCGGCGTGGAATACATTTACTCCACCTCCAGCCCCGGCCGGTCTATGGCCGTGGTCCGTTTTCTGGTGGGCGAGGACGAGGAAAAAAGTATTGTCCGGCTCAACCAGAAGATGTTCGCCAACTTCGACCTGATCCCGCCGGGGGCCTCGCCGCCGCTCATCAAGCCCCGGTCGATCGACGACGTGCCGATCCTGGCGCTTACCCTTTGGAGCAAGCGTTACGGCGATTTCGAGCTGCGGCGGCTGGCGGCGCAGTTGCACGACACAATCAAGCAAGTGGACCAGGTCTCGGCCGTCTCCCTCATCGGCGGCCGGCGGCGGCAGATCCGGGTGGAGTTGGAGGAGGCGCGCCTGGCGGGCTATCATCTCTCGCCGCAGGAAATCGCCGGCGCGCTGGGCGCAGCAAACCGGCGTCTTCCCGCCGGCAGCTTCGCCGCTTCGAACCGTGAGTTTCTTCTCGAGGCCGGGACGTTCCTGACATCGGCGGAAGACGTCCGCCGGGTGGTGGTGGGGGTCGCCAACGGCCGCCCGGTGTTTCTCGGTGACGTGGCGCGGGTCGAGGACGCCGGCGAGGAGCCGTCGCAGTACGTGCGCTTCGGCTCCTGGCCCGCCGTTACGCTGGCCATCTCCAAGCGCAAAGGAGCCAATGCCATCGCGGTCGCCGACCGCGTGCTGGCCCGCGTCAAGACAGTACGCCCCACTCTTCTGCCCGCCGATGTCGAGATCTCCATAACCCGCAACTACGGCCAGACGGCGGCCGAAAAATCCAACGAGCTGCTCTTCCACATGGCCATCGCCGTGGTCTCGGTTTCCGTGCTCGTCTGGCTAGTCCTGGGCTTTCGCGAGGCCTGGATCGTCTTCACCGCCATTCCGGTCACGCTCGCCCTTACGCTTGCCACCTTCTATCTTTACGGCTTCACGCTGAACCGCATCACCCTGTTCGCCCTGATTTTCTCTATCGGCATTCTGGTGGACGACGCGATCGTGGTGGTAGAGAACATCGTGCGCCACGCCCGCCTGCCGCAAAACCGCGAGCGCAGCCTGGCGGAAGTCGCCGTGGAGGCGGTTGATGAAGTCGGCAACCCCACCATCCTGGCTACCTTGACGGTCATCGCCGCGATCCTCCCCATGGCGTTCGTGGGCGGCTTGATGGGCCCCTACATGCGGCCGATCCCACTCGGCGCTTCAGCGGCCATGGTGTTTTCGCTCCTGGTAGCGCTGCTGGTCACGCCGTGGGCGGCCGTTCGGATTCTCGGCCGCCCGGCGGCCTACGCACGTGGCGAGCAAGAGGACCGTCTCACCCGTCTCTATCGCCGTGTGATGAGCCCGCTGATCCACCACCCGGCGGCCCGTTATGGCTTCCTCGCCCTGGTCGCTCTGCTCCTGGTCGGGTCGATGGCGCTGGTGGCCATCGGGTTCGTCAAGGTGAAGATGCTGCCCTTCGACAACAAGAGCGAGTTCCAGGTGATCGTGGACATGCCCGAGGGAACCACGCTCGAGCAGACAGCGCGTGTCACCGGGGAGCTGGCCGCCGTGATCGAGAAGCAGCCGGAAGTCGTCAACTTCCAGACCTACGCCGGCACGGCCTCCCCTTACAACTTCAACGGTCTGGTGCGGCACTATTTTCTCCGCCGCGGCCCCAACGTGGCCGACATCCAGGTCAACCTGGTGGGCAAATCCGAGCGGAAGCTCCAAAGCCACGACATCGCCAAGCGCGTGCGGCGCCAGCTCCAGCCGGTCGCTCGCCGGTTCGGCGCGCGCGTCAAGGTCGCCGAAGTGCCGCCGGGCCCGCCGGTGCTCGAGACCATGGTCGCCGAAGTCTACGGGCCGTCACAGAAGGGACAGATTCAAATCGCCCGCGGCATCCGCCAGATCTTTGAAGCGACTCCCGGCGTGGTCGATGTGGATTGGTACGTGGAAGACGATCAGACCAAGTTCGAGATTCGCCTCGACCGCGAGAAGGCGGCCCTCCATGGCATCTCCGGCCAGGACGTAGCCGGCGTGCTGCGGATGGCCGTGGCGGGCGAGCAGGCCGGCCTGCTGCACGTCCCCGCCGAAAAAGAGGACGTGCCCATCCTCGTGCGTCTCACCCGCGCCGAGCGCTCGGATATCGAACGGCTGAAGAGTCTGAAGCTGCGCGGCCGCGGTGGCAGCCTGGTCGCGCTGGGCGAGCTGGCCCGCATCGAAGAGACGACCGCCGACAAGAGCATCTACCACAAGAACCTGATGCCGGTCACCTACGTGACGGCGGACCTGGCGGGAGTGATCGAAAGTCCCGTCTACGCTATGTTTCGCATCGGCCCCCAAATCGAGCGGATTCAGATCCCCGAAGGCTACCGGATCGAGCAATACACCGCGAGCCTGCCTCCCACCGACACCCGCTACTCGCTCAAGTGGGACGGCGAGTGGCACATCACCTACGAGGTCTTCCGCGACCTGGGCCTGGCCTTCGGCGCCGTCCTGATCCTGATATATATATTGATAGTTGGCTGGTTCCAGTCGTTCGTCACACCGCTGGTGATCATGGCGGCTATACCGTTTTCGCTGGTGGGCATCCTGCCGGCCCACGGCCTGCTGCAGGCCTTCTTCACCGCCACTTCCATGATCGGCTTCATCGCCGGCGCAGGGATCGTAGTGCGCAACTCGATCATCCTGGTCGATTTCATCGAGCTGCGGCTGCAGGAAGGGATGGCCCTCGACCAGGCGGTCATCGACGCCGGCGCCGTCCGCTTCCGGCCCATGATGCTGACAGCGGCGGCGGTGATCGTCGGCTCGGCCGTGATCCTGTTCGATCCGATTTTCCAGGGCCTGGCCATCGCCCTGATGGCGGGAGAAGTCGCTTCTCTGGCCCTCTCCCGCATGACCGTCCCGGTGGTGTACTATATCGTCAAACGCAGGAGGTCTCTATGACCATCCATCAGTATCTGCGCGCCATTGCCGGCGCTTTCGTGTTGGCAAGCCTGGCGCTGGGCTACCTGGTCACTCCTTATTTCTATTTGTTCACCGCGTTCGTAGGGCTCAACCTGTTCCAATCGGCGTTCACCGATTGGTGCCCGATGATGACCTTCCTCCGCAAGCTCGGCGCGAAGGAACAACGGTGAAGCGGCGCGGCTAAGCAGCGGCCATCGGGCAGACCGCCGCCGATCCTGGCGCAAGCCGGCGACGGAGCGTTACTGGCTCGGTTTTGTCCCCTGGCACGGAGCGTGCGACAACAGAAGGGGACACTCGTAAAGGAGACTGTCATGAAACGCGCACGTGGTGTGTGGCTAACGGTGCTTCTTGCGGCCGCCGCTTCGGCGCCGGTCCTGGCGCAAGGACCGCGCGTCAAAGCGCCCATCGCGAACAATCCGATCGTCGAGGTTACGGGCACTATCGGCGCAGTGAGACTCACGCTCGGCGAGGGCATGCCTTCGATTGTGGTGAATCGAGTGGACGCGAAGCCGGTGGCGGTCTGGCTGGGCTCGATGCGTTACTTGATGGACCAGAGGTTCAGCCCGAAGGTCGGTGAAGCTGTCGAGGTC
>JBGOUJ010000142.1:0-13896 GCA_041477005.1 Terriglobia bacterium | reverse complement strand
ATCTTCCGGCGTTCGGCCGGATAACTGTGGCGCTTGGCCGTGAATTTTGCGTTGAGGTATTCACCCAAGTAGAGCGGGCCTGAGATGGTATCGCCGGAAACGGTACCCGAGAATATAAACGTGATGGAATCGCCGGTACCGCGCTCGCTGGTCTGGCTACGGAGGGTCACTTGATCCCCCTCGATCGTGCCGAATAAGTCCCGCGTCCCAAAATCGGCCTTGTGCGAGCCTTGGATCCAATTTTTATCCTGCTCGATGAACAAAGAGTGTTGGCTCTTGCTGCTGAAGTACTCGACGTTGACGTCCCAATGGCCGCTGATGTCGCTTGCCGGCGCAGTCATGTCCGTGGACTTTGGGCTGCGCATCTGGGAAAGCACGCCATGAATCCGGTCCGCGACGATCTTGTCCTCGCCGGGTTGCATCATCCAAGCGGTGATCGAGATGGCGGTCTCGGAATCGGACTCGCTTCTGCCGCGGCCGCCGCCGCTGCCGACCGCAATCCTGGGTTTGTTTCTGGCCAACTCCTCGGCCACCTCTTCCCCGGTGATGTGCAGCTTCGCCGGGTCCCAGGAAATGGTCAGCGAGGGGCTGCGGTTGGAGAGGCCTGTTGGCTCCCGCACAGCAGTCTTCACGCTATCAATCGTCGAAACCCGCTTGGAGATATTGTCAAGCCAGGAGAGCCACGTCCTCCATTCACCTTCATGATCGCGCTTCACCCACGCCTCGACGGCCGCCAGCATGCCCAAAGTTTCTTCGCGGCCGACCTTGTTGTCACGGCCAGGACCATGGTGTGGAGAGCTGGCCTGCCACGCCGACATGAGGATGTCCTTGCGGCCCAGCAGCAGCCCGGCGCACTGCGGCCCACGGATGGCCTTTCCTCCGCTATACGCCACGATCGTGGCGCCCCGCTGCAGGTGTACGCTCGGAATCGTCAGGTTTTCGGCAGCCGCATCCACCAGGATGGGGATGTTTTTGGGCTTGGCTATCTTGGCAACGGCCTCCAAAGCAAGCGGTCCCGACAAGGACGGACCGCCGGCCGAGAGGTAGATCATCGCCGTCCGCGGATTCAGCGCATTCTCAAGCTCTTCCGCCGTGTCCACCATGATGATCTTCACGCCGATGTTGCGTATGGCGTGGTCGTACGCGCTTCGCGAGGTCCTGGGGATGACGATCTCGGTCTTGTCGAAACCGGTCAGGTCGGGAATACGGATGAGCTTCTCGGGGTTGCCACCCGCCACGCACGCGGCGGCTACGTGCTTGAGTCCGGCGGCGCAACCTGCCGAAACCATTCCCCACTCCGCTCCTGTCAGCTCGGCTAGCCGCCGTCCGACCGCGTCCGCCAATTCGTCCAACTGCACGAAGTGCTGGGCGGCAGCCTCCATCGCGGCCCGGACCTCGGGCAGTTCGATGGATGCACCGATGATGGTGAAGGTACCGCGGCAATTGATGACGGGTTCAACGCCGATAGACTGGTAGATCTGCGGTCCAGCCTTGAGCGGACCGGCCGCCGCCTTGGTTCCCAAACCGCCCATTAGTACCGGCAGGGCGAGCACGTTTCCGATTTGGAACAGCTCCCGCCGCGTGGCGCCGCTTGGCGTCTTTTCCGCGACTTTTTCAGGTAGTTTCTCAGACATGACTCCTCCAGTTCTTGCCAGACACGGCCTTACCGCGGCACACGATCCAAACGTAAACAAGTCTACACCCATCTTAGTGGGGATGGAAAGGTTCTCAAGTGTGGTATCATTAAAGCTGCACGAAGTTGATCCGCAACCCTTCTCCCTTCATTGGCAGTCGGCTGGCTGGTTCTCCTTCTCAAAAATCTAAATGAAAAGTTTCTCTGAACTCTCTCTCTCTGCTCTGTTGAAGAGCAACCTCTCCAGGCACGGATTCACTGAGCCGACGCCGGTACAGGCCCTGGCCATCGGGCCGGCGCTAGCCGGACGCGATCTGGTCGCCACGGCGCAAACGGGCACGGGGAAAACGCTCGCGTTTGTTCTGCCGCTGCTCCAATTGCTGGGCAAGGAGCCGGCGTGCGCCGGTGTTCGCGCCCTCATCTTGAGTCCGACGCGCGAGCTCGCCATTCAAATCAGCGAAGTGTTCGCCAAAATGGCAACAGGCGCCGGCATGCGCGCTGCCGTCGTGGTCGGCGGGCTCGGCGAGCGACCCCAGTTGCAGTCCATTCGGGATGGCGCGCAAGTGGTCATTGCGACGCCGGGACGGCTCGAAGATTTCCTCCATCGGCGGCTCGTCGATCTCAGCGGCGTCCGTATTCTCGTTCTGGATGAAGCAGACCGGATGCTGGATATGGGGTTCCTGCCCGCCGTGAAAAGGATCATGTCGGCCACGCCTGCCGATCGTCAGACGCTGTTCTTTTCGGCCACGATAGAAGCTTCGGTCAAACACCTCATCGCGGCGCACGTTCGGAATGCGGTGCGCATCGAGCTCGGTTCCATCACCAAGCCCTCGGAGCAGGTAGACCTGCATGTTTACGAAGTCGAGCAGGATCAAAAGCTCGGGCTCCTGCAAAGGATGCTGCGGCAGGATGACGGCTCGTTCCTGGTCTTCGCCCGGACCAAGCATGGCGCAGACCGTTTGGCGAAGAGGCTGGCTCGTGAAGGCATGAAGGTCACCGCCATTCACGGCGACCGTAGCCAGAGCCAGCGGAACCAGGCGCTGCGCGGGTTCCAGGAAAGATACTATCGTGTCCTGGTGGCGACCGACGTCGCGGCGCGCGGTATTCACGTGGAAGGAATCTCTCACGTGGTGAACTACGACTTGCCGCAAGTGCCGGAGGATTTCATTCACCGGGTTGGCCGGACCGGCAGGGCAGGCGCTCGCGGCACGGCTTCCACCTTCGGCACGCCGTCCGAGCGCGACGAAATTGCCAGGATCGAGCGGACCCTGGCAATCCGGCTGACGCGGCGCGAGGTGTCGCCGGAGCTCCCGCGGCATCAGAACCACACGGCTCCCGCGAGCGTCATCCCGCCCGCTTCACCGCAGCAGCGGCGTTGGATGAAATTCGGGTCCACGGCGAAGGCTCGAAGACACCGTTCGGTCGCGGTATAGGCGAGGTTCGCTCGTCGCACTCCGGAACCAGTTCCTGGGTCTCACGCAGTGAACTCGCGGCCGTCAACGGCGCTCACCCCGCCGAACCGCCTCAGTTCCCTTCGTGTGGCGCTCGGGGGTGGCGCAGCTCGCGAAGCAAGCGGCCGCGCAGGCGCGAACCGCCCCTGTTCCCTTCGTGTGGTGCTCGGGGCGTGGCGCAGTTCGCGAAGCAAGCGGCCGCGCAGGCGCGAATCGCCCCTGTTCCCTTCGTGGGCGCTGGGGCAGCCATTGTCCCGCTTGGGCGCCCAAGCCCGACGCAGACTTTCGCTGGCTGGTTAACGGGCCCAGTGCGGCGCCTACCAGGCGCTTGCGCCTCTCCGCCCTCCTTGCTACCGTAAATTGCTGTGAGGCGACTGCAACCCGTCATCTGGTCCAAGGGAACTTTCCTTACGCCCCAGCACCTCCAGATCCAGGACCGGTTCATCGAAAGCTCCCTGCAATTCCGGCTCGATGCGCTGCAGTTCCGTCCCTGGGGGCTCCAGCGGCTGCAGGTCGATCATGAGGCGCTTGCTTCCGGCACGTTCGCCATCACCAGCGCCGCGGGCATTTTCCCGGACGGGCTGCTGTTCGACATCCCCGATTCCGACCCCGGCCCCCCTCCCAAGCCCCTGGCCGAGAGCTTCGAGGCGGATAAGGACTCGCTCGACGTCTACCTGGCCATTCCACACTATCGCGAGCGGGGCCTCAACGTCTCGGTCGAGCACGTCAACGCCGACACCCGCTACCGCGCCGAGGTGGCCCTGCTGCGGGACGAGAACTCCGGGCAGTCGGAAAAGCCGATCCAGGTGGCGCGGAAGAACTTCCGCTTCCTGGTCGAGGGCGAGCTGCGCGAGGGCGCCTCCGCCCTCCGGGTCGCCAGCGTGAAGCGGACGCCGGCCGGTGCGTACCAGGTCGACCCTGTTTTCGTCCCGCCGCTGCTCGATTTCCACGCCAGCGATTACCTGGTCGCGATGGTGCGCCGCCTGGTCGAGATCCTCTCGGCCAAGAGCAGCCAGCTCTCCGGCACGCGCCGGCAGAAGAACCAGAGTCTCGCCGATTTCACCGCCTCCGACACGGCGAACTTCTGGCTTTTATACACCATCAATTCCTACTTCCCCCTGCTGAACCACCTCTTCGAGGCCAAGAAGGCCCATCCCGACGCCCTGTTCACCGCCATGCTGGAGCTGGCCGGCGCGCTGACCACGTTCTCCAAGGACATCCATCCGCGCGACCTTCCGGCGTACGATCACGACAAGCTCTCGCCCTGCTTCACCGAGCTCGACGCCAAGCTCCGGCTGCTGCTCGAGACGGTGGTGCCCAGCAACTTCGCATCTCTGCCGCTGAAGCTGGTCCAGCCGTCGATCTACGCCACCGCGCTGGCCGATGACAAGTACCTCAAGAACACCAAGATGTACCTGGCCGTCAGCGCCGCGATGAACCAGGCCGACCTGATCGGGAAAACCGCGCCGCTGGTTAAGGTCTGCTCGGCCAGCCACATCGAGCACCTGGTGCGGCAGGCGTTGCCGGGCGTGGTGCTGACCCACGTGCCCGCGCCGCCGGCCTCGATCCCGGTGAAACTCGATTACCAGTATTTCAGTCTGAACCAGGACGGCTTGGCGTGGGAGGCGATCCAGCGGGCTCGGAATCTCGCTGCCTACGTCCCCGCCGACTTCCAGAACCCGCAGCTCGAGCTCATCATTGTGTTCGCCCAGACGGCGTGAGGCCTTCAGTGCCTGAGCGCGAAGTAGATGATCAGGATCACGGCGAACAGGAAGAGCGCGCCCAGGGCAAGGACCAGGGGTAAGCTGGAAATCGGGATGTGTAGAGCACCCGGCGCCGTCGGTTGCGGGAGCGCCGGCTGCTGGAGCGAGGGCAGCGATGCAATCGAGGCGTCTCTGCTTTCCGGCCGGACTGGGGGCGGCATCTGGCTGAAGAGGCGCGTGTACTCGCCGGGCGCCGGTCCCGCCGGCTGCTGGGGCACCTGCGGCTGAGGGATCTGCGGCTGTGGTACGTGCGGCTGTGGGATCTGGGGTATATGCGCCTGGGGCGCCTGCGGCTGTGGTATGTGTGGCTGTGGGATCTGGGGTATATGTGCCTGAGGGATCTGCGGCTGTGGTATCTGGGGCTGAGGGATCCGGGGCGCCGGTACAGGAGGCATCTGAGGCTGGGGCATCTGTAGCTGTGGCGCCTGCGGCTCACGCGGCTGGGCGGGCGGGGCCGCTGCCGGCGGAGGTGGCGCCGCGGTACGCGCGCCGAAAAGGCCGGTGGCGCCTCCTCCGGGTTCGGCAGCGGCAGCCGGCGGCGAGTGGGCGGGTCCGGCAGGTGCGCCAAACATCCGAGTGAACTCGCCCGCTTCACGCGAAAACGGCCGGGCAGGCTCGGCGGCCGGCGCCCCAGGAGCGAGGTTTTCGAGAGGCGCCGCATTCCCCTCGGGCATCGACCCTTTAAAGTACAGGGTAAACTCGCCCCCGCCCGGCGGGGACTGCGGCCGGCCGGCCGGGGGCGGCGCGCTCTTGGGCCCAGAGGATCCAAACATTTGGGTGAATTGACTCCCCTGAGGCGGCGAGGACGGGGAAGCCTGTGGCGGCAAGGACGGGGAAGCGGCCGGCCGCGAGGACGGGGAAGCAGGCGGCGCGGGGGAGGCGGCTGGCTCTGGCGGCCGGCGCGAGCCAAACAGCCGCGTGAACTCCCCGAGCGGCGCCTGAGAGGGGTTGGGCTGCGGGGGCGGGGTCGCTGCCGGGGTTGGGGGCGGCGGGGCCGGCTTCGCCGGCGGCCCAACCGCGCGCACCTTATCCAGCCACTCCCGCAAGCTCCGGCAGCCTGGCGGAGCTTCCGTGATCAAATACGGTCTGCCGTCCCGCTCCCCCTGTTCCAGGACCTGCCGGCGAACCTCGGGCGTGGCCTTTTCGAGCGCCCGCTGGGCGAACTCATGCTCCGGGCTGCCCTTCCGGGAAATCTCATGCACCAGGACTATACGGCGTGTAGACGGGTCGCGGGCCAGGAAAGTCTTGGTCTCCCCGTCATGGAGGAGCTGCAGGAGCCGGAGTTTGCCGTAGAGGTCCATAAAACAATTTGCGGCAAGAACGATCTCTCATTCTATGATACCTGATTTGGAGGCGTCCCGCAGCCTCTGGTGTTACAATCGACTCGAATATGAGATCGCTGTCCCGGGTGGTGTGGTCGGAGGGGATGTACCTGGGCCCCCACCATTTCCAGGCGCAGAGCCGCTACTTCGAAGACTCCATCCAGTTCGCCACCTCGGCCCTGTGGTCCGAAACACAGGGCCTGGCCGGATGCGAGCTGAACAGCGAAGCTCTCCAGAACGGCACGGTCTGGCTGGTGCATGCGCGGGGCATCTTCGCGGACGGCCTGATCTTTCACATGCCGGAGAGCGATCCGCTGCCGGCGCCGCGCAACATTGCCGAGTTGTTCCCGCCCACGCGCGACAAGGTGACCGTGCTTCTGGCCGTGCCTCCGCGAAAACCGGGCGGCGCGAATTGCTCGTTCTCCGAAGCGGAGGCGCAAAACGGCTCCCGTTTCCTGGCCGAGGCGCAGACACTTTATGACGAAACCACCGGCCGCGATGAAAAGCAGGTGCGCCTGGGCCGGAAAAACGTCCGGCTGCTGCTCGATACCGAGGCCGTCGATGACTTGGTGGCCCTTCCTCTCGCCCGCATCATGCGCTCCGGGAGCGGACGCTTCGTTTACGACCCGACCTTTATTCCGCCCTGCTTGCAGATCAGCGCCAGCGAGCGGATCATGTCCCTGCTGGGGCGCCTGATCGAGATCATGGACGAGAAGAGCGCCTCGCTCTCCCGCTCGCCCAAGGACGGCTCGGACCTGAAGGCGGCATTCTCCTCCCGCGAGCTGTTGAACTTCTGGCTCCTGCACACGGTCAACGCCAGCCTGACCCCGCTGCGGCATCTTTATGCCTCTCGCCGCGGCCACCCGCTCGAGCTTTATCTCGAGCTGGTGCGCCTGGCGGGAGCGCTCTGCACCTTCACGCTCGACTCCCATCCCCGCTCGCTGCCGGTCTACGACCATCTCCACCTGGATGAGTGCTTCGACAAGCTGGACCGCCACATTCGCACTCACCTGGAGACGATCCTGCCCACCAATTGCCTCTCCATCCCGCTGCAGCGCGTGGCGAATTATCTCTACTCCGGCCAGATCACCGACCAGAGGTGCGTCGGCCGCTCGCGCTGGATCCTGGGGATGCGGGCCCAGCTCGGCGAGGCGGATTTGATCGCCAAGGCGCCCCAACTGGTGAAGCTCTGCTCCTCGCAATTCGTTCCCGAGCTGGTGAAGCGGGCGCTCCCGGGCCTCACCCTCACCCACCTGCCGGTCCCGCCGCCGGCGGTCTCGACGAGAGTGGAAACGCAGTACTTCGGCGTCAGCAAAGCCGGGCCTTGCTGGGACCATCTGGTTCAAACCCGCCAAATCGGCGTCTACGTTCCCGGAGAGTTCCCCAAGCCGGAGATCGAGCTGCTGGTGATAATCGACGCCTGATATGAGCGCCCCACCCCCCGTCGCCGTTCGCCCCGAAAACCTGGCCCTGGTATTCCAGGAGATCCTGACGGCCATCGTGCGGGTGCGCTCCGACCGGCAGGCGCTGACGGACGTCGGGTCTTTTCGCACGCACATGCGCGAGGCGGTGAGAAAGGCCGATCAGGACGGCCGCGAGCGCGGCTATTCCGACGACATCATGCGCATCGCCCGCTTCTCGGTGGTGGCCTTCCTCGACGAATCGATCCTGAATTCGCGGAACGCGCTGTTTGCGGATTGGTCCCGCAAGCCGCTCCAGGAAGAGTTGTTCGGGGTGCACATCGCCGGCGAGATCTTCTTCCAGAATCTCGACCGCCTGCTGGCCCAGAGTGATTCAGAAATGCTGGCCGACGTGCTGGAGGTGTACCAGCTCTGCCTGTTGCTGGGCTTCGGAGGGCGGTACAGCGCCGGCGGCAGAGGGGAGTTGCGGGCCATCCGCGAATCGGTGGCGGCCAAAATTCGCCGCATTCGCGGCTATGCCCCCGATCTTTCGCCGGCTTGGGCGGTTCCGGCCGGGGGCGCGCCTAGCCCAAAGGGCGATCCATGGGTCCGCAAGCTCCTCTATGGCGCCCTGGCTTGCTTTGTTTTGGCGCTGGTTCTGTTCACCGGGTTCAAGCTGGCGCTCGGCTCCGGCGTCTCCGATCTCAGCGCCCTTGCGGCCCGAGGGAGGTAGTCCGGCCGGGGAAACTTGGAAATGAACGTCTACCTGCTCACGGCACTGGCTCTGGTCGTCTATCTCATCCTGGTGTGGTTCCTGGGAACCCTGCTGGGCCTGAAAAGCCCTGAGTTGTGGATTCTGCGCGGCGGCCTGGCCCTGGTCGGCATCGCCGCTGCCGCCGTGTTTCTCTGGTTTTGGACGAAGAAGTTGAAGCAGGAGGCTGCCTCCGGCGGTGGGGGCGGGGCGGCTGGAGGCGGCGCCCCCGACGACCTGGATCTGCTGCTGCGCGATGCCGAGGCGAGGCTCACCTCCTCGCCGCTCGCTCCCGGGGCCAAGTTCAGCAACCGCCCCGTGATTTTTCTGGTCGGCGCCTCGGGGGCGAGCAAGACCACGGCGATGCTTCACTCCGGCCTCGAACCCGAGCTGCTCGCCGGGCAGGTCTACCAGGGAACCTCGATCATTCCCACGCGCGCGGTGAACCTCTGGTTCGCCCGTCAGGCAGTATTCATCGAAGCGGGCGGCGGGTTGCTGTCGGATCCCTCGATCTGGACGCGGCTGGTCCGGCGAATGCGGCCCGGCAAGCTCCAGTCCGTGGTCAAGACAGGGGAGCAGGCGCCGCGGGCCGCGGTGGTGTGCCTGGAGTGCGAGAGCCTTGTCCAGCCGGGCGCGATCGACGCGGCGACCGCAGCCGCGCGAAGTCTCGGCGCCCGCCTCCTGGAGATCTCCCGCCAGTTGGGCATCAGCCTTCCGGTCTACGTCCTGTTCACCAAGGTGGACCGGATCGCGTTCTTTCACGACTACGTCCACAACCTGACGAACGAGGAGACCACGCAGGTGGTCGGCGTCACCCTGCCGGTCGCCTCCGGGCAGCCGGCCGGCGTCTATGCGGAGCGGGAAACGGTCCGGCTCACCGACGCCTTCCAGAACCTGTATTGCTCGCTCTGCGACAAGCGGACCGAGTTTCTGGCCCGGGAGAGCGACGCCGCCAAGCTGCCGGGCATCTACGAGTTTCCGCGCGAGTTCCGTAAGCTCCGCGGCCTGATCGTGCAGTTCCTGGTAGATCTGTGCCGGCCGAGCCAGCTCACTGTTGGTCCCTTCCTGCGCGGGTTCTACTTCTGCGGTGTGAGGCCGGTGATCCTCGAGGATGTGGCGGCCGCGCCCGCGGCAGGCCAACAGCAGCCCCTCCAACGGGAGCGCGAGGCGACCGGCATGTTCAAGATGGGGCCGTTGGGTCTCGAAAAGATGACGCCCACGCCGGTCGCCAGCATTCCCGCGGCGCGACGGGCGCCCCAGTGGGTTTTCCTCCATCATTTCTTTAACGACGTCCTGCTGGCGGACCGCGCCGCCCTGGGGGCCAGCGGGGCCAGTGTCCGGACCAACTCCCTGCGGCGGATCTTGCTCGCCTCGGCTGCCGGTCTGTGCCTCCTGCTGAGCATTGCCTTTATCGTTTCCTACGCCGGAAACCGGGGCCTCGAGTCCAGCGTGCTCAACGCCGCCGCCGGCATCCCGGCATCCGAAGCCGGCGGCGCCAATCTCCCGTCAGTCGATGCTCTGAACCGCCTGGAAACCCTTCGCCAGGCTCTCGAGACGCTTACGCGGTACGAGCGCGAGGGAGCGCCCTGGAGCCTTCGCTGGGGACTCTACGCGGGCAGCGACCTGTATCCGCACGTGCGAAGGACCTACTTCAACCGCTTCCGCCAGCTTCTGTTTGGATCGACCCAAGACGGCTTGCTGCAGGTCTTGAAAGTACTCCCCGGCGCTCCCGGTCCCAGCGACGATTACGGCTACGCCTACGACACGCTCAAGGGCTACCTGATTACTACATCTCATCACGACAAAAGCACGCAACTGTTCCTCTCGCCCCTGTTGCGCAATCGCTGGATGGCCGGCCGCAACGTCGATCCGGAGCGCTCGGTCCTGGCCCAGAAGCAGTTCGATTTCTACAGCGAGGAGCTGAAGTACGCCAACCCGTTCTCCTCCGAGAACGATTCGGCGGCCATCGAGCGCGCGCGCAAGTATCTCCTGCAGTTCGCCGGGACCGAACGGGTCTACCAGTTCATGGTGACGGAGGCGAACAAAGCGAACAAGCTGGTCAACTTCAACCAGAGATTCCCCGGCTCGGCCGAGGTGGTGGTCAACAACCGCGACGTGCCGGGCGCCTTCACCAAGGGCGGCTGGGCGTTCATGCAGAACGCCATCAAGAACGCCGACCGCTACTTCAGCGGCGAGCAATGGGTATTGGGAGGGCAGCAGGCCGGCTTCACGGTGGACCGCGCCAACCTGGAGCAGCAGTTGCGCAACCGCTACTACGGCGACTTCATCAACCAATGGCGGGACTACCTGAAGCGGTCGGCCGTGGTCCGCTACAGCGATATTCGCGACGCGGCCAAGAAGCTGAACCTGACCTCCGGCCCGCAATCGCCGCTACTGGCCATGTTCTGGCTCGCCTCGCAGAACACCGGCGTCGACGCCCCGGAAGTGCTCAAGGCGCTCAAGCCGCTCCACACCGTGATGCCGCCGGCGAGCGTGGACCAATACGTCGGCCCCTCCAACGCGGACTACATGAAGTCGCTGGTCGGCTTGCAGGTCTCGCTGGAGCAGGTTGCCTCGCAGCCCGGCGTGCCCAATGAAGCGGCCGCCGGCCAGACCCTCGCCTCGGCCTCGAGCGCCCACCTGGTGACCCGCCAGATGGCGCAGAGCTTCGGCATCGATCCGGACGCTCACCTCGACGCTACCGTACAGAAGCTGATGGAAGACCCCATCACCTATACTGAGGCGCTCCTGCGCCGCCTGGGCCCGGCCGAGCTCAACGGCAAGGGCAAAGATCTCTGCGCCCAGCTCCGGGCCTTGATGAGCAAGTACCCGTTCAACCCGGCTTCCTCCGCCAAGGCCACTCTCGAGGAAGTCGCCGTCATCTTCCGGCCGCCGCAGGGCGCGCTTTGGACCTTCTACGACCAGAACCTCCAGAAGCTGCTGCCGCGCCAGGGCAACCTCTACGTGCAGGCGTCGGGCGGCGGGATCACCCTTTCGCCGGGGTTCGTGGGCTTCTTCAACCGGGCCGCCGCTTTCGCCAACGCCCTCTACCCGGGCGGGTCTCAAGCCCCGCGCCTGACCTACACTTTGCGGCAGGCGCCCACCGCCGACATCGACAGCCTGCGGCTCATCATCGACGGCCAGACCGCGGACTACTCGGCGGCCAACGCCACGGCCAAGCAGTTCTTCTGGCCCGGTCCCAGCTTCCATGAAGTGAAGCTCACGGGAAAGTTCAAGGGCGGCTCCGATTTCAACTTCCCCAGCTACGACGGGCTGTGGGCCGCCTTCGAATTCTTCGGCGATGCCGACAAGTGGCAGTCCATTCTGGGCGGTGGCGCGGGCCTGGAGTGGATGCTCCGCGGCGGCCGCCAGGGCCGTCCCGTCACCTCGCCCAGCAGCGGCCAGCCCCTCGTGGTCCGCTTCGATCTCGACATGGGCGGCGCGCCTCCGGTCTTTCAGAAAGGCTATTTCGCCGGCCTCGCCTGCGTGGCCGAAGTGGCCCGGTAAGCAAACGAGAATCTTCATCCGTCACGGCTTGCCAACTTCCAGGGAGTGACCTGCTCTTCCGCCGGCGATGCCGCGTAGTCCCGGGCACGCCATGATATCTTCGCGTGTCAGGGACGGGTATTCCACCAGATAACTGCTGCCGGCGGGCGATCAGGGACCAAGGCCCCATTCAAGGCCGCCGTGCCGAAGCGCCAGTGCCGATGGGTTGGCACTTGCCGACGGGCCGGCACCAGAGACCTGCACGGCCCACCGGGTGCTCTCGGTATGTGCTCCATCAATGGCATTTATCCGCTCCCGCGAGAATGTCGCGAGTTGGAGTTACACGTGCTCTTTATAGGGACCTGGCCCCGGAGGTTCAAGCAGATGATGAGGAGACTGGGGGATCTTTGGTGCGCCGTCATACATACCGAGCCCATGTGGCCCCTGCACGGAGAGTACGAGTGCCGCACCTGCGGGCGCCGGCGCCCGGTACCGTGGGCAATACAAAACCACGTCCGCACGCGGACCGGTTTGCACATTCTCAAAGGAGCTCCGGCCGGCCTCGCCAAGTGAGGCCCGGCAGGCATGGCGCATATGTGGGCGCCGTCGAAGCCGCTAGTCGCGAGTTCGAAGACGCCTCAATGAAAGTGGGTATCGATGCGACTGTTCCGAAACTTCACAAGCGCGGAACCTTACACACCGGGGAGTTCCCGTGTCAGGGGGTGTTCCATGCAGCTACCTTTGATCTTGGTTCTGATCGCAAGCTTAACGCTCGCCTTACAACTGAGCGCAGGCAATTCGCCACTCGATCCTGCCCGAAGCAGCACGCTGGTGCAGGCGTCGCCCAAGAAACAAAACAAAACAGGACTTGCCAAACTGAAGAAATTGAATCCCTGGCGATTGTTCCAGCGCCTGGACGCGCTAGCCGGCGATGCATCCATCCGACTCTCGTCCGGCCTTGCGGTGCCTGAGGCAGAGAAGATCGAGAATTCCAGCGCAGTCCGTCTGCGTCAACCATCGCCCGAGCGCTGATCAGCCGGCGCCCTTGGGGCGCCGAGCAGAAAGGCCTTCAACGACACCGGCCCGCGCTACAACGCCGAAGCCGCGAAGGACGCCTGGGCGCGCACACTGGAATTTCTGCGAGGGTAGCAGGGGGCAAAGCGTGGAACCGCCAGTCAAGCGCGGCCTCGAGCGCGAAGGGACCCCGGTGCACGACCGCAATGTGGGCTGTCGGCGAATCTTGGTGCGAACCCCAAGAGTTCGAGGGTACAATCGACGTTCTGCCGGGCTCGATGCCAACGCGCGCGGGATCTTGCGGGCGGCAACTTCTCCGAGTAGGGCGTTCACAGCCAGGCTGAGCGGCGCCCTCGGCGCGTGACCGGGGATTTCCAACGTCGAGCCCCAATCGACTGCACCCCAACCCTCCCACAGTCTGAATCCGGTGGGATACCTTTCAGGAGTCAGCCGAAGCAGGCTCCTGTTTGGGCAATTATATACTTGCGTAACTCCGAGGCAGGGTGCTAGGCTCGCCAGCTGGCGAGGTGTGCGGTGATGGCCCTCGACTCACGGAGGGTCCGCCAGCACGCCATCTCGGGACTTCCGTCTTTTTGCTCTGGAACTATCATGGCCCTAGAGGCATATCTCGACGAAAGCATTACCAAGGGAGATGACATTCCTATGTTCGTCCTTGGTGGCTACGTCGCCCAATTTGAAGAGTGGATAGCGTTCTCCGATGAGTGGGCTGCCGTGCTGAATCGATATGGCTTAGAGTACTTTCACGCCAAGGATCTGAAAAGCGGCAATGCAAAGCTATATCGGCACATCCCCTATGATAAGCGTCGGAGCCTCTTGGTGGAGCTGTCAGATGTAATCTGTCAGCATAGCCTTTTTGGGGTGTCCTTGGGCATGTCGGCTGATGCTTGGAATGAGATCACAGTTTCGTCCTTTCGGTCTGAATACGGTAGCGCGTACGGTTTTGCTATGTCCGCCATGTTGATCGTTCTATCAACCATCCTCGCCAGACCCAAAGACGATCCAGCAATCATGAGCATCTTTTTAGAGAGCGGTCATGCCAATGCAGTGGATGCCCT
>JBGOUJ010000141.1:0-13997 GCA_041477005.1 Terriglobia bacterium | reverse complement strand
CGGCGTTCCCAATCCTGTGCCGGCGCCGGCCCCGTCCCGGCGAGCAGAGCAAGCGTCAGGAAAGCCCACCCGGCGATCGACTTGTCCGAAATCTTCATATACAAGAGATCTCTGCGACTCTGCGCCTCTGCGGTGAATTCGGTCTACAATCACCGGCTTAGACCCAATCAACCGCGGAGACGCGGAGACGCAGAGGGTTCCCAAATCCTCGATTATCCTAATACTACTTGGTATCCTGCGTGCGCCGGCGACCAACGATCTCGGTCTCCCAGGTGCGAAGTCGATGGTCCGATCACCCTTCCACCGCGCCAGACAACGCAGTATACTCTAGGTGGCCGTGAAAGGGCGGCTGCACAATGAAGCCATCGACGCTATCGCGGAGAACATTTTGCGGCGCCCTGGGTGTTGGGACTGCCCTCCACGCTCTCAAGCGGCCCGTATGGGCGGGAAAAACCGGCCCCAACGACAAGATCGTGCTGGGCATGATCGGGGTGGGCGGCATGGGAAGCGGCCGCCTCAATGAGTTCCTCAAGTTCGACGACGTTCAGATCGGGGCCATATGCGATGTCGACAGGCGGCATCTCGATCGCGCCCTGCAAGTGGTCGAGAAGGCTCGGGGTTCGAAGCCACAGGGTTTCGGCGACTTCCGCCGGCTGCTGGATCTGAAGGAGATCGATGCCGTCGCGGTCGTGACGCCCGACCACTGGCACGCCATCCCCGCGGTAAGCGCCTTTGAAGCGGGCAAGGACGTGTTCTGCGAGAAGCCCCTCAGTTACAGCCTGGCCGAAGGGCGAGCGATGGCCGACGGTTCGCTCTACCACAAGCGTGTCACTCAAATGGGGAATCACATCCACAACACCGGCGACAATTATCGGCGCGTGGTGGAGCTGGTCAAGTCCGGGAAGCTCGGCAAGATCACGCGGGTCCATTTGTGGAAGACCAGCCCGACAGGAAACTTCAGGACCAACGAGCCGCCGGCGCTTCCCGAGGGATTCGACTACGACTTTTGGCTCGGCCCCGCGCCGAAACGGCCTTACGATCCATTGCGCTCCCACGGCAACTTTCGCCAGTTCTGGGACTACTCGGGCGGAACGTTCATCGACTTCTGGTGTCACATCTCCGACGTTGCTTTCTGGGCGCTGGATCTGGAAGCGGCACAGAACATCTCGGCCGCAGGCGGCCGCTTCTTCCTGTCCGACAAGACCGACTGCCCCGACACGGTGGAGGCGATCTTGGAGTTTCCCGGGCTGCTCTATCTGTACAGCTTCCGGCCGACGCCTCTCCCTGGATTCGAGCACATAGGGCAGATCGGCTGTCTGTTTGAGGGGACCCAAGCTTCACTCGTGACGAATTACGAAACGCACGAGGTGTGGGCGCGCGGCAAGAAGGTCGAGGACTTTCCGCGCCCTCCGGAGTCGATCCCCCCTTCTCCCGGGCACCTGCGCGAGTTCCTCGACGCCATCAAGACACGTAACCTGGAGACGACCTGCAACTTCCGGTATGGGCACAAGGTGACGAAGCATGGCCTGCTGGCGAACATTGCCTACCGCACCGGTCACCGGCTGCAATGGGACGACCGGCAAGAGCGCTTTGTCGGGGATGGCATGGCCAAACAGTATTTGACCCGGAACTTCCGGAAACCGTGGAAACTGAAAGCGCAACCTCGTCCCGCGGCGCTCCGGATTACGTAAAAGCGGGGGAGCGCTCTATGCGTATCTGGATCGCCGGCTTCACTTGCGTTCTCCTGCTCGGCGGGGGCGCCCGCGCCGCTGACACCAGCCCGGTCCGTTTCATCGGGAAAACGAAATATCTCAACAACGCGCGCGCCGTAGTCGCCCATACCATCGACGATTCCACGAAATACGTTACCGCCTGCCTCGATGCCATGGACAAGTACGGCATCAAGGCCACCATTTTCGTGAGCACCGAGCAAGACCCTGCGCCCGAGGATCGTTTTTTTACGCAGTTGCAGGTCCGGGATCTGTGGCCGCGTCTGTGGCAGGCCGTCGAGAACGGCCACGAGATCGGCTCCCACTCCCGCACCCACCCGTGCGGCCGGCCCGACGCCGAGGCGTTCTGCTCCGCAGCCTACAGCGATTACGAAATCAATGGATCGAAAGACGATATTCTCCTCCGTACCCATCAGCCATACGTCTGGACCTGGTGCTATCCCTGCGGCCACTGCGCCAACTACGATTTCGTTCAGAAACGAATCGCCGCCGCCGGCTACCTGGTGGCGCGCAATTACCCCAATGAAGCCCAAGATGGCCACGTTATGCCCGATCTCCAGACTTGGGACCCCAATCCGTTCAACGCCGCCTACACGCAGGTGGTACAGAAGCGAGGCGGGGCCGGCAAGAGCGACCATACGGATGTCGCCGTCAACGACGCCAAGTTCGATGAGGTTTACCAGCGCGGCGGGATCTATAACTTCATGTCCCACCCGCAATGGCTGGACTACGGGCCCGAGGCCTTTTACGAGCGGCACCTGGCCCACATCAGCCGCCGCCCTGACGTGTGGTACGTGCCGATGGGCCCGCTCTACACCTACCGGGCGATCTTCGAGCGCACTGAAGTCCGAGCCTTGGGCCTCGGAGACGCGAAGGCCCGCTTTGCGGTTTCCAACGGTCTCGATCCCAAGATTTACGATGGAAGCCTTACGTTGGAGTTCCGCGCGCCGGCCGGTGTGACGATTGCATCCAACGGCAAGCGGCTGGCCGAGCGTACGAATGAGTTGACCGACCGCTGGAACCAGGAATACTTCCGCCGCGACGGCGACCGCGTCTACGTCACCGTGCGATCCAACACGACCCTGGTGTTTCGATGACTGGCTTTCCGATGAAAACAGCCGCCCGCCACTTCGCTGTCTTGGCGACAATGCTGCTGCCCCTGGCCGCGGCGGAGGTTGCCGGCGTGTGTGACGTAACCTACGCGACCTCGGACGGCCACGCTCGCAAAGCAACCTTGAATCTCAAGGTCGAGGGCGACAAGGTCTCCGGGACCGTCTCGAGCCAGCAAGGCTCGGCCCCCATCACGGAAGGCAAGCTTACCGGCAAGGACATATCCTTCACTCTCGTGCGACGGGGCAACGGCGACGAGATCCACGTCCACTACACGGGCACGGTCGAGGGTGAAACGATGACGCTCAAAATGCAGTACGGCAACCGGGAGCCGATCGATATGACCGCCCGGCGGAGCCCTTAGCAGCATTCCCTTGATTCCGTCTGCCGCGGGTGTTCTGATGGACATGATGCTCCTGACTCATCGTCCGGGACCACCGCTTGCGTCCTACGTAGAAGCTCTCTTGGACCATCGCCACACGCGTCGAGGAAACGTCGGAGGACCAAAGGCGGGAGCGGTGGTCGAACATCCTGTCGGCCAAGAGCTGACCCATCCCCGTTCGTGAGAGTGGCATGACAAGACCGCCACCCGAGTTGCTCGAATTCCTCTATCGGTACGATCCCGGCATCCAATCGCTTGCCCTGGGCCTTCGGAAGGTGGTTCATGAGGAAATGGCCCCGTGTCACGAGTACATCTTCGAGATGCGCTCGAAGGTTGTTCTGCTGTATGGCGCGACGGAACGAGTCATCGCTGACGGCATCTGCAACATCAACGTATTTGCTCGACATGTACTCCTCGGATTCCCGCGTGGCACGGACTTGGATGATCCTGCCGGAGTTCTGCAAGGAACCGGCAAGGCGATGCGTCACATCACGCTGAAGAAACTGTCCGACTTGGACCGACCGGAGATACGACCGTACCTTCGGCAGGCGCGGAAGCACGCTGGCCTCCAACGACGGCGTCCTCGAACGGCTGACGAAGTTGTGACGAGGGTGAAGCAGAAGTCGCCGACGAGGCGGCCGGCTTGGCCACGGACGTCTTGGTGATCGCTCCTTCAGGAACGGCACACGCGCCGAGCCGCCTGACCTGGTGGCGCGCCTGAGGTAGTGCTTATCCGCCCGACGTGATCCGGTCGAGCAGCGGCACGAGATATTTGTTGGCGGCCGTCAGCCGCTCATCCACCACTTCCGGGGCCAGCCGGCCGCGGTCGCGCCCATCCACCCGCTCGATACACATCGGCCCGTTGAAACCCTTGGAAAACAGGGTGCGGAACATCGCCTCGTGATCCACCTGCCCCTGCCCTGGGACCGGGAAGTTCGCCTCGCCCCGCAGCCCGAGATGGTCTTTGAGGCAAACGGCCCGGACCTCCGGCGCCAGGTCGCCCAGGTCGGGGTCCGGATAAATACCTTCGTAGAAGGACACATTCCCCGCATCCCAGCAGATTTTGAACCGCGGCGACACGATCCGTTTCACCACCTGCATGCAGTCCCTGGCGCGCGCCGTGATGCCGGTGTGGGGCTTGAGAGCGATCGTCACGCCGATCGACTCCGCGTGGCGCACGGCCTTTTCCAGGCCGGCGTAAAACTGGCTCACTTCCTTCTGCCAGTCGAGTTCGCGCTTGGGCAGGTTGGGAAACTTCGTGTAGTACCAGGGACCCCCGCCGACCATGACAGGAATCTCGTAATCCGCGCACAGGTCCAACTGGTCCAGATATTTCGCCAGACCGGCCTCGGTCGAAGGGTCGCCGCCGCCGAAGCCGCCCAGGCTCATCACCGGTTGCACGCCGAGGTCCCGGATGCGGCGCAGCATTCGTTTGCGCTCGTCTTTGGGCAGCTCCGGCTCGAAGACCACATCGTTGCCATGCCGCCGCCCAATGCTGATGTAGTGGTAGCCCGCCTTGCGGATCCGGGCCATGGCGTCGTCGAGCGGCGCCGCCGCGTAGAGAGTCGCCATCACGCCGAGTTTGTAGCGCTCTGGGGCGGGCGCGGCAAATCCCGCGCTGGCCAGCGCCGGCAGCGCCACCATCCCGCCGAGCACGTGACGCCGCGAAAGGCAGTTGTTGCTCGAGTCATTGGCCATTAATCCCTCCAGTGCCAACGGAACCTCTCAGTATAGACGCTGGCCCGCGCCGTGGAAGATTTTGCCGAACGATTCCGACGATTCCGGCCGGCCCCGGCCGAGGAGCTTGCAGGTCACGAGGTCGGGCAGGTGCCCGAGGCCGTCACGGTGAACGCCGACATCGTCACCGTGAACACCGCCAGCGGTACCACCAGCGCGGTGATCAGCGGCGCCGAGATGATGAATCTGCCATCCACCGGGCGGAACGTGGCGCCGTTTGCGCTGCTGATGCCGGGCGCCGTCTCCACCACGCCGGTTCGATTCACCGCGGAGACGCCGAGCACGCTGAGAAAACCTTTGTTTTTCAGCCTCTGCGTTCTTGGCGCCTCAGCGGTGGAGCGGGCCCGGGACTTGTCATCACCATGCTAGCCTTGAGGGTCCGGAGGGGAGGCGACGAGCGTGCCCGATCGACGAAGGTTCTTGCAAGCGCTTTCGAGTTTTCCGCTGCTGGGTGGATTTGCTTCTAATACCAGCGCCGCCGCGGCCAATAGCCGGCGGGACTATTTCAAGGAGCTGAACGTTCGGCCCTTCATCAATGCCGGCGAGCCCTATACCACTCTGTCAGGGTCCCCGCTGCTGCCGGAAGTCGTGCAGGCGATAACATACGCCTCAAAGCAGTCCGTCCGTTTGAATGACGTGCAGGATGCAGTGGGACAGCGCATTGCATCACTAATCGGTTGTGAAGCGGCGATGGTTACGGCCGGCGCCGCCTCGGCGCTCGTCCTGGGCACGGCGGCCTGCATGGCCGGAGCCAATCCGCACCTCATTCGCCGGCTTCCGGATACCGCCGGGATGAAGACCGAGGTGATCATTCAGAAGTCTCATCGCTACGGCTACGACCACGCCGTGCGCGACTGTGGCGCCCGGTTTGTGGAAATTGAAACGCGCGAAGAGCTCGAGCGCGCGGTCAATGACCGAACCGTGATGATGTTGTTCTACAACCGCCACGACCCGATCGGGCAAATCAAAGCCGCCGAATACGTCGAGCTGGGCAAGAAGCGCCAGATCCCCACATTCAATGATTGTGCTGGCGATGTTCCACCGGTCGAGAACCTATCCAAGTTCATCAAAATGGGATTTGACCTGGTCACGTTCTCGGGCGGGAAAGGGCTGCGAGGTCCGCAAAGCGCCGGCTTGCTGTTAGGCCGGAAGGATCTCATCCATGCGGCTCGGCTGAACGGCTCTCCCAATAGCGACTCGATCGGTCGAGGCATGAAGGTGAACAAGGAGGAGATTCTGGGAATGATGGTCGCTTTGGAAATTGCTCTGAAGCGCGACCATCAGGCCGAGTGGCAGGAGTGGGAGAGGCGAGTCAAGCTGATCGCCGCCAGGCTTGCGCCGCTGAAGGCGGTCCGGACGGAAACGTTCGTTCCCGACGTCACCTACTCTGTCCCGCACCTCCGGATCCGTTGGGATGAGGCGGCCTTGAAGATCGCTCCGTCCGAAGTCATCCGCCGGCTCCGCGAGGGGGAGCCATCGATTGAGGTGCGCTCCAGCCCCAAGGACTGCGTCGAGGTTGGCGTTTGGATGCTGCAGCCCGGCGAAGCGCCGATTGTCGCCCGCCGGATCCACGAGGTACTAAGAAGCGCGGCTTGACCTGCTCCGCCAACGCCGTCCAGATCCCAGAAACTTCAAGACCCGAGCGAATGAGCGAGAAATTGCGCTTGACGAGGAAGCTGAGCCCGTCTTCGCTATTGTCCCGGTTGATCTTCTTCCGCTCCGGCGCCAGGTTCCGCGCCTTCAGGCTGGCGGTCGCAACAGGGGCCCTAAAACTGCAAACGAAGGGCGAAATCGATTTGGCGCGGGGCCGGCTCCCCGAGCAGGGCCCTCACTTGGCCTGCGATGGTGCCTACCGTGCCTTTGGAGCTTATGTTGGCTCTCGGGACTGCGAAGTTCGGATGGTTGAGCGCATTGGCCATCGTCATGCGGAACTGGAGCCGCTTCTTTTCCCGAAAAGTGAAATTCTTCATGAGCGCGAAGTCGGCATTGAAGATGGGAGGCCCGGAAAGAATGTTCAAGCCGGTGTTGCCGAACCTTCCGACGTTCACCGGGTTTGTGCAAACGGGCGTAGTGTTGGGACATCCGGGAATCGCAAAAGCGCCGGTATCGAACCAATTGCTGATGGAGCGCCCGGAAGAGAGATTGCCGTTCCCGATGCGGTCAGGCCGCCCTCCAAAGGTCGTGGTGTTTGAAGGATCGAAACCTGAGAATGAGGGAGTGAACCATTGACCTGACTGGGCCACCATCACCCAGGCCGTGTCCCAACCGCCGACGATCTGCTGGAGAGCTCCCTTGGCGTTGGAGAGGAATTGCTGTCCGCTGCCGACAGGGAGGGTGTAAAGCGCATAGCCGAAGACGCGATGAGGAACGTTGATCTGATTATTGGCCTTCTCGACGGTACGGTTGAACTGATCTTGAATCACTTGACCCCCAAACGCGGTGCCGCCCCCTCCGGCGTCCTGGGTATCGGTCACGTCCTTGGACCACGTCCAGCCCGTGTTGAACGTCAAGTTCCGACTGAACTTTTTCTGGGCAGCCACTTCCAGGGCGTTGTAGAACTGGGTGCCGCCACTGTCGGCGAAGATGATCTGGTTGTACAGGCCATAGGGCCGCAACGCGTTCGAAAAAGGAGTGGTGCTGGCCGGGGGCTGGTTCAGGTTGCGCCGGTAAACGAGGTTCACGCTCCGGGTCCCCAGGTAGGACACTCTTAGCCCCACCGTACCCACTTGTCGCTCGAGGGACAGGTTCCACTGTTGGGTATACGGCACCTTCAGATGCGGATTGACGCCCGTGACATTCTGCACAGACGTGGTGCCGGAAGTCAGAAACGGTGAAGGGAAACTAAACAGAGGCGCGCCATTGTTTATGGCGTTAATGTAAGTGACGGTTCCCGAGAAAGGCCCTCCGGCCATCTGCTGCGCATCCAGCGCACTGTAGATCAGGTTGCCGTAAATACCGTATCCACCCCGGATCACGGTTTTGTCGCCTCCGAACAGTTTGTAGGCGAATCCGACACGCGGTTCAATGTTGTTTTTTCGGAAGTCGAGCAAGGAACCGCCTGGATAACCGGCCTTGGAAGCCGTAAGGATCGGTATGTTTTTGGGGTAGAGCGGATTGACGCGACTCGCCCCGTCATCGGGCACCACCAGCGAGCCGCTCCGCGGATCGAAGCTGTATATTGCGCCGTGCTTGCTGGTGTACGGTTCCTCAAGCTGCCAGCGTATGCCGTAATTCAGCGTGAGGCTGCGATTCACCTTGAACTGATCCTGCGCGTAGAGGGCCCAGGTGGTCCCGCGGAAGTCGCGCGGGGGATTCGTAATACCCAACGTGGTGGTCTGCGGGATGCCCAGCAGGAAATCGGCGTAGCCCTGGCCGGTATAGATGCCGCTGAAGTTATACGCACCGTATACGTTGGCGGAGATTTTGTTCCCATTGAGCTGGTCCCGAATGACATCAACGCCGAATTTCATCAGGTGTCTTCCACGGGTCCAACTCAGGTTGTCGATCCATTCGTAGTTCGTTTCCGGATTGTTCTGATAGGAGTCGCTGGCTGCATCCAGGTCGACCGCGCTGACGCCGGTGATCTGAAATATCGGTGCGTTGTGAACGCCGGTGGTAGAGATGCCCTGGATTCCGAACTGTCGTATCAGATCGCTCCCAACCGCGTCGATAAAATAGGGATTGACGTGAAACGTGGCGCCAAAGCGGAATTCATTGACCGCGGCGGGCGAAATGGTGTCATTCCACGAGAAGACACCGCTCTTTGTGCGGCGCAACTGGGTCTCGTGAAGAGGGTAAACGTCGGTGTAGTTGAGGGGCATCCGGCGCCAGCTTACGCGCGCGAAGATCACATCGCGACTGCTGATGTTGTAATCCCCGCGAATGTCAAAGTGATCGTAGTGGGTGAAGCCCGTGGTTCCAGGGTACTGAGCCTGCCAGTTGCTGGATAGAGCGCCCGGCGCGCCCGTGTTCGGCACGGGATAGAAGTAATCTTGCACCTTCTGCGAAACCGGGCTGATGAGGCCCGGGGGAATCTGGTTGTTCGGAAAGGGCTGCCCCGTAAAGGGGTTCTTCACGACGGTTCCCTTCAGGGCGCTGAAATCTCCATTGCGGAAGGCGGGCAGGGGGACGTCCAGGATATTGAGGACCTTAGCCGCTTCCCGCGAGCCCTCGTAATCCGCAAAGAAGAATACCTTGTTCTTCTTGATCGGCCCGCCAGCGCTCGCCGCGAAATCGTGGTAAACGCGGAACGGCACCGTCGAGCTGAAAAAGTTGCGCGCATTCAAGTGGTTGTCGTTGAAATCCCAGAACGCTCCCCCGTGAAACTCATTCGTGCCTGACTTTGTGACCACCTTGATGTTACCGGCGGTGGCAAACTCCGCCGGGCCGCTGGCTTTTACGACACTGATTTCCTGAACACTCTCCAGGCTGGGTTGCACCGGGCTGGCGCCGAATGGGTAGGCCATCACCGCGATTCCATCCATGGTCGGCACCGCCCCACTCTCGAGTCGTGCGCCTTGAACGACGGCTAGACTGCTGCTGGGCACCGCCGAAATGCCGGTATTCATGAGGGTGTAGGCGTAAACCCCGCCGTCGCCGGTGTGGCGCGAGACCAGCGGCAGTTGCTCGACGGCCGCGCTGCCCACGCTGCCGGAGAGATCGTTGGTTTCCGTCGTGATCGCCGGGCTCGCCTCCTGGACTTCCACAACAGATGAGACCGAACCCACGGCCAGCTCCACATTCACGTTGAGAACCTGATTGGACTCCAGATTGAGACCTGCCCTTTCATACGTGGTAAACCCTTTCGCGCTCACGCGAAGGACGTAAGCGCCGAGGTCGAGGTTCGGCACGTTGAAAACACCGGTCGAGCCGGTAGTCACTTTCCGCACAGCTCCGGTGCCGGCATTCGTTACGGTGACTTCTGCTCCGGGAGTCACACCCCCGCTCGGGTCCGTCACAACCCCTGTAATGGACCCAAAGGTACTTTGGGCCAGGCTGAGCGAGGCAAACAGAACACCGATGCAGGCTACTGTGATCAGGTAACGCAGTTTAAGAGACATATTGAACCCCTTTATCGTCCTTCAGCGACGGATACCGCAGATGAGAACTATGAAACCACAGATGAACACGGATGAACACAGATCCAAGCGGTGTTTAATCTGTGTTTATCCGTGTTCATCTGTGGTTCCAAAATCAGGCCATCACCTTGAGGAACGCCGTCTTGAATTTCGCCATCTCCTCCCGCGTCCCCACCGTCACCCGCACGTGCGTGGGCAGCGCCGGCCACACACGGCCGATATAGACCCTCTCGGCCGCCATCGCCCGAACCACCTCCATCCCCGGCCGCTTCACGTCCACCAGGAACTTGTTGCTCACCGAGGGAAGGAACGAGAAATTGTGCTTGGCGAGGAAGCTGAGCACGTCCTCCCGATTGTCCTGGTTGATCTTCTTCCGCTCCGGGACGAGGTTCCGCGCCTTCAGGCTGGCGGTCGCCCCGGCCATGCCGGTCGCCGGGAACATGTTCGCGCCGTACGCTTCGATCTTCCGCAGCAGGTCCGGCCGCCCCATGGCCGCGCCGGCGCGCAATCCGGCCATGCCGTAGATCTTCGAGAAGGTCCGCAAGATGATCAGATCCTTGTCGGCCGCCACCAGGTCCGAGCAGGGCGTGGCGTCGGAGAAGTGAATGTATGCTTCGTCCAGCAGCACTACGGAGCCCCGCGGCTTGTGCTCCAGCAGGTACGCTATGTCGGCATGCGAGGTGACCGTCCCGGTCGGGTTGTTCGGGCTGCAAACGTAAAGCAGGCCCGCATTCGGATCGGCCTGAGCCATGGCGCGCACGTCGTGCGCCCAATCCTTGGTCAGCGGAACTCTTACCACCTTGGCGCCCACGAACCGGGCCGTCCGGTCGGGAGCTTCGTAGGTCGGGTCGGCCAGCACCAGGCTGCGCTGCGGCGAGGTGAAGGCGGTCACGGTTCGCAGCAGCGGGTCGCTCGAGCCGGCATACGGCGTCACGTAGCCCGGCCGCAGCCCTTCCATCTCGGCCAGCGTCCCGGCCAGAACCGCCGCTTTATCGTACTGATATCTGCCGCCGATCCGGATGGCGCCGTACATCGCCTCCACCGCCTCGGCGCACGGCCCGAGCGGGTTCTCGTTGGCGTTGATTTTCACCGCATCCGCCGGCAGCTTGCCGAGATCCGACAACTGCGCCAGGGCCGGCTCGTTGTAGAACGGCAGCGTGGCGCCGGCCGTCAGCAAAGCGGCCAACCGCCCCAAATCCCGCCGGGAAAAGCCCCGCTCCAGGAAATCCTTCTGCAGTTCCGCGCTCGGCATATTCTTCATGGCTCGCTCCTGCTGCCCCGATTATACACCTACTTTTCCGCCGGCCGTTCCACTCTCAGCAGGTCGACGATGACGGCGCGCTCCAGCACCCGCTCGACCCGGGCGGCATCCGCGAGTCTGGGCCACCGCCGCGGCCGCGGCAAACAGAGCTAGAATGGGGGCGCGAATTCCACAATTCTACTGGACGGGGTGGCGGCATGAGGAGCTATCGCGCGGCGGTAATCGGCCGGACCGGCAAAGGCAACTACGGCCACGGTCTTGACGTGGTGTGGAAGGAGTTCCCCAGCGTCCGCATCGTCGCCGTGGCCGATGAGAACGAAGCCGGCGGGAAAGCCGCGGCAGCCCGGCTCGGCGCCCCGGCCGTCTACACCGACTATGTCAAAATGCTGCGCCAGGAAAAGCCCGACATCGTGAGCGTCGCGCCGCGCTGGATCGACGTCCACCACGACATGGTCCTGGCCTGCGCCGAAGCCCACGCGTCGATTTTTCTCGAGAAGCCCATGGCCCGCTCTCCCGCCGAGGCCGATGCGATGCTGGCGGCCTGCGAGCGCTCCCACGTCAAGCTCGCCATCGCCCACCAGATGCGCCTCTCGCCGGTCGTCCTCGATGTGCGCGACCGGATCCGCCGGGGCGAAATCGGCCAGTTGCTCGAGATCCGCGCGCGCGGCAAAGAAGACGCCCGGGCCGGCGGTGAGGATTTGATGGTCCTGGGCACCCACTCCTTCGACCTGATGCGCCTGTTTGCCGGCGACCCGCTGTGGTGCTTCGCCCACGTCACCGCCGCCGGCCACGATATGACCCGTGCGGACATCCGCGCCGGCGCCGAGGGAATCGGTCCGCTGGCGGGCGACGCCCTCGGGGCCGTCTACGCCTTCCCGAACGGCGTCCACGCTTACTTCAGCTCCGAGCGAAATGACGACAAGAGCGGCGCCCGCTGGGGCCTGGATTTCCGCGGCAGCCAGGGGATCTTCCAACTGCGTGCCGGAATGGACCCGCCGGTCTTCCTGTTGCGGTCGAACTCCTGGACGCCGGAAAAGGCAAGTTGGGAACGGGTCCCACCCCCGCAGCAGAACTGGGCTGGCCAAGCCGCCGCCAACGCCCGCCTGGCCGCGGATCTAATGGAATCCATCGAGCAAGACCGCCAGCCTCAATCGAGCGGCTACGACGGCCGCTGGGCGCTCGAAATGATCCTCGCCGTCTACCACTCCCAGCTCCGCGCCGGCCGCGTACCGCTTCCCTTGAAGGAGCGCCGCCACCCCTTAACCACGTGACGCCTCTGCTCGCCCCTTCCGCCGCGACCGTAAGGTGAGGTGCTGATTCCAGTGACAGATCGTGTCCTCTTGACAATCCGGCGTTCCGTTGATATCAAGGCCCATTGCCAGACTTGTAGATTCAGGACCCGATTCTTGACGGATTAGGAGTTTGCTCCAGGAATGTCTCTTCTTGGTTTCTGCGAATGGCTGGCGAATACACGCTGGAGCATTGCGCTCCACGAATCTACCTGGGGGTATCCCATCGTCGAGTCGGTCCACGTTCTGACCCTGTGCCTGTTTCTCGGGATGGCTGTGATGCTGGACCTGCGTCTGCTGGGTGTGACGATGCGGCGCGCGGCTGTGTCGGAGGTCATGGGACGGCTCTTGCCGTGGACTGCGGCAGGCTTCGTGCTGATGGTCATCAGCGGGGCGCTTCTGTTCTATGCCATTCCGGTGAGAACCTTCCAGAATATTTTTTTTCGCGTCAAGGTGGCGATGCTGATATTGTCTGGCTTGAATGTGTGGGTTTTTCACTCGACCGTGTATCGCACCGTGGCCGAATGGGATGTGGATACCGTCCCGCCCAAAAGGGCCAGGGTGGCGGCCGGCCTGTCTCTGGTTCTATGGGCGGGCATTGTCGTCGCGGGACGAATGATCGCGTATAATTGGTTCGACTCTAGTGGCTTGTCGCGGTGAACTGGTTAGCATCACGGCCGTGAGCATCGCGGGCACGACCTCGCGGCCAGCGCGCAGCGCGCATCGGGGCAAACCTGGCGCCTCTGCGACAGGCCGCTAGCAGGTGTTCCCCAAATGTCTCTGTTGCCTTTCTTTGAATGGTGCGAAAGCACGGCGGTGGGCGAGATGATACGCAGCTCGAGCTGGCTTTTTCCCGTCATCGAGTCCTTCCATCTCCTGGGGCTGGCTGTGATAGGTGGGGCCGTCTTGGTGGTTGACCTGCGCCTTTTCGGTTTTGCATTGCGGCGCCAGCCGGTTGCGCAACTTGCCGCAGATGCCCAGCGATGGCTGATCGGCAGCCTTATGGTGATGCTGCCCTCGGGGGTGCTGCTGTTCACGTCGGAGGCCATCAAGTGCTACTATAACGAGGCATTTTGGTTCAAGATGACGTCCCTGTTCCTGGCGATCGTCTTTACTTTCACGGTGCATCGCAAAGTGGCCATGGCCGATGAGGCCCGCATCAGGCCACTCTGGAGCAAGCTGGTGGCCCTGACCTCGGTCACGCTGTGGTCCGGCGTGGGGATCGGGGGACGATGGATCGGATTTTCCTGAGGCCTCGACCTTCCCCAAGGCGCGGAAGGATTCCGGATTTCCGCCCGGGCCTTCACGGGCCTATCGCCGCGGTTCACTTCCTCTCATCATACGGAGCGCCAGTGCCGGACGAGCCGAGAAACAGCTTTCGCCCATCGGTGAATGTGACATCCCTGCCGT
>JBGOUJ010000140.1:0-14016 GCA_041477005.1 Terriglobia bacterium | reverse complement strand
CTTGCGGCCAGGCCGGCCGGGTTGTCACGCAACGAAAAAAACTTGCGGCGCAGCACGCGGAAGCCGAACTCGTCGAGCAGCTCATCCAGGTCGGCTACGCGATAATCAATCAAGTGCCGGGGAACGTCAGCGCCGCTCCAGCGCTTGCCCAGAAGCAAAAACTGCCAGCAGGCGGCATTGGGAACCTGGGCATAAAGGCGGCCATCCGGCGCCAGCAGGCGATGAGCGGCGGCCAGGTACTCACCGGGCTGGGGGACATGCTCGAGGACGTGGAAGAGCGTGATGGCGCCGAAGCTCCCCGGAGGAAACGGCGTGTTCTCGAGCGTGGCGCACACGGCGGGGACGCCGTTCTCGCGCCACGCCACGCGGGCGGCGCGGGGAGAGAAATCGAGGCCCACCACGCGCACGCCGCGCCGGCCCAGCGCCGCCAGAAACGACCCGCCGCCGCAGCCCACGTCCAGCACGGGGCTGTGCTGCGCGACGCCCGGCGCCACGAACTGCAGGTGGTCGTTCAGCACCACGCGCCGGTAAATCCCCTCCAATCGCCCTACCAAAGAAGGATCGGGCGCCCACCAGTAATTCTCCGGGTAAAACTGCGGCAGCTCCTCGGGCGAGGGGCGCGGCTCGAGGCGGATCAGCGAGCAGCAGGCGCATTCGACCACCTGAAATTCGCGGGTCGTGGTGTGGTAAAGGCGGTCGGAACCGGTGAACAGGACCGTGAATTCGGCGTTATCGCACCGGGGACAATGGCTTCCGTTTACCGTCATGAGGTTTTCAACGCCAGGTCCCGAAGGCGAATCCGGAATCGCCGCAGGAGAGCGCAGGCCTCCGAGGCGGAAAGCCGCCGAATCCGCGCCATTTCGCGCCGCTTGGCCAGCATGCGCGGCAGGCCGGTTACGGCGGCCAGGTTGGCGCGAACGAAACATTTTACCAGTACGCCGGCTCCCTGCTCGCGGGTGAAGCGCGCCGCCTCGCCCGATCCCCGCGCCGCCCCGTAGGCCCCGGCCGCCACCCGCAAGGCAAAATAGAAGGGGTTGAGCAGGAGCAGCCGCCAGGGAAACAGCTTCGCCGCCAGCCACACGCGATTGCGCTCGATCAGGACCATCCGCTCGGGGGAAAAGCGGCCCAGCGTCGAGCCGTGGTGATGGTAGACTACGGCGGTGGGCACATAGATCGAGCGCCAGCCGGCCAGCCGGGCGCGCAGGCCGAGCTCGGCGTCGTCGGCGTAGGCGAAAAAATCCTCGTCGAAGCCCCCGATCCGGTCGAGCATATCTTTGCGATATATAGCAGCGCAGCCGTCGGGCCAGGCGGTTTCCTCCACGCGGTCATATTGGCCGCGGTCGGTCTCGCCGGCGCCGCGGCCGCGGTTCTGGCCGTCGGGATAAATCAGGTGGCCGGCTTTGTCGATAATACTGTGGTTCTCCCAGACCAGGATCTTGGAGGCGGCCATGCCGACGTCGTCGCCGAGCCGGAAGGCCGAGAGCAGCTCTTCGAGCCAGCGCCAGTCGGCTTCGGCGTCGTTGTTGAGCAGGGCGATGTAGCGGCCTTGGGCGGCGGCGATGCCCTGATTGTTGGCCGCGCAAAAGCCGCGGTTTTCTGCATTGCGGAGCAGCAGCGCGGCCGGAAATTCGGAGGCGACCATGGCGGCCGAGCCGTCTTGCGAGCCATTATCGACGACGATGACCTCGAAGCCGGAAACGGTCTGCCGGGCCAGCGAGTTCAGGCAGGCGCGCAGCAAGGCGCAACGTTCCCAATTGACCACCACCACCGAAACGAGGCATGGATCTCGGGCGGACGTCATCAAGGAGGACCGGAGGCTGTAGTATTATAGACTTGTAAGCAACCCTTCAGCCAAGATGAGCGCTTTTGGAGACAATCTTCGGCACGAGCGCGAAGCGCGAAGCATCTCGCTGGACGACATCTCCGGCGCGACGAAGATCAGCGTGCGCCTGTTGCGGGCCATCGAGAACGAAGAGTTCGACCGGCTGCCGGGGGGCGTGTTCAACGTCAACTTCGTCCGGCAGTACGCCCGGCACCTGGGCCTGGACGAGGACAAAATCGTCGGCGAGTTTCGCCGGCTGAGCGCTCCGATGGTGGAGGCGGAAGACACGCCGCAGCGCGCGGCGATCATCCCCGACGATTGGTCCGACCGCACGGCCTCCGAGTACCAGTGGGACCGGGAGCGCCAGTCCCGCACGCGGATAATCGTCACCCTTGTCGTGGCCGTCCTGGGTCTCTCCGCGGGCTTGTATCTTTGGCTTTCCGGACGCAAGTCGCCGCCCGTTGCGGCGCCAGGGGTCTCTGCGCCGGCCGCTCCGACGGTCCCGGCCCCGGTCGCCACCTCGGTCCCAGATCCCATGACCGAACCTCCACCGGCCGGACCGAAGCCGGCGCCGGCGGTCCCGGTGTCCGTGAGCGCATCTGCGCCGGCCACCTCGGCCAGCCCTGTGGCTTCCCCGCCCGCCGCTTCGAAGCCGGCGGCGGATCCAACCCCGGTTCCGGCGGCTCCGGAAGCCGCCACAGACGCGGCGGTTCGGGTGGAGATACGTGCGACCGACACGGTGTGGGTGGCCGCGACCGCCGATGGACAAATGCGTTTCCAGGGCGTGCTTCAACCGCAGCAGACGCGGATCGTCACGGCCCAATTGGCGGTTCGCCTGCGCGTGGGAGATGCCGCGGCACTGGCCCTGACCCTCAACGGCCAGCCGCAGCCGGCCGTAGGCGCCAAGGGGCAGGTGAAGACCGTCGTGCTCACGCCGCAAGGCATGCGCGTCATGGCCTCGTCGCCCAAAGAGGCGCTGCCCGAGAACGCCCCCAACGCCGAACCGGATCCGCGGCAAACGGACCCCAAGAGCACCGCGCCCAAGCCTTTGGAGCCGCCGCCTTCCAACGAGACGGCGCCGGCTCCCGAACGTACTCCATAGAAAAAGGAACCAGCATGAGAGAAATCTCTCGACGTGACTTCGCCGGCGCTTCCGCGCTCGGCGCCGCTACCACTGCGCTTGGCCTGGGCGGAGGCGGCCGGGCCTGGGCCGCTCCGGCCTCCAAGGGCGCGGTCATCAAGAAATTCGAGGTGCTGCCGACGTCGGTCGAGTATCTCAGCACGTTTCGCATCGGGCGGGGCGTGGTGGGCGGGAAAACAGCGGCGGGCAAGCACGTCTTCCTGCGCCTGGAATCGGCCGACGGCCACGTCGGCTGGGGCGCCACCAACACCGTGCCCAACTGGAGCTACGAGACGGTCGAGTCGGTGGTCGGGACCTTGCAGCACTACCTATGCCCGCTGGCGATGGACCGGTCTCCCTTCGAGCTGAACAAGATCAAGAAGCTCATGGACGACAACATTACCGTCGCCGTCTCCAACGGGGCCCCGTTCGCGAAGAGCGCCCTGGAGATCGCGCTGCTCGACCTGGCCGGCCAGATCTCCGGCCTGCCGCTGCACCAGTTGCTCGGCGGCCGGGTGCACGACAGCGTGGAGCTGGCCTACGCGCTGAGCATCGACGAGCCGGAGGTGATGGCCCGGGAAGCGCGGCGCTTCACGGCGTGCAAATGTTTCAAGGTGAAGGTGGCCGGCGACGCGGACGTGGATCTGAAACGGATGCGGGCCATCAGCGAAGCCCGGCCCGACGCGCAGTTGTGGCTGGACGCCAATCAAAGCTACACGCCGATCGCACTCTTTCAATTTCTGCAGGAGCTGCGGCAGATTCCCAAGGTCCGCTGCATCGAGCAGCCCGTGCGCAGCGAGGACTGGTTCGGGCTGAAGCGCGCGCGGGAAAAGAGCGTTTACCCGATCGCCATCGATGAAGGCTGCTTTTCCTCATTCGACGTGGCGCGCATGACGCGGCTGGACGCCGCCGACCTGGTGGTGCTGAAAGTGCCGAAGAGCGGCGGCGTGACCAATTGCCTCAAGAGCGCGATCGTCGCCGAAGCCAACGGCCTGGGCCTGCTCGGCAGCGGCCTCACCGACGCCGGCGTGAGCTTCATGGCCGCCATCCATCTGTATTCCACGCTCGATCTGCTACTCCCCGCCGAACTGAATGGCCCGGAGTTCCTGGCCGACATGATGGTCGACGGCATCGAGATGAACGGGGTCACGGTCAAGGTCCCCGACTCGCCCGGGCTGGGGATCCGGGTGAAAGAGGACAAAGTGCGGGAGAACCGGATCCGGGTGGGATAGATGGAAGACCGCTATAAGGTCTTCTACGACGACCAGTGTGAAATCTGCCAGGCTGGGGTTTCGTGGCTGCGGCTGCTGGACCGGCGCGGGCAGGTGGATTGCCTCCCGATCGATCCTCGGCATCTCCAGGCGGCCCATCCTTCCCTGATACTGGAAGATTGCTTGCGGGAGATCCACGTGGTGACTCCGGCCGGGCAGGTGCGCCGGGGCTGGGCGGCGGTGGCTCAACTGGCGCGGCTGTTTCCGGCGACCTGGGTGATCGGGGCGCTCGGCGGCGTGGCGCCGTTCCGGTGGCTGGGACAGGCTCTCTATCGATTCGTGGCAGCTAACCGCTATGCGCTGAGCAAGTGCCGCGGCGGCGCCTGCCGCGTGGTCGGTGTGGAGCGCGTGCGGCGGCAATCCCGGCTCAGCGTTTTTTGGGGCTGCTATTCGGCCGGCATGGTGGCGAGGTTCCCGCTGATCGTGAGGGCGGGATTGCAGAAGCTGCTCGCTCACCTAGTAGCCTACCTGCGGACGTACCGGCGGCGGATCGATTTTCTCGGCGGGAAGCTGTCCTTGTGCTTTCTCGGCGGTTTTCCCTGCGACTTCGTGCGGGCGCTGTTTGGCGAGCAGTTTCTCCTGGTGCTCTACGATGGGGTAGCGGTGGACCCGGGCTCCTCGCGCATGCGGCGATCGCTGCTGCGCCACGTGCGCCGGCTGCCGCCGGGCAGCATCCGCGCCATTGTGGCGACTCACCATCACGAAGAGCATTCCGGCAACCTGAACTGGCTTTCCGGTCGAGCGGGCGCGGCCGTTTGGGTCGGGGCCGCCACGGCCCGGCTGCTGCGGCCGCCGCGGCGCCTGCCCTGGGTGCGCCGGACGATGATTGGGCAGCCTCCACCTCTGGAGGAACCGTTTCAAATTCTCGGTGGGATCCTGCCGGGCGCAGAGTTCGAAGTGCTCCCCGCGCCGGGACACTGCGACGACCACATCGTTCTCTACGACCGGAAAGAAAAGTTGCTGCTGGCAGGCGATGCCTTCATGGGAACCTACTTTGCGACGCCCAATCCGGACGTCGACAGCCGCCTGTGGCTGGAGACGCTGGAACGGCTCCTCGATCTGGACGTGGAGATCCTGGTCGAAGGACACGGCCAGATTCGGACGCTGCGGCCCGACGTACCGGACACCCCGGGGGTGGTGATTCGCGAGCACCCTCGGAAGGCGCTGGAGGAAAAGCTGCGGTTCCTGCGATGGCAGCGCGAGCAAATCGAGACCGGGCTGCAAGAGGGATTGCCCCTGCGGGCCGTGGAAGCCACGTGCTTCCCGTGGGGACTACCGTGGGCCTGGGAGGCTTTCTGGAACGATCAGATGGTGAAGTTGCTGAGCTTGGGCCACTTTTCCCGAACCGAGCAGGTGCGCAGCTTTGTCCGCGACCCTCAGGGCGGCGACGTCCTTCCGGCCGTCTACAGCGCCCGCCTTTACACGGGAAAGCCGGAGAACCGCTGAGCCGCGCAGCCGGCACTGCCGCCCCTGAGTCTTCGAGGGCCGGGCTTTCGCGAGGCGGTGAAGAGTTGCATCCGGAGCGTGGTGATGTATAATGCGATGTATAGGACAGGAGGCGTCGTGGCGACCCGAATGGTGCGCAAACAGGTTTATATCGAGCCGCGGCAGGAGAGACAGCTCAAGCAAGTTTGCCGGAAGACCGGTGTGACGGAAGCGAAGATCATTCGAAGAGCGCTGGACGCCGAGGTGGAGAAGCTGCAGTCGGCGGAGGACCGAATGCAAGCTTGGAACAAAGAGCGGGCGTTCATTGAAAGCTGGACGAAAAAGGGCCCCGCCAAGGGCGGAAGACGCTGGCGCCGCCAGGACCTATATGACCGCCGGCGTCTTACTTGACACCAACATCCTAGTCTACGCCTACGATCGATCGGATCGTCCGAAGCAGCAGCGAGCGGTAGAGGTGCTGGATGCCCTGGCGTCGCGCAGAGGCGCGGCGATCAGCACCCAGGTTCTGGGCGAATTCTTTTCCACAGTGACACGTAAGCTGGCCAGCCCCCTTTCCGCAGAAGAGGCTTTTGACCGGGTTGCCCACTACGTGCAGGCTTGGACAATCCTCGACCTGACTGCTTGGGTTGTGCTCGAGGCGATTCGAGGATCCCGGGTTCACCGGCTCAACTATTGGGACGCGCAGATCTGGGCGGCGGCTCGCGTGAACCAGATCCCCGTCATCTTCAGCGAGGATTTCAGCCACGGGACCTTGCTCCAAGGGGTCCGATTCATCAACCCCTTCCATTCAGGCTTCCGCCTGGACGACTGGACCGGGTAGAATAAAAGGAGCGGCGTGCGGGCACGTAGCTCAGATGGATAGAGCGGTCGCCTCCTAAGCGACAGGTCGGCGGTTCGAATCCGCCCGTGCCTACCACCAACTCAGCCCGATGCAAACGGGCGGAACCGGCAACACCAAACCCCTGGTCCCGTTGACACACCGAAGTTGATAATAAGGCTAATACCCTAACTCTTTGGTAATACCCCAAATGGGATGCCGGTACTATTGTCCCTGCCGGTGGGCGAGGTTATATTGTGAGAGAGCGCGAATCCTCAGGAGATCGGGAAACCTCAAAATGGCAGAGAAGCGGAAGCATCCGCGCAGCCGGAAATATCAGGCTGACGATCTGAAGATTACTTGGAACGACCGCCCCGGCAGGCCGGCGCGGGTGTTGACCGCCAGACTGCTCGATGCCGCCAACGGCGGGTTGGGGGTGGAGACCGCCGAGCCGGTGGCGGTGGGAACCGCGGTTTCGGTAAGCGGTAACGTGCGGAACGGGGAATCCTCGGTTGCGCTAAACGGCCGCGCACGCGTCGCCGACTGCCTGGCCAGCAACGGCGGGTTTCGCATCGGGCTCGTTTTCGGGGAGCCGGGCCGTCAAAAGCCCTCCTCCGAAGACCAGAACCACCGGGAAGGGGCCTCGGCCTCCGGCTCCTTCGTTGACTACTACGAAGTCCTGCAACTGAGCCCCAACGCCGATCCGGAGATGATCCACCGCATCTACCGCCTGCTGGCGCAAAGGTATCATCCAGATAATCAAGAGACCGGTAACGAGGAAACCTTCAAGACCCTTCTGAAGGCCTACCGCGTCCTGGTCGATCCAGAGCAGCGGGCCGCCTACGATATGAAGCACCAATCGGCTCGCAAGTTGCGGTGGAAGATTTTTGATCAGTCCAGCGCCTCCCACAACATCGAGGGCGAGAAGAGGAAGCGCCATGGCATCCTGTCGCTGCTCTACCACAAAAGAATGCGCCAGCCCGACCAGCCCCACATAACCCTGTTCGAGCTGGAGGACCTGCTAGGCTGCCCGCGCGAGCACCTGGAGTTCACCCTGTGGTACCTGAAGGAACAAGGCTGGGTCGGCCGGAGCGACAACGGCCAGCACTTCATCACTGCCAGGGGCGTGGAGGCAGCGGAAACAAGCACGGTGTCGCACGAGCAGGAGGGCCGGCTCCTCACCGTCGCCCAACCAACGCGCTGAAAACTTACCGTAGAGCGGTTCCATTCGCAGGATAAGCGCCATCGGGGTCGCAGCCCCCCGTGCGGCGGGTCCGTCGCCGTCAGGGCCGGCTTTGCCACAACAGTCAAAACTCAAAACGCACCCGTTTCCACAGCCTCGGCTCCCCGGCCCAAGGCCCCCCAAAGCCCGCCTCTGCCGCCACCCAGGCTCGCCCTGCGCCCGCTGAACCGCGACCGTGAGGGGGGCGGTTACGCAGTGAATTCGATGCCGAACTGATTGAAGAAAAAGGTCGGCATGTTCGCGTGTGCGACATCCTTCTCGATCATCTTCACCTGCAGATGGCGCAGGTGCTGCGCGAAGCGGGGAACTCTCCCCTTGTATCCGTGCTTCCCCCAATTCGGCACCCAGTACACGCAGCGGATCTTGTCCACGAAGCGGTCCAGCACATCATCCTTGAATATGTCCAGCGTAGGCGCGCTCGGATCGACAAGGCCCAGGATCTTCCACTGCTCCAGGTCCCGGTTCCTGTACACCTCTTGAGCGCCACGCGAGAAGCCGCAGAGCGAGTACCGGCTGATATTTGCCGGATTCACCTTCGCCCGAAACTCATCGAGACAATCTTTGCACTTGTTAGTGAAGAGGGTCGGCATAATGAAGTAGAGGCGCTCCAGCAGGGCAGCCGGTATCTTGTTGTGTTTCAGGAACCACTCGCCCTCCCAATGCATGAGCCCTCCATAGAGAACGACGGCCGGGGCCGCGTCTTTGTCGGGCATGGTGACGATGCAGTGCTTAAGATCGAGCCTTTTCACCGGAATCTCCCTTCCAGCCGCATTGTAGCAGGATATCCCAATCTGTCCGCCTGAACTGTCGGAGGAAGATGGCGGAAGTGGGGGTGCTTACCTACGAGGCGGCGATGAGCCACATTAACCTGAAACCGTCCAAAGGTAAACTTTTGGTGTATAATGCGGCTACCTAGGGGCTAACAGGGAAATCCCGGATAAACTGGCAGAAGGAGGCACCATGTCTGTGCGTTCGAGCTTTAGGTCTGTTCTCCAGGACGGCCCGCGCCGCCGGCAAAGGCGGGCGATGTGCGCGGCGTTCATCCTCTTTCTTTCGATCGCGCTGCGCCCTTTGAGCGCACAGCAGACCACGGCGACATTGCTCGGAACCGTCGTGGACCCCTCGGGAGCGGCGGCGCCCGGCGTTACAGTCAGAGTCTCCAATATCGCCACCAACATCAAGCGCGAAACGACTACGGACCAGGTGGGTAACTACTCGATCCCCTACCTGCCCGCTGGAAACTACCACGTAACGGCGACGCGCGAGGGGTTTGAGGCGCAGCAGATCGAGAGCGTGACGCTGCAGGTGGAGCAGGCAGCGCGCGTCGATTTCACGCTGAAGGTCGGCAACGTCTCCGAGACCGTGAATGTCACCGCTTCGAGCGCGGTGCTCCAGACCGAGAACGCCAGCGTGGGTACGGTCATCGATGCCAGCAAGATCGTGGATTTGCCGCTCAATGGGCGCAATTTTATTCAGTTGGCGCAGTTGATTCCCGGCGTGCAGGCCGGAACGCCGGGGTCCATCACGGTGCGGCGTGGCCGCGGATCGGTGGGCCAGACCGACGCCGCTTACGGCTCGACGGCGGCTTCCGCCAACGGCTCGCGCGACACGGCGAACCGCTTTTTCCTGGACGGCGTCGAAGTGATGGACTACGACGCCATGACCTACAGCTTTTCGCCCTCGGTCGATTCACTGGCCGAGTTCAAGGTCCAGACGAGCACGTACTCGGGCGAGTATGGCGGGGCGCCGGGCGGGCAGGTCAACATGCTCACCAAGAGCGGCGCCAACCAGCTCCGGGGCACGCTCTGGGAGTTCAACCGGAACGACCAGCTCACGCAAAGCTACGACACGATTGCCGGTAAGAGCGTGACGTCGCCTCGCCTGAACCGCAACCAGTTCGGGGCGAACGCCGGCGGGCCGGTGTGGATCCCGAAGCTCTATTCGGGCAAGGACCGGACGTTCTTCTTTTTCAATTGGGAATCGGGTTACGCCGCGCAGGGCGCCTCGCCGGTGTACAGGATCGTGCCGACAGGGGCGCAGCGGAGCGGCGACTTCCGCGGCCTCACGGATTCACGCACCCATCAGCCCATCGTCCTGAAGGACCCGCTGAACATCGGGATCGTGGACAACGTGGTTCCCAAGTCGGCGCTGAGCTCGCAGACCCAGGCCTTCCTGGCTTATGAACCGCTGCCCAACACCAGCAACGGTGTGTTCAATTATCTGACCACGGCGGCGAGCGCCGTCTCCCGGCAGAAGAATTTCACCGGCCGCGTGGACCACAACCTGTCGAGCAAGGACCAGATCTCCGGCCGGTACGTTTTCAACGACACGTACGAAGCAGGCACGCCGATCTGGGGCCACGACGAGCGCAACAACCTCGGACGGACGCAGAACGTATCCGTCTCCTGGACGCGGATGCTGCGGGCCACGCTGGTCAACGAGGCGCGGGGCGGCTGGCATCGCTTCAACGAGGCGGAAGTCTTCGGCACCACGAACGACGCGTCGTTCGACGTGGTGGGAAAGATGGGGCTGCCACTGGTGTCCCGCCTTCCTGAGGAATACGGACCGCCGACGATCAGCGTCAGCGGGCCGGACGGCGGGTACGACATGTACAACCTGCAACGGCAAATCGGACCGCGCGTCCGTTCGAACTCCATCGCTCCGTTCACCGACACGCTTTCCTGGCAGTCCGGCCGGCATTTCCTGAAGTTTGGCGCCGAAGTGGATTACCGCGGCGTGACCTTCGGGCAGGCCCGCGCGCCCCGCGCCAGCTTCACCTTCGACGGAACCTACACCGGCTCCGCGGCCGCCGATTTCCTGCTCGGTTACATCCGCAGCGACAACGTCAACCCGACCCATACGAACACGGACCTGTACGACTACTGGTACGCGTTCTTCGTCAACGACGACTGGAAGGTGACGCCGCACCTTACCTTGACGCTGGGCCTGCGGTACGACTACTTCCAGCGCTACAAACAGAAAGACGACAAGTTTGTGAACATCGAGCTGAACGGGTTTGTGCTGGGCGCGACGACGACGCCCACGACCTCGCACTACGGCCGCGAGCTGCTGGCGCCGGACCGGAACAACTTCGGTCCGCGGTTCGGGTTCGCGTGGCGTCCGCCGATCTCCGGCGAGACGGTGGTCCGAGGCGGTTACGGCATTTATTACACGCCGCAGATCTCGAACGCGATTTTTGCCATGGCCGAGGGGGCGCAGGCCACGGCCGGCGCGACCATAAACGGCAATATTGTCGGAGCGCCGAACGTGTTCTTCAGCAATCCGTTTCCCGCTGCGCAGGCCGGCGGCGGGCTGCCCTTTGCCGTCAGCAACGACCAGAACATGCGCGACAGCTACGTGCAGCAGTGGAATTTCAACATCCAGCGCCGGCTGCCAGGGAACGTCGTGCTGGATGTCGGTTACGTCGGGTCGAAGGGCACGCGTCTGATTGTCACGTATGACGATCTGAACCGCCCGCTGCAGGTGGTGGACCCGCGCACGCCGGGGCTGGCCTCGCTCAACGCGCGGCGGCCGAGCCAGGACTACCTGCGGGCCGTCAGGGCCGACAAGTCGGTCGGCAACTCCATCTATCATTCCCTGCAGGTGAAGGGGGAGCGGCGGCTCTCTTCCGGACTGAGCTTCCTGACCGCCTATACCTTTTCGAAATCGATCTCCGGGCCGTCGGACATCGGCGGTCAGGTTGGCGGTGGGAACTTCATCGGTGCTCCGCAGGATGCCTATTACCTGCAGGGCGATCGCGCCGTGTCGGGGTTCGACGTAACCCAGCGGTTTGTGCAGACGATCCTGTACGACGTCCCGTTCGCGCGCGGCCTGCACGGCGCCGCCAAGTACGTGTTGGACGGCTGGCAGGTCTCGACGATCATGACCTTCCAGAGCGGCTTCCCGGCGCCCGTCACCTTCGGCGTCGATACCACCGGTACCGGCCTCGGCTCGCGCCCGGATCTGGTGGCGGGACAAAGGGGCGATCTGCCAGCCGGCAAGCGCACCTGGAAGCAGTGGTTCAACACGGCCGCCTTCGCCCAAACGCCGTTCGGACGGTTTGGAACCGCGCCGCGCACGGACGCGATGCGGTTGCCGGGCATCGCGACCGTGGACTTCTCGGTGAACAAATCGGTCCGCTTCAAGGAGAGCCGGTCGTTGGAATTCCGGACCGAGTTCTTCAACCTGCTGAACAACTTCAATCCCGATCCGGCCACGGTGGATCTCAACATCCGTTCGGCGACCTTCGGGGCGATTGGAGGCGGGGTGCAAGGCATCACGACGCGCGTGATTCAGTTGGGCGCCAAGCTCAACTTCTGAGCAGGAATGATGGTCCCCCGCCGCCGCAAGCCGGCGGGGGCCAAGGTCGGGTCACGGATCGCCTTGCCGTTCCCGAATCCAGGCTGCATCTTCCCAGATTCGTTTCACCCAACTGGCCCTGGCTTCGTTTTGTAGGGGCACGGACCGGGCTGGCGGAACAAGTGGATACTGGCGCCGCCGGAGAACTCCCGGATTGCCGAAGAAATTTGGGCGCACTTCTGTGGCCACCACAACCAGGAGCGACCGACGCTGAAGAGGGCAAGCGTAGTAAACTATTGAATTAGCAGGGCTAGTCTAACCGTGCGAACGTGGCGGAACTGGCAGACGCACCAGACTTAGGATCTGGCGGCCGAAAGGCCATGGGGGTTCAACTCCCCCCGTTCGCACCAAATAAACGCTTTGGAATCAGTTGATTGCAGCGGTCTTTTCGGTCTGTAGCAGGAATGTAGCAGCCTGGACCCTCGCAAGCACGTCCAGAATTCGCTCCTGACGGGCGGGCGTCCACTTGGCGTAGTGCTTCCTAACGATGGCGGGCGAGATGCCAAGGATGTCCGCCACGTCCTGCTCGGTCCCACCGCGCGTGAGTATCTCGGTGGCCAGCGTGTGCCGGAAGCGATGCGCGTGGCCGTTCTGGATTTGCGCTTCCCGGAAAACTGCCTTCAGCGTCCGCTCAGCGATTCCCTTGATTGTCCTGGGGATCATCTTTCCGTTCCAGAAGTAGTGCCGACATGGAAGCGAGGCATCGCGCGGCGCCGGCAACTCAGCTAGCGCATCCAGCAATTCCTTGGGCAGCGGAATGAAGACCTGACCGCCAGTCTTCATCGTGTAGAGCATGAGCTTTTCATCCCTCACGCGGTCGCGGGCCAGCATCATCGCATCCGTAATTCGAAGGGCAGTGTGCCGGAGCAGAAGCAAGAGGGCCCGTGCTCGCTTGCGCTCGTAGCCGGTCCTGCCGATCTGGTCGCAGGATACAATCATGCGGTCAATTTCGCTATGAGTGTACGGTTCAACCGGCCGCGGCTTGATGCCCTTCGGCGGCTTTATCCGCTTCGCCGGGTTATCCCTCACCCAGCCCTGGTCGGAGCAGAACGAGAAGAATTGCCGGAGCGTTTGCAATTCCTTCAGGCCGGTAACGCGACCGATGGGCCGGCTGGCCCGGTATGCATTCAGGTCTTCGACGCGGACCTCTGAGAGATTGTTGCCGGCGAAGAAGGCCCCCAGGTGCTTCATGATGTTCCAGTACTTGATCCGGGTTCCCTCTGCCAGGTCGCGGCAGTGAATCTTAAAAGCTTCGATGGCCCGGCCTATGGCGATAACCCTGGGACTGTCTGGATTCTCGAGCGCGGCCGCCCTCCTGATGGCTCGCTGCCAGTCGCGCGTTTTGAGCGACTCACCCAAGCGCCGGCCATCGATCATTCCGTCTACCCATATCGGGCAAGGGCAGCCGGTGTGATTGCGCCCTTTGTGTCGGTGCGGGCATTTCGGGGTATGTCGGCGGTAGAGGTTCAGCATTGGCAGTCTTCAGTTCCGCTCTGGCTCGCGCGGCCGGGCGGCTTCGGTTCGCTCATGGCTTTCTCGCCTTCTTTTTTCGCTTCGCCCAGCGGGCCAGCGCGGCGCGGCGGGCGCTCTCGCTGCGCTGTTTCTTGCTCATGTTCGCGGCGCGCTTCCGGCCCCCTTCGGCGCCGGTCTGCTTGAACATCTCCAACAGTTCGTCGGTCATGGATTCGCGCCACTTCGCCATTCCATCAGAGCGTAACAAAAAGCCCCCGGAATGGGGTATTGGCAATGCGTAGGGGCCTACGCTTGACTTGCTTACCCCCCTACGCATATACTCTATCACGGAAGAGGAGGTTTGAAAAGATGCGAAAGAAGAAGATTGTCAACATGACGGCGGCCAGGCGTAAGGCCAGGGCGATCCGGATGGGCGTCTACAAAGGCACAAGGCTCGGGGTAACCGAGCTACTTCACCTTGCCCGG
>JBGOUJ010000139.1:0-14068 GCA_041477005.1 Terriglobia bacterium | reverse complement strand
CGACGTCGGCCGCCAGCAGATCGCCGCTATCCAGCTTGTAGCGCTGGCGCTGCGAGCCGCGACTCACGTTTTCCATCGGCAGCGACACCCGCACGACCTTGGCGTCGCCGTCGCTCGAGCCGAGCATCACCCCCACGCACTCGTCGGGATAGGCCGCGCAGGCGTGCTTCACCATCTCCGTCCAGGGTTCTACCTCGATTCGGAGCACCGTTACTCCTCCCAAAAATGTTCACTGAGATACTTATCCGCGCCGTCGCAGAGCATCGTCACGATCACGCCGCGCTCGACCTGCGCCGCCACCTTCCGCGCCGCCGCCACGTTGGCGCCCGAGCTGATCCCCACCAGCAACCCTTCGTCGGTGGCCAGCCGCTTCACCATCTCGTAGGCCTCTTCGGTTTCGATGCCCAGATTCTCATCGGCGAGCGCCGGATCGTAGATGCCGGGGACGATTGCGGTGGGCATGTGCTTCAGGCCTTCCAGGCCGTGGAAGCCGCTCGCCGGCTGCATGGAAATCAGCCGTACTTGGGGCGAGTACTCGCGCAGCCGCCGCCCCACCCCCATGAACGTGCCGCTCGTTCCCAGGCCGGTCACAAAGTGCGTGATGCGTCCGCCGGTCTGCTGCCAGATCTCCTGGCCGGTCGTTTCGTAATGGGCCAGCCAGTTGGCCGGGTTGTTGTACTGGTCCGGATAGAAATATCGCTCCGGGTTGCTGAAATACAGCTCCCGGCACTTGCGAATGGCCCCGTCGGAGCCCTCGCCCGCATCGGTCAGCACCACCATCGCGCCGTAAGCGCGCAAGATCCGCTTGCGCTCGATCGAGGCGTTGGCAGGCAGGCAGAGCTGCACCTGGTACCCGCGGGCCGCGCCGATCATGGCGTAGGCGATGCCGGTGTTGCCGCTGGTGGAATCTATAATAATGCGGCCGGGCTCGAGCTTCCCGGTCTGCTCGCCGTCCAGGATCATGCTCAGCGCCGGCCGGTCCTTCACCGAGCCGCCCGGGTTCAGATACTCGGCCTTGGCGTAAAGCTCCACGCCGGCCGGGACACCGCCAAGGCGCTTCAAGTGCAGCAGCGGCGTGTTGCCGATATGGTCTAGAATGGTGGTGGTCCTCTCGATCTTGGGGCGGGCTAGACCAGTCATCGCCATACCGAATTAGACTATGCGGCGCACCCTAAAGATGCAACCGGCTCCAGGGGCTACGGCCACTGGAAGACTTCTACATTCAACAACTTACGTTACAGCGATTATAGCAATCCCCTCATTGTCCGTCAACAATGAGGGGTTTGGTCGAGGCTGACCATGTTCTTCCGCCGCAAAAAGGAATTACCGCCGAGCTTCGAGCAGCAACTGGAGGCCGCGCGGGGACAGGGATTCACGATCGACGCTGAGCCGGGATCCCCGCAGGCGAGCGTCTCTAAGAACGTTCGCGTTTCCAAGGACGGCTGCGCGGCGGTCGTCGAGCCGTCCGGTGAGGGTCGGGTCCGCTTCGTCCAGACGTCGGGTTTGGTTCTGGACGGCGAAATCGCCAAGCTGGTCGACCAGGGCTTCCAGAAGTTCCTGGTCACGAGCGTCCGGCGCCGTCCGGCGCTTGCCGGGCAGCTCCGCGCCGTTCATCATTTCGACGAAGAACTGCGGCGCGTCCTGCACGTCGAGAGCCTGTACAACGAGTCGTTGGGCACCGTTTCCAATCGCTACGTCTACGACCGGGTCGAAGGCCGCGAGTGAAACCATGGAAAAGCAGTCATCGGCGTGCATCTGCGTTCATCTGCGGTTCCATTTGATTTTTTCCCGCCTTCAATAACCGGCCGCGTTGCCGTCCTTTCGCGGATCGGTGCCGCCGGCCAGCGTTCCGTTCTTCCAATCGATCTGGATGGCCTGATAGCCGCCGAACTTCGCCGGGTCCGACACGATGTTGTGGCCCATGGCGGCCAGCTCCTTCACCACCGCCGGGCCGATCTCCGATTCCAAGGCCAGGCCGTTGGCCGGCGTGTGGCGGAAGCGCGGGGCCTCGCCCGCGTCCTGCACGTTCATGCCGAACTCGATGATGCTCAGCAGCGCCTGCACGTGACCCTGCGGTTGCATGTCGCCCCCCATCACCCCGAACGAGAGCCAGGGCTTGTTGCCCTTGAGAACCATCGCCGGAATAATGGTGTGGTACGGGCGCTTGCGGCCTTCGATGCAGTTGGGGTGGTTCTTCTCCAGATTGAACAGGGCGCCCCGGTCTTGCAGGATGATGCCGGCGCCGGGCACTACCACGCTCGAGCCGAAGTTCTGGAAGATGCTGTTGATGAACGAAACAGCGTTGCGGTCCTTGTCGACCACGGTCAGGTAGACGGTATCGCCGGTCGATCTACGCCAATCGAAGGTCGACGGGATGCCGGTGACGACGCTAGGCGCGGCACGGCGCGGATCGATGCGGGCGCGCTGACGGCGGGCGTAGTCCTTGGAAATGATCTGCTCGACCGGAAGGCGGGCCTTCGACGGATCGGCGAGCCAGGCGTCGAGATCGGCGAAGGCGAGGCGCTTGGCCTCGACCAGCAAATGCAGATAGGGCGCGGTGTTGTGCCCGAGCTTTTTCAGGTCGAAGCCCTCCAGAATGTTGAGCATTTCGAGCGCCGCCATCCCCTGGCCGTTCGGCGGCAGCTCGTACACGCGGCAACCTTTGTAGGTCGTGCTGATCGGCTCGACCCAATCCGAGTGCTGGTGGGCGAGGTCTTCCATCGTCATCGGCCAGCCCAGCTTGTTCAGTTTGCCGACGATCTTTTGGGCGATCTCGCCCTTGTAGAAGGCATCGCGGCCGCCGGCGGCGATGCGGCGCAGCGTCTCGGCCAGCGGCTTGTTGACGAACACCTCGCCCTCGGCCGGCGGATGGCCGCCGCGGCTGTCCGGAACAAAATAGGCGCCGGCGAAATCCGGATCGCGCTGGGCGGCTCGCGGGCCATCCACCACCCACTCCCAGGAAATGACCTCGCTCACCGGAAAGCCCTTTTCGGCGTACTCGATCGCCGGGGCCAGCACCTGCCCGAGCTTCATCGAGCCGTACTTGTTGAGCAGCGTGACCCAGCCGTCCACGGTGCCCGGCGTGGTGACCGAAAACGGCCCGTACATCGGGATCTCCGACAAGTTCTTGCTCAGGAAGAAATCGCGATTGACGGCCTTCGGCGAATAGCCGCTGCCGTTGAGGCCTTTCAGCTCTCCGGTGCGGGCCTGGTAGACGAGCGCGAACATGTCCCCGCCCAGGCCCGTGGACATCGGCTCGACCACGGCCAACATGGCCGCCGCCGCCACGGCGGCATCGACGGCGTTGCCGCCCTGCCGCAGGATTTGCAGGCCGGCGTCGACGGCCAGCGGCTGGCTGGTCGCGACCATGCCATTGCGCGCCCACACCACCGAGCGGCCTGCCAGGGGCCGCCCCGTAGGCCGGTCCCCCGCCCGGGCCACCGCCACAAATACAAACGTGCAAAACAGCAGCTTGAGCATAGCGAGATTGTAGCAGTGGCGGCCGAGGGCAGAGCGGTCGCAGTTTGGCCGTGCCGCTCGCCTTGAAGTTTCCGCCCCGTTCGAGTGACAATGAGGCGGTATCCTGCGGTAAGTCATCGGGATTCGTGAGGAGGCGCCCATGAAAACACAAGTCGGCGTGGACCTACTTGACGCGCTGCCCCATCTGCTGGTCGATTTCCGCCAGATGAAAGCTTTTGTTGAGGAGCCGCTGGTGATGGCGCGGGCGGAAGGCGTGCGCTACTGGGACGTCAACGGCAAGGAGTACCTGGACGGCATCTCCGGCATCTTTGTCGCCAACCTGGGCCACGGCCATCCGCGCATTATCGAGGCCGTGAAGCGGCAGCTCGACACCCTGACCTTTGCGCCGCCCATGCACGGCACCTCGGCGCCGGCGCTCGAGCTGGTGCGGCTGCTGGGCGAAATCACTCCGGGCGATTTGAAGACCATCAAGCTGCTGAGCGGCGGCTCGGAGGCCATCGAAGCGGCCTTGAAGTTCACCCTGCAATACCACCGCCAGACGGGCCATCCGCGGAAGCACAAGTTCATCTCACGCTACCGCGGCTACCACGGGGCGACACTCGGCGCGCTCGGCGCCACGGGCCTGGCCGCACGGCGGGGGCTTTATGAGCCGCTGCTCGCGAACTTCATTCGCGTCCACCCGCCCCACTGCTACCGCTGCCCGTTCGAAAAGGAGTACCCGAGCTGCGACGTGTTCTGCGCCCGCACGGTCGAAGACACCATCAAAATGGAAGGCGCCGACACCGTCGCCGCGATCATCGTCGAGCCGATCACCAACACCGGCGGTATCATCACGCCGCCCGGCCCGTATCTGCCCGAGCTGCGGGCGATCTGCGACCGGCACAACGTCCTGCTGATTTTCGACGAGATCATCACCGGCTTCGGCCGCACCGGCGAGATGTTCGCCGCCCAGACCTTCAAAACCGTGCCGGACATTCTTTGCGTCGGCAAGGGAATGGGCGGCGGCTACGGGCCGCTCTCGGCCATGATCGCGAGCGACCGGCTGGCCAAGGCGTTCTGGGGCGAGCCCGAGGAAGGCATCGAGTTTTCCCACGGCCACACCTTCGGCGGCAACCCGCTGAGCTGCGCCGCCGGCATCGCCGCCATCACGGAGCTCGTCGAGTGCAAGGTTCCGGCCCGGGCCCGCGAGACAGGCGAATACCTGGCGCAACGGCTGGAGGGGCTGCGAAAGTTCGGCATCGTCGGGGAAGTGCGCGGCAAGGGGATGCTGCGAGGCGTGGAGATCACGCGGCCCCTCGGCCGGCAGATCGGGAAGCGGGCGCTCGAGTTAGGACTGATCGTCCGCTCCGACCCCGATTGGTTCGCCCTCGCGCCGGCGCTGATCATCGGCCGGGAAGACCTGGACCGAATGCTCGAGATCCTGGAGCAGGCGATCGCGGAGGTAGTAAGAGCTTCGTGAAACCACTTGCTGAGAAGCCGTAAGAGAATCGAACCGCCCGGAAGATTTCGCGCAAAGGCGCAAAGAGCGCAAAGGATACACACAGGTTTTTCTTGGCGTACTTGGCGTCTTTGCGTGAGATCGGCATTTTTCCCCGAGCCGCGACGCGAATGAATCATGGCCGCGAATGAACGGGAATAAACGCGAACAAAGACAACGCTTTTATTCGCGTGCATTCGCGTTGATTCGCGGCCCAATTCGATTTTTTCAGGGCTTCTGTTGGGTCCGAGGGAGCGGTTGTTTGCGTATGAAGAAGATTGCTCTGTTTCTGGCAGGTGTTTCTCTCCTGTTCGCTGACCTGGTCGAGCAGGGACCCAAAGACTCGCCGCCCTCCGGCCTGCTGGCCGGGGTGGCGCGCGCCGCCATCACGCCGCCGGTCGGCATCGCCCACCTGAACTGGGGCTCGCAGACGCACGTGGAGGCTGTGGGCATCGACCCCATCGGCATGTACGCCACTGCCCTCGTGCTCTCTGATGGCCGGCAGAAGTTCGCGATGGTGGACATTGACGCCCTGTTCGTCACCGACCAGGAAGACGTGATCGCGCGGGCGTCCAAGCTGACGGGCATTCCTGCGGCGCACATCCGGCTGGCGGCGACCCACACGCACGCCGGCCCCTATGTCACGACCGCCAAAGGGCCGCTGGGCGTGGATCTTTCCCAGCAACAGAAAATGCTCCAGACCTACCGGGCCGGACTGGCCGACAAAGTCGTCGGAGCGATCTTCGAAGCCAATTCCAGGTTGCAGCCCGCCCACCTTTACGGCGGCCGCGGCGTCGGGACCATCAATATCAATCGCCGCGTCCGCGCCAACGGTGACATGCCCGCGGCGGTGGGGCGGAATCCCGACGGGTTCGTGGATCGCGAGCTGGTCGTGATTCGCATCGATGACGCGCAGGGCAAGCCGCTGGCCATCCTGGCCAACTTCCAATGCCACGGGACGGTCCTCGCTTTCGAGAACAAGCTGCTCTCGCCGGACTGGATCGGCGCCATGCGCCGGGCGGTCGAGCAGGCCCTGCCGCCGGCCAGGTGCCTCTACTTTCAAGGAGCGGCCGGCAACCAGGGTCCGGTCGAGGGCTTCACGGGTGACTTGAGCGTCGCCCATCGGCTGGGCGCCATCCTCGGCCATGAAGCCGCCGCTGTCGCTTTGGGGATTGAAACCGTCAAGCGTGAGCCGCGCTTCGAGGGCTTCGTCGAGTCGAGCGCCTACCAGGCCAAGCAGTACTGGCGAGTCTCGGGGCCGCGGGAGGCAACGCTGAAGTTTGCGACCAAGACCATCGAAGTTCCCCGGCGCAAGTATTCGCCGCAGGAGATCGACGAGATGGCGAGCCTGGTGGCCGACGCGGAAAAGAAAGTGGAAGCCGCCAAGGCCTCCGGTGACCCTTGGAAGAAGCACCAGGCCGAAGCCCGGCTGCGGCGCTTCGCCGACCTGCTGGCTGAATGGAAGCGGCCGCCGGATCCCACGCCGCTGCCGGTCGAACTGCAAATGCTGCGCATCGGCGACGTGGCGATCGTGGCCATGCCTGGCGAGCCGTTCGCCGAGATTGGCGCAGCGATCAAGAAGGCTTCGCCCTATGCGGTGACGATGTTCTGCGGCTACTCGAGCGGCGCCGGCGGCGACTATATGCCGATCGGGTCCGAGTATCGCTACGGCGGCTACGAGGTGCAGCGGACGCCCTACGGAACCGGCGCGGCGGAAAAGGTCATCAAGGAGACGGTGGCTCTGTATCCGCAGGTGCAGTGACCCAGCGCATGCGCAATCCGGCCGGAAGGCGCAGCCGGTCGCCCTTCACCACGAACGCGCCGATGCCCGGGGCGTCCTGCACGATGTTTGCGAAGGCAGCTTGGGGCGCGCTCACACCACGGCCATAACGGCCGTAGACGCCTCGACTCTCCACCGACGAGGGCTTCGGCCCGATCTGTTCCATCACGCCGAAGAATCGCGCCTGCCGGTCTCCGAATTCGAGACCGTCCAGCTCCAGCCCCACCAGGAAGAAATCCACCTTCCCCTTATGCCGCTCCAGGCGCCGGATGCGGCCGTTGAGCACCGCGCCTTTAGGAACGAGCCGTTTCCCCTCTTCTTTCACCGGCTCCTGCAAGGTCGCGGTAATCGGATCGCCCACCGCAGCCTTCCTGGAATCGATCGGCGTCTTGAGCTGGATCTCAAACGAAAGGCCTGGATCGAGCTCCATGCGGCCGACCTGCTTCTCGGCCGCCTGGGGCCGCTCGGACGTGTCCTCAAACGATACACTGGCCTCGCCGACGTACTGGCGGCAACGGGTGAACTCGGTTCGGTTGTGGCTTTCGGCGCCCGAGGTGTGCTTCAGCAGGAAGTCCACGCTCCTGGGAAGCAGAAAATCGGAGCTGCCTACCCGAACGTTCGCGTACTCGAGCTCGGTGACCGCAGTGGAGACTTCCAGATCCGACGGGATCTCCTCTGCATACACCTCGAGGCGGATCAGATCGAGAGTCTCGCGGTCGGCCCAGAACGAGCCGCGCTGGGCGACGATCCCGTTCTTTTCCCCAATCTTCATCCGGTAGCCGCTGAGCAAGCGGGAGACACGGTAATCGTAACGCACGGCCGGCCGGCCTCTGCGGAGCTCCTCACCGGCATACTGGAACGTCGGCGCACCCGAGAGAAAAATGGTCCGGGCGTGGATGGCGAAGTCGCCACTGGTGGTAGTGCCGCCACCCACCATCTCACCGATAGACTTCTCCTCGAACCGTCCGGCGCCAGGCCACGAAAAAAGCTCCTTGCCGTCGACCAGCGCCACTTCCAGCCTCACGGCGTCCGACACCTCCATAGGCGGTGAAACCAGAAGCTGCGATCGCTCGATGGTTTCCAGGCAGGTGTAGTTCGGCGCCCGCTCCAGGTTGGCCGCCATGCGCTGTTTGATCCGCGCCAGCAGTGCGGCGTTAGGCGGCGCTGGGGCTTGCGCCACCGCCCATCCAGCCACGGCCAGCCACAGCCAAGCGCCAAGCCAAACCCCGGGCCAAACCCCAGCGATCCTGCGGGGCATGGCTCTGATTATACCGAGGCATAACCCTTTCTTTTTCAATGGGCAGCGTGGAAACCGCAGCAATCTTATATAAATAATCCAAATTGTTGTGATAAAAATTTATTGTAATCACCCTTCTCCGACCCTATAATCGAGCCCAGGAAAGGAGCACCCGATGGATACGAACTTCCTTCTCATCGAAGACCAACGGACTTCTAAATCCTACAAAGTCCCCATCCAAAACGGCGCGATTCGCACGATGGATCTGCGCCAGATCAAGACCTCGGCCGACGACTTCGGGCTCATGAGCTACGACCCGGCCTTCACCAACACGGCCTCCTGCGAGAGCCGCGTCACCTTCATTGACGGCGACCGCGGCGTCCTCCTCTATCGCGGCTATCCGATCGAGCAACTCGCGGAGAAGTGCAGTTTTCCGGAAGTGGCCTTTCTGGTTTTGTTCGGCGAGCTGCCCGACCAGCAGCAACTCAAGGTGTGGGAGGACCAGATCACTCACCACACGATGATCCACGAAAATATCAAGAAGTTCATGGACGGTTTCCATCACGACGCTCATCCGATGGGCATGCTGGTGAGCACGGTCGCCGCGCTCTCCACGTTCTATCCCGACGCCAAGAACATTTTTGATCCGAAAGTGCGGCAGCTTCAGATCCTGCGACTGATCGGGAAGATGCCGACCCTGGCCGCCTACGCCTACCGGCACAGCCTGGGCCTGCCCTACGTCTACCCGGACAATGGGCTGAGCTACACCGAGAACTTCATGAACATGCTGTGGAAGATGACCGAGCTCAAGTACATCCCGAACCCGGTGCTGGCCCGCGCCCTCAATGTTCTGTTCATCCTGCACCTGGATCACGAGCAGAACTGTTCGACCAACGCCATGCGCAGCGTCGGCAGCGCCCACTCGGACCCCTTCGTGACCACGGCTGCTGCGGCGGCGGCGCTCTACGGGCCGCTGCACGGAGGCGCCAACGAAGCCGTTCTGCAGATGCTCGACCAGATCGGATCGAAGAAACACATTCCGGAATTCATCCAAAAGGTCAAGGCTGGCGAGTGCAAGCTGATGGGCTTCGGCCACCGGGTCTATAAGAACTACGACCCGCGGGCGAGGATCATCAAGCAGATCGCCGAGGAGGTCTTCGAGGTCACCGGGCGTAATCCGAAGCTGGACATTGCCCTGGATCTCGAGAAGATCGCCCTTAAAGACGAATACTTCGTCACGCGGAAGCTGTATCCCAACGTGGACTTCTACTCGGGCATCATCTACCAGGCGATGGGCTTCAGCCCCGACATGTTCACGGTGCTGTTCGCCATTCCGCGCACAGCAGGGTGGCTGGCGCAGTGGCAGGAGATGCTGCAGGATCCGGCACAGAAGATCGCGCGGCCCCGCCAGGTGTACCTGGGCGCGGCCAAGCGCGACTTTGTGCCGCTGAGGCAACGGGCGCCCTCTGCAGTTGGGCTCGGGGTTTGAGCTCGGGAGTCAGTGGGGCCCGTACCGGCCCCTCGGGACGCGCTTCGGCCCGGGGAACTGGAGATCCCCGGGGCCAAGCCTTGTGCCCGGGGGGCCGGGCCTCGCTTGATTGATGTGCGCCGGGAATCGACCGCCCAGTGCTGCCCGAAATTGCCCGGAAGCTGCAGGTGCGCCAGCGCGCGTTCCTTCGGCAGCAAGATCACCTCGCCGCGCCATCCGGCGGCCTGCGCGATTTTGCTGGTTCATTCGAACTCCGAGGACGGTTCCGACTCGGAGAGATGCACCGAAGGCGGCAGACCGCCGGCCGTCTGGCCGCGACGGAAGACGGTCACTTCGTGGCCGCGACGCTCGAGCTCAGCCACAACGAACGGGCCGATGAAACCGGTTCCACCGATGACGAGGACTCGCATGGCTCACCCCAAAGGCTGCGGCGCCCCGCCACCGTTGCCTACTGAACCCGGGAAGCGGCGCCGCCGGGGGCCGCGCTTTCTATTATGGACAGCGCCACGTGGGATGGAAATTCCTTGGACCGGTAGACCCTCTGCACCGCTTTCTGGTAGTCCGCCTCGCTAGCGTTGTAAATGTTGAGGAACTTCTGCGGGTTCCGGTCGATTACGGGGAACCAGGTGCTCTGGACCTGGACCATCATCTTGTGGCCCTTCAGAAACCGGTGGTTCTTGTCCCGCAGATCGATCTCGATCGGGGTGGCCTGGTTGGGGACGAGCGGCTCGGGCTTGCTGAAGCTGTGACGGTACTTCGCCCGGAACACCTCGCCCGAGAGCAGCATTTGAAAATCTCCCATGCGGATGCCGGCGGGGTTGGGATCGTTGTCCGGGGCGTTCCCCGGATACACATCGATCAGCTTGACGACGAAATCGGAATCGGTGCCGGAGGTCGCGGCATAGAGCTTGGCGATGAGGTGTCCGGCGACGGTGACGTCCTCGCCGAGCGCGGGGGTCTCGTAGACCAACACGTCGGGCCGCATCGCTGCGAAGCGCTGGTCTTCGACCATCCAGAGGGCGCCCTGGGAAAAACGCGTTTCGGCCGAGAACGGCACCGGTTTCGAGGGGTCGCTCACGTAGGAATCGAAAGCGTCGGCGCCCGCTTCCGGCGGCGGATCGAAGCTCAGCTTCCCGCCGGCGCGGAGATAGAGGCTGCGGTCGGCGGTCTTGCCGCGGGGCGGCCAGTGATCGTAGGAGCGCCACTGGTTGGAGCCGGTCTCGTAGACCAGCGCTTCCGGCAGGTGGAGCTCGCCTTTCTGCTTCAGGTGATAGCGGAAGAACGGAAACTGCACCTTGGCGCGGAAGTAGACGGCGGGCGAGCCGGCGAAGCGGATATTCCCGAAAGAATTGCCGTCCGGATGGCCGTTCCAGCCGCCGTGGCTGAAGGGTCCCACCACCAGGATGCTCTGGTTGTTCGGCGTGGCGCGCTCGATTTCCTGGTAGATGCTCATCGGACCGTAGAAATCTTCGGCGTCGAACCAGCCGGCGACGTTCAGCACGGGAAGAGTGATGTTCTTCAAGTATTGGGGCACGTTCTGCTGCTGCCAGAACTCGTCGTAGTTGGGGTGCTCCATGTAGTTGTTCCACTCCGGCACCTGGCCGTGGAAATAGAGCTTGTTGGCGTTGGAGAGCGGCCCCAGGTCGCGAAACCACCGGTAGCCGTCGGGCGTGCCGGGATCGAAGCGCTGCGAATCCTTATCGGATGGTCCCTGGCGGGCGCGGGCGTTGGTCGAGAGCCAGCCGAAGGTGTACATCAGGCGGAAAGCGCCGTTGTGGTGAAAGTCGTCGCCGAAGAACATGTCCGCCGGGGAGGCTTGGGGCGAGGCGGCCTTGAGCGCCGGGTGGGCGTCGATCATGCCGTACACGACCTGGAAGCCGGGATAGGAGGTCCCGATCATTCCGGCCCGGCCGTTGTTATTGGGGATGTTCTTCAGCAGCCACTCGATGGTGTCGTAGGTGTCGCTCGATTCGTCGGTTGCGCCCCCGGTTTTGTTCCACCGGTGAGGCCGCATCACCGTGAACTGGCCTTCGGATTTGAATTTGCCGCGAACGTCCTGGAAGACGAAGAGGAAGCCCTCTTCCTCGAATTCGAACGAGTGCGCCGAGGGGCCGAGATGGGCCCGGTACTCATTGGGGCCGTAGGGGCCGGTGCCGTAGGGCGTGCGGAAGAGCAGGAAGGGCAGCTTCTCGGAGGACTTGCGCGGCGTGTAGACGGAGGTGTTAAGCCGGACGCCATCCCGCATGGGGACCATGTACTCCGCCTTCTTGTAATGGGCCTTGACGTCATATTTCGGCTGCGCGAAGGCGGAAACGGCCATCGCGCAGAGCAACACAAAGTTTTTCATAAGGTATACGGTACCCTAGAAAACGTGGACCTGGAGCGAGCCGGGAAGAGAAGCTTTTTGCTGCCGCTGCGCTGCCGGTATCGGCTGTGGACCCCCGAGCGGCCGGCGGCGAGCCCGTTGCTGATCGTCACCCTGCACGGCCACGCCATGACGCCGGAGAAAATGTTGCAGCTCACGGCGCCGCTCGTGGGCGCGGAGCACTATATCGCTTCACTCGAGGGTCCGTATCAGCTTTGGGCGAATGAGAAGGACCAGGCGCGCTCCAGCGTGGCGTTCCACTGGACCACGCGCTACGAGGCCCAGGATTCCCGGCGCCTGCACCACGAGATGATCCTGAAGGTAATCGAGGAGGTCGGCCTACCGCCGGCCCGCACCGTTCTCGTCGGTTTCTCCCAGTCGGTTTCGCTCAACTACCGCTTCCTCTGCACCCACACCGACGCGGTGCGCGGGGTCGTCGCCATCTGCGGCGGCATTCCCGGCGACTGGGAGGAAGGGCCCTACCAGGCGACGCGCGCCGCCGCGCTCCACATCACCACGCGGGAAGACGAGTTCTACCCGCCGGCAGTCACGGAGCTTTATCCGGAGCGGCTGCGGAAGCGAATCGCCGACGTGGAGTTTCACATGCTGGAGGGCGGCCACCGCATCCCGTCAGCAGCGCGGCCGATCGTGCGGGCGTGGCTGGAGAAACTGGATCGTGGATCGTAGATAGTTGATCGTGGGCCGGAGCCCGCCGAGTTACTCGTACCGCAACACCTCCACCGGCGTAATCCGCGTGGCGCTGTTCGCGGGGTAGATGGTTGCCAGGAAGCTCACTAGCACGGCCGCCGCCGCGACCCACGCGCCGTCCCAGGCGTGGGCCTGGAAGGGGACGTAGCTCAGGCCGTAGACGTCCGCGTCGAGGCGAATCCAGTGGTAGCGCTCTCCGAGCCAGCTCAGCGTGTAACCCAGGGCGAGGCCGATCGCCGTGCCGGAGATCCCGATCATCGTTCCCTGGAACATGAACACCTTGCGGATCTGCTCGCGCCGCATGCCCATGGAAATGAGGATGGCGATGTCGCGGTATTTCTCCATCACCATCATCACCAGCGAGATCAAAATGTTGAGCGCCGCCACCATCTCGATCAGGCCGATCGTGACCACGGTGACGATGCGCTCCATGTTGAGCGCGTGCAGCAGGGCCCGGTTCTGCTCCATCCAGGTGGTGGTCGAGAAATGCGATCCGGCGATCTTCTCGATCTCCTTGCTGACCTCCTCGGCCCGATGCAGGTCGTCCAGCTTGAACTCGACGGCGTTGATCACGTCGCCGAGGGAAAGCGTCCGCTGCGCGGCCCTCAAGGTGGTGAAGGTCCACAGGGAATCGAAATCGTAGAAGCCGGAATCAAACAGAGCGACCACGCGGAACGGCTTGTAAGTGGGGATGGCGCCGAACGGGGTCATCTCGCCCTGCGGGCTCATCACGTTCACCCGCATTCCGAGCCGCAGGCCCGCCTCGTCGGCCAGGCGCTTGCCGACGATAAGCCCTGGAATGGGCTGATCGTCGCGCAGCGCCGCGAGTGACCCCTGCTTGATGCTGCGCAGCAGATCGCCCACCTTCAGCTCGGCCGCCGGGTCAATGCCCTTCAGCACGGCTCCCTTTGCCTGGATCGGCCCGGAGATCATGACCTGGCCGTAGAGCACCGGGGCGATGGCCACCACGTGCGGCGCCTTTCTAAAGCGCTCCAGGAAAGCTCCCCAGTGGTCGATGCCGTTTCCGCGCTCGATTTCCATCAGGTTGACGTGGGAAGTCGCGCCGAGCAAATGAGCCTGCAGCTCCTGCTGGAAACCGTTGTTGATGGCCAGCGCCACAATCAGCGCCATCACGCCAGCCGCCACCCCGACGGTCGAGATGGCCGTAATCACGGAAATCACCGCCTGCTTGCGCTTGGCGCGAAGATAGCGGCGGGCAATGAATAGCTCAACGGGCATTTAACCGAATTGGAACCACAGATGAACACAGATGAACACGGATCTGAAGCCGTTTTTCGATCTGTGTTCATCTGTGTTCATCTGTGGTTCCTTCTTCGAGTTTTCGCAGTTGTTCCGCGATACCGATCTCGCCTTCGGGGCGCAGCAGAGGGAACAGGATCACGTCGCGGATGGTTCGGGAGTTGGTCAGGAGCATGGTCAGGCGGTCGATGCCGATGCCTTCGCCGGCCGTGGGCGGCATGGCGTAACAGAGGGCGCGGAGGTAGTCTTCGTCCATCTCGTGGGTCTCTTCG